>DAOTMQ010000031.1:0-21984 GCA_035450385.1 Kiritimatiellia bacterium | reverse complement strand
CTTCGCGCGTAACCCGGAGGAAAAGCCGCATGGACGTGATCGATAACTTATCGCTTGATCCCGCGACGGGAGATGAAACCCTGTCGCGCACGGAGCTGCAGATCGAGCAGGAGAAGCTCAAGCTCGAGCGCGAGCGTATCCTGCTTGAGCGCGAGCGTTTGGAAGCCGTCCGCGAGCGCGTGCAGGCGCAGAAAGGTCTGCATACCGATCAAAATGGGCGGCTCGCAGTGAAGCTTTCGACGCTGATCATGGTTTCGATCATCTGTACGCTGGTCGGCGGCATCTTAGGCGCATTCTCCACCTCGACGCATTTGGATCGGCGCAATACCGCGCGATTGCAGGAGGTGATGCAGACCTTAGCCGCCTCTTCACCCGCCGCTATCGACGTCACCACCAATACCACCGAAACCGCCGCCTCGGAAATGCCGCCTTGGCTGAAGGCCATGAAGCCCAAAGGGGCGCACTCCGGCATTTCGCTGGTCGTGATCCACTGAGAAACGGAGAGACGATGTCTTTTTTCAAAGCCTATGACATGCGCGGCGAGTTCGGCCGGGACTTTGATCTCGATACCGTCTACCGCATCGGACGCTGGTTGCCGCATGTGCTGGACGCACGGCGCTGGCTGATCGGACGCGATGCGCGCCTCTCATCGCCCGCTGTGCGCGACGCGCTATGCCGCGGCCTGGCCGAAGCCGGTTGCACGGTGGACGACATGGGTCTGGCTACTACGCCGATGGTCTACTTTTTCACCGCGCGCGAAGGTTATGACGCCTCGGTACAGATCACGGCCTCGCACAATCCGGCCTCGCACAACGGCATGAAAGTCTCGCGCGCTGGTGCCCGGCCCGTGGGCTATACGAACGGTCTCGCCGAGGTGGAGGCGAAGGTCATGTCCGGTGGACTGCCGCCAGCCGCGGCGCAACCGGGTGTCCGTCGCGAGGTCGACTACCGCGACGCCTTTATCGAATGGATGTCGGCATTCCGCGCCGACCTGAGCGGACTGCGCTATGCGGTCGACTGCTCCGACGGCGTCATGGGGTTGTTTATCCATGACCTGCTGGGCGATGGCCCAATCTATCTCAACGACGTGCCTGACGGCACCTTCCCCCACCACTCGCCGAATCCGCTGGAGGCGGCGAGCCGTGAACAGCTCGCCCAAGTGGTGCGCGCGCAACAGCTTGATGTTGGTGTGATCTTTGATGGCGATGCCGACCGCGTGATGTTCGTGGACGAGACCGGTGCCTTTGTGCAGCCGGACTATCTGATCCCGATCATCGCGCGCACATTCCTTAGGCGAGAACCCGGCGCGACCGTCATCCACGATGTGCGGACCTCGCGCGGCGCGATCGAAGCGCTGCAAGCCGACGGCGCGCACACTGTGATGGGCAAGGTCGGACACGCCTTCGCCAAGGTGCTATTGCGCGAGACCGGCGCGGTGTGCGGTGGCGAGTTGGCCGGCCACTACTACTTCCGTGACTTTTTCTGTTGCGATTCCGGCGAGTTGGCCGCCCTGCTGGTGCTGGCGGCTCTGGCCGACGCCAAACGCCGGGGCGTAAGCTTCAGCGCCCTCATGGCACCGATCTGCCGTTACGCCAATTCCGGCGAGTTGAACTACCGTATCGCCGATAAAGACCGGGCGATCGAAGCCGTACTCGCGGCCGCTGACGCTTGGAGCGGCGGCGCTGCCCGGTGCGACATCGACGGTGTGCGCCTTGATGACGCCGACGGCTGGTTCAGCGTGCGTAAATCAAATACCGAACCCTACCTGCGCCTGATTGTCGAGACGCGGGATGCCGCGCTTTTGTGTGAGCGGCTGGATGTGCTGGAGGCGGCCCTAGCACCCTTTGTGGACAAAAATATGTGAGGAACGATGCTGGATGTTGCCCATATCTCTTTCGCTTATGGCACACGCCCGATCCTGAAGGACATCACGTTTGACGTGGCGCCCGGCGAAATCGTCGCGCTAACCGGTCCCAATGGCGCGGGTAAGACGACGCTCCTGAAAGTCTTGGCATGCCTCCTGATGCAGGACGCTGGCACTGTGCACCTGCATGGGGTCGATACGTTGCAGCGGCCCATCAAATATCGCCGTACCATCGGTTACCTGTCCGCGCATAACCCGCTCTACAATGACATGACTGTGGAGGAGTATCTGACCTACCGCGTGCGCTTGAAGGGCGAACGCGCTATGCGCGTGCGACGGCGCATCAACGAGGCTCTGTCTGCGAGTGGCCTTACCGACGTACGCGATACACGCATTGGCCTGCTTTCCCACGGGTATCGCAAGCGCGTTGGTCTGGCGGATGCCCTGAGCACGTTTCCCAAGCTGTTACTGCTGGATGATCTCTTGGCCGGACTTGACCGCCCCCAGCGTGCGGCATGTGGCGCGGCGCTGTCGGCCGCTTCGTTGCGCGCGGCGGTGATTGCGACAGGCCATGAACTCGATGAAATGCTGAACTGGTGTACACGCGTGATCGTGCTGAACCACGGCCGTATTGCAGCCATGTTCCGCACCAGTGATTTTGACCGAGCCGAATTGATTGAGCAGGTTGACAGGCTCCTGGCTGACCCGGACGACGCACAGGAGGTCTCAGCATGAAGGCAATCCGAGTGATCTGGCTACGTGAGGTCCGCGCCTTCCGGGGAGCTTTTTCCTACGGTGTGCCGATGGTAGCGTTTCTGGTGGTCTATGGCTGGACGTTTGTCATGATGCTGCGCAACAACGAAGGCAGCGTGTTGCAGATCCAGAGTGTCTGGGGACTATCGGTCGCGCCTTGGCTGCCAATCCTGTGCGCCGTGCTCACCATGCGCCTTTTCGCCGAAGAACGTGCGACCGGCATGATCGACCTGTTGATGTCCGCGCCAATCCGAGAGCGTGACCTCGTCCTCGGCAAGTTCTTCTCCGCCATGACCGCCGTCGCCGTGACGCTGGGCTTGTCGCTGCTGGTTCCGTCGTTGCTCTTACCGGCGTTGTCTGGGCCGCAGCTTGCGCGGCCCAGTGCTACTGCGATTGCCGCGACCGCCTTTATCCTGCTGTTGCAAGCCTCGACCTGGTGCGCAGCGGGCACGATGATCTCAGTGCTTTTCCGTAATCAAGCGGCCGCCGCCGTCAGTTCGCTGGTCGTGTGCAGCGCCCTGCCGATTGCCGTGTATGCGGCGATTCTCGCGTGGCTGCCTGGCGTGCGCACCTCCGTGGCGTGGATGCCATTACTGATGCATGTACATGATTTTTCGACCGGGCTTTTTACGACGTCCGTCATTGTGCTGTATGTCGCAACGGCCCTCTTCTTCCTGTTTACCTGTTCCAAGTTGCTGGCGCTGTTGCGCCTGCGGGGATGATGCCGTGAAAAAAGAACCCGCTTCCGACAAAACACCAAAATCAGGACGACGCACCTTGCAGAGTTCCACGTTACTGGCTATCGTGCTGGGTGGCGTGCTCTGCGTTCTGGTCGTGGCGCTGGCCTACTACACGGCGTTGACGTGGGAGGTCAATGTCGGCAAGGTCACGCAAGTTTCGGCGCGTACACGCGATATCTTGGCCGACACGCAAGGATCAATCCGTATCACCTGTTTCATGGACCGCCGACACCCGATGTTCAGGCCGGTCTCACGTCTGTTGCGCGGCTTGCGGCAAGCCTCGCGCAGCGTGGCCGGTGCCGACATCATGATCCACTACGTTGATCCCCGCTGGGATCTGGCGCGGGCGGGGCAACTCGCGGCGCAGAAGGTGCCGGAGAACGCCCTGCTGCTGGAACGCCAGCGCCGTCGGTTGGTTGTGACACTTGACGAGATGATCGCGCAACAATCCCTGTTGCGTACGCACGAGGAACTCGACGCACGCGGCCACCGCCAGTTGGGTGTGTTCCGCGGCGAAAGCGTGTGCGCGGCGGCGATCGCGCGTTTGACCCTGCCTTTCGAGCGGGCGGTCGTCTACTGGCTGCAAGGGCACGGCGAGGTACGCTTTGACGATTACGATGAGTTGCATGGTTTTTCCGATATCGCCCGTGAACTGAATCGCGGCGGCTTTGATCTCAAGCCCCTCACGTTGCCCGGACTCAGCCGCATTCCCGATGATTGCCACGTCTTGGTCATCGCCGGTGCGCGCTATGCGCTGAATGCAGAAGAGATCGCGCTGCTTGATGGCTTCCTGCAGAATGGCGGGCGGCTACTTTATCTAGCGGCTCCCCACATCACAACCGGCGTAGAAGGCGTGCTGGCCAAGTGGGGCATCAAGCTGCTGCCGTTTTTCGCTGTCGGCCCACAGACGCTCTCCGGTCAGGAGGTCGTGCTTTCAAACTTCGCTGACCACGTCATCACGCGCGAACTCAAGAACGCCTCTCTGGTCTTTAATAACGCCCGTTGCATCCAAACGCTGAACGAAACCTCTGCACCGACTGGCGCGGATCGGCCCAAGGTCACCCTGCTCGCCTCGACCGATGCCGACGGGTGGGGTGAAAGCCACCCCCATGTCTTCCCGCGTCAGTTCGATCCGCAAACCGAACTGCCGGGGCCGGTGGCGGTGGCGGCCGTCTCCGAACGCGGCGGCAGTGTCGCCAAAGACGTGGCGTTCCGCCCGACACGCCTGTGCGTAATCGGTGAGTCCGATTTCGTCATGAACGGCATGCTGGCTTCGCGCGCCAGCGCCAACCGCGATTTCTTTGTGAATGCCGTGGCCTGGCTGGCCGGCATCGACATGGGATCGGCCCCCTCGCTGGGCGGTGACGCCACACTGGTGACCGGCTTTACACGGCACGAGTGGGTTCTCTTCATGGTGGGTGCCGCAGGCGTCGTGCCGCTCTGCGTCTTCCTTGTGTTCTGGCTGACGTCTATGCGATCAAGGCGGTAGAAAGCGGATATGGGTAATCGGCGAATCATTCTTTTTTTACTGACGGCCATCACGGTTTGCGCGTTGTTGCTATGGGGGCTGCACGTGAGGCGGCAAACCTTCGGCATGCAGGAAAGCGTCCGCTCGCATGTGGTTGACGAGGCCTTGGGCCGCGTGACGCGCCTGACTATCGACCGCGGCGAAGCACGGATGAGCGTCGAGTTGACGGACGGACGATGGCACATGACCGCACCCTTCCCCGCGCAGGTTGAACAAGGCACCGTGGCACAATTGCTCGATGCGTTCGAATCGACGCGAGTCAAAGATGCCATCGCGTTTTCAGAACTCCGCAAGCGCGAGCTTTCCCTGCGAGATTTCGGTCTGGCACCGCCCCGCGTCCATGTGACGCTGGAAAGCATGCAACGCAGTGAATCATTCCTGTTGGGAGCCCTCACCCCGCTCGGCAACGAACTCTACCTGCGCGTCGAGGGTTCCGACCAAGTTTTGGTCGTACCGGCCGCACTGCTTGATGCGCTCCCACATACAGCCGACGATCTCCGTTCGCGCAAGCTACTGAGTGGCGTCCGCAGTGCAGTCCGCGCACTCGAGGTGCGCGCGCCCGGTCGCCCCTTCATCACACTGTCAAAAGAGACAGGCACCTGGCGGCTGGTTCAACCGGCGGCGGCGGCAGCGGATGACGAACGGATTGACAGCCTTCTCGACACGCTCTACGGAGCAAGGCTCGCGCATTTTGTCTGGCCCACGGTCTCAAATATTCTGGATGTCACCGTGACCGACTCCGCGCTCAAAACACGGATGGGGCTTTACGGATTGGGACCTGACTCCGGGATCCAGATCAACGTGCAGGAGAACGGTGACACGTCGCCCGAAAAAATTACTCTGGGGCACACGCTCGACGGTGCCTCGTCGCTCTGCTATGTGCTCCTGCCGGGAGGCGGGGCAATCGGCGCGGTTTCAAATGCAGTGGCCGACGCCTTCAAGTTGACGGTTGCCGGTCTGCGCGACCCGCGCCCCTTCTCCGGGTCTGCCGCAGGTGTGCGGCGCTTGCAGGTTCATCTAGGCGATGCGCTGTTTGTGTTGACGCAGACCAATGGCCTCTGGCGATTTGAGGCACCGGTCTCTGACAAGGCGGATCAGCCTGCTGTGCGCGATACGGTCGAACGGCTGTTGCAACTGAGAGCCGACGCCATCTTTGAGAATGGAGACGACACCCGAACCGCGACGCATGAACGCTCCCTGCCGATCAGTCAAGTCGAACTGACCGCAGAGCAAGGCGCATGGCGTTTCCTGATTGCCCCCGGCGATCTGGAAGGCACCGCTTTTGATCTGGTTTTCACAAACGCACCGGCGGTCTATCGGGTCGCATCCAGCAATTTGCCGCCGGCTCTCGTCAACATGGCTGGCCTATTCAGCCTGCGCGACAAGAACGTGCTGAACCTGCCGCGCGCCAGCGTGCGGCGGATTACGGTCACACATGAAGGGACGCCCGCCACGGTCGTGGAGCGCGAGAACAGCGAGGCGCTGTGGCGCCTGGGCGAAGGAACGACCGGGCGTATCGTCGACGATCGGTTGCATGCGTTGCTTGTCTGTGTCGAAAACCTGCGGGCCGACCGTATTGAAGGCGTGGGCCTAGAGCCCGAACGTCTCTCCGCCTTCGGACTTCGCGAGCCGTGGCTGGAGATCAGCATCGATGTCGATGCGCAGGATGCCGTGCGCAAAACGCTCCGGATCGGGCGTGAAGCCGGTTTCGGCAAACGCTATGCGGCCGTGCGCGGGCTGGACGTGTTGTTCGTGCTTGATCGGTCGGCGCTGAGTGTTTTGGCCGCCCACATCGTGGAGCCGCTCACGCCATGAGCGGTGCGCGCCCATACACGCCACCGCCCCAAGCCCCGCTAATCGAACTGCGCGGGCTGAGCAAAACGTATGAAGCCGGCGGTACGCAGATTTTCGCGTTGCGTCCTACTGACCTCATCGTAAAGCACGGCGCGTTCTTGACCGTGATGGGGCCGTCCGGCTCCGGGAAATCGACCTTGCTCAATCTCTTCGGTCTGCTGATGCGTCCCACCTCCGGAACCTACCTGCTTGAGGGCCGCGCGGTGTCGGGATTGAACGATGACGCCACGTCGGCGGTTCGCTGTAAAATGATCGGCATGGTTTTTCAGTCGTTCAACCTGCTGTCGCATCTGACGATCCTCGAGAACGTCTGCGTGCCGATGCAGTATGCGGGTGTTCCGCGTGCGGCCATGCGCCAGCGGGCCAGGGCACTGCTGGATCGCTTCGGGCTGGAAGGCCGTTACGGCTCGCGCCCCACCCAACTCTCGGGCGGCCAATGCCAGCGTGTCGCCATCGCGCGCGCGCTCGCCAACGACCCGCCCGTCATCCTCGCCGACGAACCCACCGGCAATCTTGACGAGAAGACCGGCCTGGAGGTGCTGAGCATTTTTCAGGAGTTGCACCGCAGCGGCAAGACCATCATCATGGTGACGCACAACCCGGCCTACCGTACCTACGCCACGCAGGCGGTCACGATCCATGACGGGAGGGCCAGCGAAGCATGAACCTGCTGGAAACGGCCCGGACTGTCTATGCGAGTCTGACGCGGCATCTGGTGCGGTCGCTGTTGGCCACGCTTGGTATTGTGCTGGGTATTGCCGCAGTCGTGGCCATGCTGGCCATCGGTGAGGGCGGACGGCGCGAAGCCCTGCATCAGATCGAATCGCAGGGTGTCGACAACATCATCCTGCGTTCGGTGAAGCCGGCTGAAGGCAACGTGAAGCAGACGACCCGTTCGTACACCCAGCGCTACGGTATTACGCAGCGCGATGTCGAGCACATCGCCGCCGTTTTCGAAAATGTGCGCCTGCTCGTGCCAGTCATGGAAGTGCGGCGGGAAATCTTTCTGGGACAGGCATCCACCGACATCAAAGCCATCGCGACCACGCCAGACTTTCTGGAGGCGACGCGCTGTCGGCTGGTGGACAGACGCAGCCGCTTTTTGGTGCCGACCGACGGTAAAATTCTTGACCCGATCTGCGTGGTCGGCGTCAAGGCCGCGCGTCGGCTCTTCGGCCATCGCGATCCCATCGGCCAAACCATCGCCATCGGCAACGCCTCCTTCCGCGTGGTGGGATTGATGGAGAGTCCGGGGGGCGGTCGCATCGGCGGGCAGCTCGAACTCAACAACATCGTCTGCATGCCGTTGGAGACGGCCACGTCTCTCTGGGGAGGCATCACTGTTCGGATGGGGCGCGGCATGGCGGAGCGGGTGGATTACGATTACCTCTATCTCGCGGCAAAAAACGTCAATGCGATTCCCAGCACAGCCGGCCGACTACGCACCTACCTGCGCGAAACACATGCGCAAGTCGACTACGAGGTGCAAGTCCCTTACGAGCTACTGCAAAGCGCGCAGCGCACGCAACGCATCTTCACCGTGGTGATGACATCAATCGCCGCGATCTCCCTGCTGGTAGGCGGTATCGGCATCATGAATATCATGCTCGCCAACATCTTCGAGCGGACGCGCGAGATCGGCGTGCGGCGTGCGTTGGGCGCACGCAAGCGCGACATCCTCTGGCAGTTCCTCGCCGAGTCGGTGCTGCTGACCTCCATCGGCGGCGGGCTCGGCGCCGGGCTGGGTATTGCGACCGCTGCTGCCGCCGAGTGGATTTCACGCATGGGCGGAGAGGCTGGCCTCAAGGCCGTGGTGACCTCCGATTCGCTGATTGTCGCGCTGGCGGTCTCCGTAATCACAGGGATCACCTTCGGAACGCATCCGGCATGGAAGGCCGCGCAGCTCGATCCTCTCACCGCCCTGCGGCACGAGTAGGCTAAGGATGCGCCAGCATCCTTAGCCAAGGAGGATTTAGGATTTAGGAGTTTTTTTACTTCGGCGTTCGGCGTTCAAACAATGGCGGCGCGAAACGCCGCTTGTGCAGAGCACTGTGCGGCGGGACGTCCCGCCCTACTTTGCCGCACCTTTCAAAGTGTGGAAATAACGGCCGAGGTGGAAAAGGGGCGAGAATGCGGTATATGGCTGTGGTTTTTCACATGTCGGTCGCCTAAATACCTTAGTTGCCCCTTCCACGCAACGTGCGGAACCACAGCCAGAACGACGTACATAAGGAACAGGGGCACGGACATTCCTGTCCGTCGCTCATCAACTTTCTGCGGGCGGGGACGCCCGCCTCCAGTTGCGCACACACAAAACACGCACTCGGCTCGCATGCCCCTGTCACTAATCGATTGCGAACATTGAGCGTTTTTACCTATACTCGGGTTCCCTCTCACAAAGACGCAGAGAGCACAGAGGTTTTTTGGGGGCACTGCTCGGTTGTTTCACGCGAAGGCGCGAAGGCTGGAGGGCGAGTGTCCCCACGAGCCGCCTTCCGCTATAGAGCAACAGAGAACGGAACCGACACGACTCGAAGGAACACGTGAAATGAAAGCCAATGCAACGCATTTCATCCGGATTTTTTTCATGGCCATCGCAGGGGCGGCGCTCGCGTTGCAGGCGAATGCCGCGCCCGACGTCTGGAGCCTGGAGGTCGTGAACGAATGGGCGCAGGCGCAGAGGACTAGCGCCGGCAAAATCATCCGTGCCGTGCAGGGGTGGAACGGCCGCCTGTATTCGGGTTTTGGCGACTACAATGCCAACACCGGGCCGATAACGCTAGCGGGATACGATCCCGTGACGAAAACATTTGACGAACCATTCGTCTTCACGACGGAGGCCGTGTACTATTTCACGCCGATTTTTGGACGCCTCTATGTGCCTCCGATCGATCCCAGCACGCATTCCGGCGTGGCCGTTCTTGATTACTCCAAAGGCTGGCAGTTCAAGAGCGTATATATGGAACACTGTTATGGCATTACAACATTTAACGGCAAGGATTTGTGGATCGTGGGCTCTGGCGGCGACCATCTCTCGCATGCAAAACGCTCTGTTGACGACGGCAACACGTGGACGCTCGGATATCAGGAAGTGTACCTCGACGACGACTACAGCCGCTTCTATTTTGTCGGCACGGTTGGCGGGAAAATGTATTTACAGAGCAGCTCATCCGGCGCATGCAGTTCGTATGACGGCACGACATGGACAACGAACAGCTACGGCATCGGGCAGTACGGCAGCAAAACTTCCAGTTTTGCGGGGGTCATGGTTTTGAAGATCAATAACTACCTCCATTCCTTCAATGGCACTGGTGCTCCCACGGCGGTGTCGCAAAACTACGTATGTGATTACGTGATTTCCGATGGGGCACTGTATACGCTGGGGTACGATAGAACGGTGATGCGCACAACCAACTTGCAGAATTGGACGACGTTGAGCACGAACGCTCCGTCGGATGCACGTAGCATCGGCGTTCTGGGGCGCAAACTTTACGTCGGCACGAGAGTGGGCACGATATGGACCTACAGCGAACCGCTCGACGCCAAGCCGCCCGTGTGGGTGGTTCCCGACGTGGACCGGACGACCGAGGGCTCGTCATTCCCAGGCGTGTTCCGCATCAAGCGCGGCGGCGACCTCTCGCAACCGCTGACGGTGACCTACACGTTCTCGGGCGACGCAGAAAACGGAGTGGATTTTGTGCAGCGTCCGCTCTCCGCCACAATCCCCGCCGGCGAAGCCTCCGTGGCCGTCGAAATCCTGTCGTTGCGCGACGGGCTCGTCGAGGGGGACGAGCATGTGAACCTCGTCCTTGACGAAGGCACCGCCGCGTTCGCGGCTGAGTGCCCGCGCGACGCGCGCGTCATGATCGGCAACCAAGGGTATTTAGACGACTAAGGGACAGGTATTTAGACGATTCACGTGTATCGGGCTCAAGCCCTGCAACAAGGGGCGGGTAGCACCGTATTTCAAGGGACTGGAGAAACTCGGATCTTAAGGATTGGGGGTTTGAGATTTGAGATTTGCGCTGCTTGTCACAAAGACGCAGAGAACACAGAGGTTTTTTGGGGGCACTGCTCGGTTGTTTCACGCGAAGGCGCGAAGGCTGGAGGGCGAGTGTCCCCACGAGCCGCCTTCCGCTGCGCGGAAGGATGGTCTCAGGTTCCTGAAACCAAACCTTGTCTCACCGACCAGTGAGACAAGGGTGCTACAGCTTAATCGTCGCGTTTTTGACAACCTGCGTGTGCATGCGTTCGTCAGACACATCGACGTGCCGCCCGATGTTCACCAGAGTTCCCACAGCCAACATTGCGGTGATCAGGTTAGTGCCCCCGTAACTCATGAACGGCAACGCCAGTCCCTTGGTGGGCAGGCAGCCGGTCACGACACCGATGTTGAAGCCCGCCTGAAAGACGAGCAGCACCGTCATGCCGAAAGCCAGCATGCGTCCGAGCCGGTCGGGCGCACGCTGACTGATGCGGATACCGCACACGAGAACAAGCACGAAGGCCAGCAAGACGCCGATTGAAAACAGGAAGCCGAACTCTTCGCCGCCGATCGCGAAAATGAAGTCGGTGTGCGCCTCCGGCAGGTAGTTGTACTTCTGGATGCTCTGGTTGAACCCGACCCCCCAAGGCCCGCCATTCTCGAAGGCAATGAGCGCCTGCTTCAACTGGTAGGCAGCGGCCGAACCGCTCTCCTCGCCATGCAGCCAGGCCCTGATGCGCTCCATGCGGTTGGCATTGGCGAGAACGAAGGTACCGACCACAGCAATCCCCGCCGCACCAAAACCCAGCAGATAGATGATTCGGGTGCCGGCCACAAACATCAGCAGTCCGCCGACCACGCAGACCACCATCGTCGCGCCGAAATCGGGTTCGAGTACAAGCAACGCAGCGATCACTCCGAGGCCGAGCACTGGAATGACCGCACCCTTCCAGAATTGACGTACGCAGCGCCCGATGCGATCCATCCAGACACTCATCACCACCACCGTCATGAACTTCGCGAATTCGCTCGGCTGCACGCGAAACGGCCCAAAGCCGAGCCAGCGATAACTCCCCTTGACCTTGACACCGATCCCCGGCACGAAAACCAGCATCAGCGCCAGCACCACAAACAGATAGAGACCGATGCTCAGTGCCGGGGTCTCTTTCCACCAGTGATAGTCAAACCGGGAGGCAGCCCAAGCCACGCAGAGCGCCAAGGCCATCCATATCAACTGACGGTTAACAAAGAAGTGCGGGTCGCCGTAAAGCCCCTGCGCCCGCACTGAACTGGCCGTCGCCAGCAAAACAATCCCGAAACCCAGCAGCGACAGGACGACGAGTGCCAACGTCATCAACGTCGTACGCACGTCTCAGCCTCTCGCTATTATCTCACGCCGCCGGGGATCTTCAGGACGGAACCGGCCTTCAGTTCCGAGCCGGTCAGGTTGTTCAACGACTTCAGGTCGCTCGGGCTGACACCCCAGCGGATCGCGACCGCATACAGATCCTCGCCCTCTTTGACCGTGTAGGTCTGGACGTTCGGATCGGCGGCAACCGGAGACACCGTCACGGGGGCGGCGGTTTCTACCTTCACAGGCGCACTCTCAACCGGCGCGGGCGCGACAGTCTCGGCGGTAGCAGCCGGAGCGGGCGGCGGTGCCGCAACAGTCGCTTGGGGCTTCGTCTCAGCTTTGGGTGCCGAGGCCGTTGCCTTTGGCGCAGCCATCTTCGGCGCGGCGGCAGGCGTTGCGGCCTTGGCCGACGTCGCCCCGGCAGACGTCTTGGTCGCGCCCACGATCTTCAGCTTTTGGCCGACGATGATCTTGTCGCCCTTAATCCCGTTCGCTGCGCGCAGGTCCGCAGTCTTGATACCGTGCCGGTGAGCAATCACGGAGAGCGAATCACCCGGCTTGACCACGTAGGTGGTGGTGGAGCCCGCCGCAGGCGCAGCCGCCTTCGGAGCGGAAACCTTGGGCGCACTCGCGCGAGGCGCTTTCGGCGTCGTCGCCGGCACCGCGCGCACTTGACTCAGATCAATCTGGCCCGGAAGTTGGATCACCTGACCGATACGCAGACGGTTCGGCGAGATCCCGGGGTTGACCGCCACGACATCCTGCCAGCGCAGGTTGTACTTGTAGGCCACCGCAGAAATCGTGTCGCCCTTCTGAATCGTGTAGGGCGTCGTGGTCGCCACCGCCGGCAACGTGACGGGCGTCGTCTCCACGGTCGCTGGCGTCACCTCACCCGGTGAGGTCGGCCCGGCCGGCTCTAAAACCTGCACCTCGACCGGAGGCAACTCACCATCCGGCAATTCGCTCACGGTGTGATCCTTCGGCTTTCCAAACATTCCGCAACCTTGCAGCAGGAGGCATCCCGCCACCAGATTCGCACCCACAGCAATACGCATGACTTGACGATTCATTGTGTCTCCTTGTCCTTCTTGCCCTCAGAAAAGAAACGCTCATCGAGATCCGCAACCGCACGGACCCTCTCAGTGAAACGTTCTCCCCTTTCCCGATAGCTGGTAAATTGATCAAAACTGGCTGTGCCCGGCGACAACAGCACGATCTCGCCTGACAGTGCCTCTTGCTGAGCGGCTTCAACGGCCCGTTCGAGCGTGCCGCACACCTCGCAAGGGACGACCGCCGACCACGCCTGAAACATCTGCTCAGCGCATCGCCCAATAAGATACACTTTTTCTACGGTTTGTGTCAGCAACTCTTTTACATCATCCAGCTCTTTTTCTTTGAGGAGTCCGCCGGCGATTAAGCGGACCGGTCCTTGCGTCATCCGCAACGCGGCGGCAGTCGCCGTTAACGTGGTGGCCTTGGAGTCGTCGACATACCGTACCCCTTGTCGACTAATGGCAACCGTCTGCATGCGGTGCGCCAACGGCTCGAACCGAGTCAGGCCGACCCCGATCTGCGTATCGCTCAGTCCCGCATGGCGCAACGCCGCCACACCGGCCGCCGCAGCCGCACCCAGAACGGCATTGTCAAACCAACTTCCCTGCAAACTGACCCTGCAGGCATCGCCGCGCAACACACCCGTCACCGTGTGTTTCTCATAGGCCCAGTCACAGCCCGCGTCTATCCCAAAGCGCAATAATTCGACACCTTCCGGAATGCGTCCCTCATGCGTCAACCCCGCAGGCAGTAATGCGACGCTTCCGGGACGCATGGCGGCGAACAACGACAACTTGAGCGCTTTGTACTCGGCCATGTCCGCATGACGGTCAAGGTGGTCAGCCTGGAGATTCAACAGAATCGCAATATCCGGACTGAACGTCCGCGTGTGCTCCATTTGAAACGAGCTGACCTCCGTCACCGCCCAACGCAACTTCGGCCGTTCCAACGCCAACCTGCTGAGCGGAATCCCGTAATTGCCGGCCGGCGACGCTGTCACGTCCGCCCTATTCAGTGTGTCCGCGCAGAGCTTGACCAGCGAACTCTTGCCTTTGCTGCCGGTCACGGCCAGCACACGCCCCGGCCAGTAACATGCGCCCAGTTCCAACTCTGAGATTACCGGCAGACCGCGCGTACGGCACGCCCCGATCCACGGATGCTGCATGGTGAACCCAGGGCTTGTGACGCACACGTCAAACGACTCGTCCGGCAATTCACCGACACCAAATCGTCCGGTAATCCCAGCCCCGCGCAACCGCTCCGCCACGGCGGCACAGGTCGTGCCGTCGCCTTCATCCAGCACCTGCACACACGCACCGCGCGACGCCAACAGCAGCGCTGCCGCCTCGCCGCTGGTCCCGGCACCCAGCACCAGCGCATTCACCTGATCATACGGTCCACGCATCCAACACTCGCTCCAACTGCATTCCGCGCGACGCTTTCAACAACACACTGTCCCCGGCACGAGCCCGTGCACGCAACATCGCCGCCGCATCCACCGCATCCGCACAGCACGTCATCCGCGCTGCCGGATAACCACACTTCACCGCCTCATCCGCCACGTAACGCGACGTGTCCGGACCCACGCCGATCACCTCATCCGGCGCCAGCGCCGCCACCGCGCGCCCCACCTCGCGATGCAACGCCTCGGTATGCGCGCCCAACTCCAACATGTCGCCCAGCACCGTGATCCGCCGACCGCCGCAAGGTATTTGCATGAAGGTACGCAGCACCGCGAGCATACTCTGCGGATTGGCGTTGTAGGCGTCGTTTACCACGGTGACGCCTCCCCGTTCGCTCACGGCCCAACGCATCTCGGGAAGCACCAGCCGTGCGAGCCCCTCCGCCGCAGCGGCCGCCGACACACCCGCCGTGCGCGCCGCAGCAAAAGCGAGCAGCAGATTCGATGCGTTGTGTTCGCCGGGCAAGCCGCAACACAACTCGATCTCCGCCCCCGTCGCGCGCTCTGACACCCGGATCCGACCGACCGACAGATCCAGCGGCTCGCCATAAAAATCCGCCTCGCGCATCACCAGCGAGGTCGTCACAACCAGTGCCGCCGCACAAGCCATCAAACGCTCAAAGCAGGCGGTCTCGCGACAGAGCACCGCCACACCGTTGGAGGGTAGCGCGCGTAGCAACTCTCCTTTCTCAAGGGCAATCGCTTCCTGCGAACCAAAGTGCTCGATGTGGGCGTTTCCGATGCTGGAGATGAGTGCGATCTCGGGACGCAGCACATCGGCCAACACCGCGATTTCGCCCGGATGGTTCGTGCCAACCTCAAAGATGCCGTACTTCGTCTCTGCACCCAACGTCAACAAGCTTAACGGCAACCCGATCTCATTGTTCAAATTGCCGCGCGTGGCACAAACCGAGCCGCCACCGCTGCAGAGCGCGGCCATCATCTCTTTGACAGTGGTTTTCCCGGAGCTGCCAGTAATGCCCACGATGCGCGCCGTCTGTCGTAATCGCCAGGCGCGCGCCACATCGGCCAGCGCACGTCGCGCGTCATCCACGCGGATCAACGGCCATCCGGCAGCCTCTTCGGGCGCACGCCACGTCCGTTCTACCAGCGCTGCTGCGGCCCCCTTCTGAAGCGCCTGCGCAACAAAATCGTGTCCGTCGAAACGTTCGCCGCGCAGAGCGATGTAGAGACAGCCCGGCGTCATCTGTCGCGAGTCTTGCGTCACACCACAGAAGGTCGTGGGCAACGCCTGTGCATCGCCGTGCGCCCATGCAGCAAACTCGGCCGCGTCAAATACCTGTGGTTGACCGTTTGACATGTTGATTGCTGACTCGCGACCCGCGACTTGCGACTTGCGGCTAGCCCTGCCCCCCAAAACATCTGCGTAATCTGTGTCCATCTGTGGATAAAAAACCCGAGCAGTGCTTCCAAAAAACCTTAGTGCCCTTCGTGTCTTACCTTCATGTGAGAACTAACGTACATGCCTCCTCCGTCACAACCTGCCGATCGTCGAACGGCACGGTACGATCCGCAAGTTCCTGAAACGGCTCGTGGCCTTTACCCGCCACCAGCACCACATCGTCCGGCCCGGCATCAGCCAACGCCAATCGGATGGCCGCGCGACGATCAGGCTCGACCGCCACCGTCGCACCGGTCGGCACGCCCGTCAAAATCTCATTGATGATCGCCATCGGCTCTTCGCTGCGCGGATTGTCCGAGGTCACCACCGCTAAGTCGGCAAGTTCAGCGCAGACGCGTCCCATCAACGGACGCTTGGAACGATCACGATCGCCGCCGCATCCAAAAACAACGACCAAGCGGCCGCGCGTGATCTCACGCAGTGTAGTGAGCACGTTGCGTAGCGCATCGTCGGTATGCGCGTAATCGACGAACACGGCGGCGGGCAGCGCGGTGGTCACACGTTCGAGACGTCCCCATTGCGGGCGCGCCTGCTCCAGCGCCGCAGCCACGGTGTCGAGTGGAACGCCTGCGTCAAGGGCGAGCCCCGCCGCGCACAACATGTTGGCGATGTTGTAGCGACCGGCCAAATGTACGTTCAACTCACGGCGATCGCCATCCGGCGTGACCAGTGTAAAGCGGCTGCCATCGGGCGTCACCGATACGTTCTCGGCGCGCAGGTCGGCATCCGGCGTGAAGCCGTAGGTGACGCAACGCAGCGGAAGCGTTGCGACATACTCAGCCATGCGCGCGCCGTAGTCGGAACCGCCATTGAGGCAGCAGACTGCTGTCGCGCCGGGATGGTCTTGCGCAAGCTGCTCGAACAGTCGCTGCTTGGCTTGGAAATACGCCTCCATCGTGCCGTGGTAATCAAGATGGTCTTGCGAGAGGTTGGTGAAGGCGGCGGCTTCAAAGCGCAGGAATGCGGTGCGCTGCTGTTCCAGTGCGTGGGAGGAGACCTCCACCACCGCCGAATCACAACCGGTGCCGTGCATCGCAGCCAGCAGACTCTGCAACTCGCAGGCGTCGGGCGTGGTGCGTGTGGCCGGAATCGCGCGACCGCCATATTCGATCTGCACGGTAGAGAGCAAACCCGGTGTGTTGCCACCGGCGCGCAGCAATTCGCGCAACAGCCAAGCGGTGGTGGTCTTGCCGTTCGTACCGGTAACGCCATACACGCGCAGCGCCTTTGCAGGCCAGCCGTTCAGTGCGGCCGCGAGACAGGCCAGCGCGCCGCGAGCATCATTGACCAAAATCGTCTGCTTAGACGCATCCGGCACCGGTTTCTCCGCCAGTACTGCGACAGCGCCCTTGGCCAACGCAGCGGCCGCATAGCGCGCGCCGTCATCGCGGCTCCCGACCAGCGCCACAAAAAGATCGCCCGGCCTGACCCGCCGCGAATCGCTTTGTACACCGCTGAAGTCAAGCGCAGGCGGTTTCTCTTTCAAGAACGGGATGCTCTCTGGAATGTCTGTAAATTTCATCAAAGTCTTTCTCTCTGTCCGCAAAGGGGTTTGTCGCACAGGCTACGGTTGTGCCAATCTCAGGTCGTCATCGTCAAGGGGCAGGTCCGGGTCAAGTGCGAGATACCGCGCGGTGGCCGCAGCGATTCGAGCGAAGACCGGGGCCGAGACAAAGCCGCCCGTGTGCTGAGGACGCGGCCGCTCAACCGAGACCAGCACGCTGAAGACCGGATTGCTGGCCGGTACGAAGCCCACAAAAGAGGCGTAGTAATCGGTACTCGAATATCCTCCGGGCACCGCTTTCTGCGCTGTGCCGGTCTTGCCCGCAATGGAGAAGCCTTTGACTGAAGCACGCTTGCCGGTTCCTCCTTCTTCGGTGACGCCCGTCAGCATCTCGCGCACGGCACGCGCCACTTCGGGGCGAATCGGACGACCGATAACCTCGGGCTTAGCGCGCATGACAACTTCACCGCTGGGCGACACGATCCGGTCAACCACGTACGGACGCATCATGCGTCCGTCATTGGCCAGCGTGGAATACGCATTGATCATCTGGAGCCCCGTCACCGCGATACCCTGCCCGATCGGAATACGCGTGGGCTTGAGCTTGTCCCACTGCTTTGCCCGCGCTAGAATGCCGTTCTCCTCACCGGGCAATTCGATACCTAACTTGCTGCCGAAGTTGAACGCGCGCAGGTAGGCATCCAGCTTTTGCGGGCCGAGCCGGAGGCCCATCTTTGCGCAGGCGATGTTGCTGGATTTTTTGAGTGCCGTGCTCACGGTAACGCGACCGTAAACATGATCGCGGAGCGGTTTGCCGGCATAAAACCACACCCCCTCGCCCACCTCAAACTCTGTCTCGGGAGTGGCCAGCCGCTCATTCAGCAGCGCCGCTACCGTCACTGCCTTCATGATTGAACCCGGTTCATAGACGATCGCCAACGCATTGTTACGCCAGACGTCCAAGGTGGTTTCCGTGTATCTTTCCGGCTCGAAATCCGGGAAGGAGGCCATCGCCAATATCTTTCCGGTGCCGATATGCTGCACGATGGCCCATGCCGAAAGCGCGTCAAATTTTCCAACCACTTCCTGGATCGCGCGTTCCACCTCGTATTGGATACGGTGATCAAGCGTCAAATAGATGTCCGAGCCGGCGATGGGCGGCACGTGGATTTTGCGGCGGCTGAAAATCTCACGGCGGCCGGCATCCTTCTCGCCCTCGATCAAGCCGGGCGTGCCCGTCAGGTAGCTGTTGAATTGTTGCTCAATGCCCGCTCCGCCCACGCCCATGTTATTCACAAAGCCCAGCACATGCGACATGCGCCGACCTTGCGGATAACGGCGGATGACAATCTCCTCAGAGGCCACGCCGCTGATCGTCTTGTTATCGGATAACGCCTCGAACACCTGGTCGTCCAGACTGACCCCGAGCTTGATGTAACGCGAATCGGTACGCCTGAACTGGGCCAACACCGTCTCCTCGGACAGGTCAAGCTGCTGGGCCACCTTCTGTGCGATCCGACGCACGTCGTGCTCTTTCTTGACCGCCTTCGGATCGAGGTAGAAGAGCCGCGCAGGCAGGCTGACCGCCATGGGATACTGCTTGCCGTTGCAATCGTAAATCCCGCCGCGCAACCCCAGCAGGACGCGCTTATACTCACGCCCCGTTACCTTGGAATGGTCCGAGAGATGGAGATAACAGAGCTTGGCGCCCAGCCCGCAAAACGCCAATAGCAGCAACAGCGCAACTAGCCAGATACGAATCTGTATACCGCGATCATACATGGCGCGCCGTCACCCCGCCACGTTATTTTTTCGGTTGTGTTTTGACCACACGTTCCGTCGCACTTTGACTGCGCCTGAAACGAGCGATAGAGAGCTGCCCCTCGATCGGCACCCCCGAAGTGTCCATGCGCACGACCTGTTCGGCGGACGGGTACGCCATAGCGATCCCGTGCTGCAACATCGCCGCCTCCAGTTTTTCCGGCGTGTTCTGCTCATTCCAGCGCATCTCTTCACGGGCATACTCGGCTTCGAGCGCCTGAAGCTTCTGCTCGTATTTACGGATTTCCTGGCCGTCCACATCGCATTTGGAATCCATCATCCAATACAGCAGCACCAATCCGACCATCAGCAAAAAGACGCCAGCCACCGAACGGGGCACCACTTTCGCGTGTACATTTCTTTTCCGATTCCGTCTCATCGCACATCCTCCTACAAACTGTCGTTCATTCCATCAAATCGCTTCACACACCCAACATTCACTCAGCCGTGCGCCGACGCCTCACAGCGCTGCACGACCCGCAGTTTCGCCGAGCGAGCCCGCGGGTTGGCCGCCAGTTCTTCCGGCCCCGCTTCCAGCGGACGCCGTGTCACCCGCATTACAGCGGGCAATTCACCCTCCCAGCGCTCGCCGCCCTGCTGCAGGGAGACCCAACGCCCCGCGTGCGCTGCGAAACGCTGCTTCACCAGCCGGTCGGTGATGCTCTCAAATGTGATCACCGCCATCCGTCCGCCCGGCTTGAGGAGCCGTAGCCCCTCTTTCAGCGCTTGCTCCAAATCCTCCAGCTCTCGGTTCACCGCCATGCGCAGCGCTTGAAACACACGCGTCGCCGGATGCCGCGGCCCGCTGCGTCCGCCCACGGCCTCCGTCACCACCTCCGCCAAGCGGCCAGTCGTGACGATCGGCGCCTGACGCTGCGCGCGCGCAACCGCCTGGGCGATCCGCCGCGCGCGAGGCTCCTCGCCGAGCCTCCGAAAAACGTCTGCGAGGGACTGCACGTCCAGCCTTGCCAGCAGGTCGGCCGCCGACTCCCCTCGAGTCGTATCCATGCGCATGTCCAAGGGTCCGTCAAATCGGAAGCTGAACCCCCGTCCAGGCGTGTCGAGCTGATCGGATGACACGCCCAGATCCAGCAGCACACCGTCCACTGCCGCAAACCCGTTCGCTTCGGCTAGGCACCGCAACTCGCCATGAGTGCCGTGCACCAGCACCTTCTCGCCAGACAACACCGCCATCCGTTCCGCCGAGCGTTCCAGAGCCGTCACGTCCCTGTCGATCCCCAGCAGCCGGCCGGCCGACCCCGCGCGTCTCAAGATCTCCGCCGCGTGGCCCGCACCGCCGAGTGTTCCGTCGATGTAGCTGCCGCCAGGGATCACCGCCAAGGCGTCCACCGTCTCCTGCAGCAACACCGGCAGGTGCATCGTCCCTCCAGACCGAATCCGTTCCAAATAACGATCGCGCAGCAAAACGGTCCCCTCCAGAACACGCGTCCGTCTTCCAGACAGGTACGCCGTGCTCGCGATCCAAATCCACTTGTCAAACTGCGCCGGCTCCCGCCGGACAGCACTAGAACTCCAGCGCCTCGCACGCCGCAGCCAGCGCCGCCTGATCCACCGTCTCGGCCTCCGGCCGCATTTCGGGCGACCAGAGCTGGATGCGGTTCATCGCGCCGATCATCACCACCTTGCTGCTCAGACCGGCGAAGGCCAGCAACCGATCCTTGATGCGGATCCGTCCCTGTACGTCCAACACCGCCTGCTCGGCGTTCTCACCGAACACCCTCAGTGCCTCGTGCGCGCGCTTGTCGAAGAGCGGCCGCTGCCGCAATTTCTCAAGCCGCCCCTCCATCTCCGCCGGAGGGATCAGGTTCAGACACCGCTCGTTCGGGTCGGGAAACACATACACATGCGCCGGTGATCCCATCAGGTCGCGCCAGCCCGCAGGCACGGTCAGCCGTTTCTTGGGGTCCAAAGCATGGTCAAACCGCCCGACCAGCAAGCCCGGTCCGGCAGTCGCCGCCATACTCTGTCCACCCGTGAAAACCATACCTTGACCTTTTTTGACACCATTCAACACTTTTCCCCACCACAAGTCAATGCCAAATCCGGCTTTCACGTATTTTGATGATTCTTCACAACCCCTTGCGAATCAATACATTACATAAATTCTAACGGGCTGCCAGCAGAAAAAAATAAGCCCAAAAGCCCTTAACCGGCGTTTTTATCCCCGCCGTACGGGACGGCGGAGGCACCAGTTCGTGAGTGCTTTACGGCTCGGCAAGCACGATAAAAAACAGGTTGTTTTCATCCTCGCCCCCCCTGGGAGAGGGGTTATGGCGGAGTGCGACGACGACGCGACGATTGGTGATCGCCCCAAAACCGGTTGCGGTCATTGCCTGGAAAGAGTATGATCGGAGGCAGATCGCTCACGGTGAGCGTTCCAGCCTGAGTAATGAACGCATGAGACAGAAAGAATCCTCTGCTCTGATTTTGCGCTTTCGCGCGGAGCGGGGTGCGCGCCCTTCCCGTGCAAGAGGGGGGAAAGGAGTTCCGTCAATGAAAGGTTTTGCCACATTCCGATGCGCCGCCGTTTTTCTGGCGGCCGCTCTTCTCGTGTCCGGCGCGGACACCGTCAGCACGGCGGTCCCGCCGCCCGTCTCCGCCGACACCGAGAGGTGCGTCCAC
>DAOTMQ010000030.1:0-22099 GCA_035450385.1 Kiritimatiellia bacterium | reverse complement strand
CTAAATTCTCCTTCGGGTACGGTTCAACATGGTTGAGCCGTACCCGCTTGGAGCCGACGGCTCAGCGCGACATAGACGAGTACCGCGACGAACCAACTGGGAAAGCTGACGAAGAAGATCTTGTCCGCACCAAAGGCCATCAGCAGTCCGACGCTGAAGACAACGCTGGCCAGCCAGGCCGCGCCCGCCGCCCAATTCATCGGTAACCGCACATGCTCGGCGATAAACCGCCGCATGCCGAAACGCGGCAGCAGCCAGTAGTCGGCGAAGATCACCGCGCCCATCGGCATCAGGATCATGCCCCACATCGCCACGAATCCCATCAGCTTCATGATTACGACCGGGAAGATCGCGGTGACGCTGGCCGCGAGTCCAGTGATCAGCGTAACCTTGGCACGCGAAGCCTCGGGAACCAGCGCCTGGAAAGCGAGACCCGCGCGGTACAGCGTGGGGTTGGCCGTGGTCCAGCCGGCGATCACGACAACCAGCAGACCCAACGCACCGCAGGCGTTGTAAGCCAGCGGACCGGGCAGCACGGCGGTATTGGTCGGATCGGCCTGAAGCTGAACCGCATAGAGGGTCGAGGCCGCGATCCACGCCATGAAGTGGCCGAGGTACATCCCCGCCGCCGAAGAGAGCGCATACCACGATTTGCGGGCGAAGCGGAAGAGCGAGAGGTCGGCCATGCCGATATGCCAGACCATGTTGCAGAACCAGGAGAAAAACATCACATGCCAGAACGTGAACTTCACCTGCCCCGGCTGCGGTTCGCCGCCGGTCCAGATGCGCGTCGAGGCGATCTCCCAGAAGTTGTCGAGTCCGGTCACGCCCATCTTGCGAAAACCGATCACGCCGAAGACCACGAACATCACGACCATCAGCGGCGCGACCAGATTGGCGAAGGCAGCCACGACCCGGTAGCCTTTTGCCGCCACGACCGAAAAGAGCACGCCGGTCGCCAATACCGCCACAATCCAACCGAAGCCGGTCGGCAGGGTGTCGCTCAACTCCGGCATGCGGAATTTGAAGAAGACCCCCAGCACCGTGGCCGACACCGTGATCATCGCTCCGGCTTGAACCGTGAACATCACGCCGTTGACGATGTTGTAGAGCACCACCAGTCTGCGGCCGCAGATCTTTTCGAGGTGGTAGTAGAGCGTCAGCCGCACGCGCGTGGCGATCGGCGCAGTGAAAAGCGTCCAGCTCAGTACGGCCAGCAGATTGCCGACGAACAGGCCGGCAAAAAAGTCGAACGCACTGACTCCCGCCGCGAGAAAGAGCGGCCCGATCATCAGTTCCGTCCCGGCGACATGCTCACCCGCGAACTGCCCCACGTAGCTCTTCAACCCCAGCCAAGCGTGCTCCGGAACCGGCTCCCGCTCATATTCGGATGTCACGCCCTTCTCGTCAGCCATATCCTACCTCGTCTTTCGCTTTTGTTTCGTCTTCCGCGCCGGCAACAGCGGCGCTGCACATTGTTCGTAGAGCGCGAACAGGAATTCCACGCGCTGGCGGTCCGACTTGAACGGCGCAGCGCGATAACAGCGATCCACCGCACGGTCGAGTTCGGCATGCGCCCTCACCAGTTCCGGCGGCATTAGCAAAGGATCATACATGTCCGCCAACGTCGAGGTCGGATTCCGTGCGCGCGCGGCTAGCACCTTTAGCGAGGCGGCTTCCACTGTTGCGATTTTTTTCGCATCACCTTTCAGGTAGGCGCTCACATGTTTCGTCTCCAAGGGCACACCTTCTATTTCACTTCCATCGTGATACGACGACCAATAAAGACGCGACGCCGCCTCTCTGACGCAGAGGCCGTCGGCATAAGGAACCGTTTGGATATAGTCGGGCGCGTTCAGTTGCGGCCACGGGAAATTGTTATAGACGGCGGGAGCATAACTGTAATCTGATTTCAGACGTCCGCTGACCACACGCACCCACGCCATGTGCATGGTCGACGAGAGCACGCCGAAATGGAAAAGTGTGCCACCCACGATGATCTGCAACTTGTTGCTGGCAATGACGGTGGCAGGGAGAAAGGCGATCGGGATAAAGCGGCGCGCCTCAGAAGAGACTTCGGGCACCGCCAGATAGTCGCTGTCCGGCTGCCGATCCTGCGTGAACAGCGTTGGATAATCGGCGAACCGCCGTACGCTGGCCGTCGGGCTCTTGAGTCGGCTTGCGCGCACCTTTTCAACGCGCACTTGAACCTGTGGGAGCGCCTGTAGCTCCGGTAGTGAGATGTTTTTCAACCAAAGGCACCAGCGATGACCGCCGTTCAATAGCTCCTCGCCGCCAATGAATGGACGCAACCATCGCTCTGCGCCCGGCTCCTTCTCCAAAAGCTCGGCACGTTCCTTG
Source organism: Kiritimatiellia bacterium (assembly GCA_035450385.1). Taxonomy (GTDB): domain Bacteria; phylum Verrucomicrobiota; class Kiritimatiellia; order RFP12; family UBA1067; genus DUPH01. The sequence goes on along the minus strand of DAOTMQ010000030.1, from coordinate 19,738 downwards.
TTTGTCAAGATGAGGTTTCCGCCGTCGGTCGGCTGACTCCCCTTCTTCATCTGCGGCATGCCGCGCGGCGGCGACGTGCGCGACGGCAGAACCGTCTGTCCGCCCTCGACGAGATATGGGCTGATCCCGCGCACTTCGGATACGGTCGGCGTGTCGCCGTCAGCATAATCGTAAAGCTTTTTCACGGGCACGTCACAGACGCCAAAACCGATGATTACCACATGCACATGCGCTTTGCCCCTCGCTTCACTCTGCCACGGGAAGGTGCGGTGCGCGAAATGGATACGGACGCCGAGGCCGTTCAGGCAACCCCACAGGATACCGACCTGCTCACCCTGCGTGATGGAATTGGTTGAAACGAAACCGACGCGCGTCTGCGTGCCTTGGATGAACTCGGCGGCACACTTGTACCAGCACGTCACGTAGTCGAGCCTGCCAAAACGTCCGGCGGTACCCCAGATGGCCTCCATATCCTTCTGCTGTTCGGCGTTCCGCCACTGATGCCCCACAAACGGCGGGTTGCCCAGAATGTAGGAACACTCGGCGGGATTCAGAACATGACGCCAGTTGAGACGCAGGGCGTTGTCGTTGATGATGCGGGCGGATTTCTTGAGCGGCAAGCGCACGAAGTACTGGCCGAATTTCTCCGCGAGCAACAGATTCATCTGGTGATCTATCAGCCACAGCGCCGTCTCGGCGATACGCGCGGGCCACTCCTCGATCTCGATACCGAACATCTGGTCCACGTCCACGCGCGCGAGCAACGCGACATCGGTCACGGTTTGCCCGCCGTAGCCCATCGCGTCGAGGACATCCAGTTCGAGCAGGCGCAACTCACGATAGGTGATGACCAGAAAGTTACCGCAACCACAAGCGGGATCGAAAAATTGGAGCTTGCCCAGTTTTTGATGGAACACCGACAACTTGCGGCGGTCATGCTTAATCGTTTCAAACTCAGCCCGCAGGTCATCAAGGAACAACGCATGGATCAGCTTGAGGATGTCGCGCTCCGAGGTGTAGTGCGCCCCGATCTGACGTCGCTCCGCAGGCTGCATGATCGACTGGAAGAGCGAGCCGAACACAGCGGGCGAGATTCGGCTCCAGTCGAAGCCGGTACAGCGGATGAGTGCGTCGCGCATCTCCGCAGTCATGTCGGCCAACGGTAATTTTTCGGAGAACAGTTCACCGTTCACATAGGGCAAACCACGCAGGCGCTCGTCAAGGTTCCTCTGTCTCTGTTCGCGTGGCGTATCGAGCACTTGAAAGAGCCGAGCAAGATGTAGGCCGAGATCCGAGCCATCTGGCCGCGTCTCGTTCTCGATGTACTCCGTAAAGACATTGGGGTCGAAGATGCCGGTATCCTCAGCAAAGAGGCAAAAGAGAATGCGCACAAGAAAGCGTTCCAACGCATGGCCCGTGTAGCCCCCCGCCGCCATAGCATCGTGAAGCTGCCCCATCACCTCCGCAGCTTTGATGTTAATCGGATCTTCCTTGCCGAACGTGCGAACCTTGTAGCCGGGGATAAAGCCGAACAACCGAATGTGACGGTGAAGGTCTCTAACCCGGATTTCGACGCGCTGGACATGCATCCCGCAGAAAACCGGCAAGTTATGTGATTCCTCCGGCTCCAAATCATAAAGCGCGAGACGGTCGAAGTCGGTGACGATCACATAGCGTGGAATTTCGTCATGACGACCCTCGGCCGCCAACGACTGCAAGTACTCGAACGCCTGAGATTCGGCGCGATCTAAGCTCTTGCCGCGGCTTTTGTGCTCGACCAGCAGCCGTCCTTTCCAGAACAGGTCGATGAACCCATACTGCCCGCTCAGTTTGCGGACCGGCTCCTCAAAGGTTGCGACACTGCGGCGCGGGATGCCGAACACATCAAAAAAAGCGTCCCAAAAAGATTTGGCCTCCGCTTGTTCGCGGGTCTCTCCAGCCCATTCCCGCGAGAAACGGATTGCACGCTGCTTGATCTCGTTCCATCCCAACCGCATCACGGCCGCCTTTCGTCATTTCTGTTCGATGCCCGGACTCTTCTTCCCTTTCTAATTCAGATCGAGAAGTTGCGAGAGACACTTCACAAGTGGTAGAAAAAATCTGGAAATTGATCCGGGGCTTGAGGGACCCATTCATTATCGCTGATACTGGCCTGAAGGGTCTTCCCAGGTTTCAATACACTGGTCATGGCGTGGAGGACGGCCTTGCCCTCATTTTGCCCCTTCGAGCCCAGTTCTGATCCGGGCGGAATCGCGTCTTTGGTGTTCTTAACGACTTGAATAAATTCGTCAGCCTTTTCGTGCAAGACAGGATAAACATCTTTCGCCCGTCGCAGGAGAAGAGTCTCTAAAGAGCCGCTGCTTTGATTGTCTGGCATGACAAACACGCCAAATGAATATGTATCTACAGTACAAACGCCAACACTTGAGGGGAGCGGATATTTCTTAAGCAACGGATCGTCTCTGCTTTTATCGAACCACTCGGCTCTCAGCCCATCAAACTGAACCATAGGCTGGTTATTGTCTGCGTCTAATATGAAGCCGATCGATGACGGGTAGACTTTGTCTAAACTCAGAGCGTGAATTGCCAAAGACACCCCGCCAACAAGTTTTGAGTCACCATCAGCACGAATCAGCGTCACGCATTGTTCGTCTTTGACATGGAAGGCGGGAACGTCAGGACGCTTGTGGATATCACGTTCTTCGTTTGCTGGAAATTTGTCGGGGATCAGCCTCTTGACGGCAGACGGGATGTTCTCCGAGGGGTTTTTCGGATTATCCAGTTTTCTCTTCTGTTCAAAACCGAAAGCACTGAGTAGGCGCTGAACAAGAGCGAGGTCGTGTGCGCCTTCAACTGCGATGAGATCGACACGCATGGCTTACCTGATCTCCAAGCCGCCATGAACCCGAAGGTCTGTCAGCAGGTTATAGTTCAACCGTTTGGCGAGATGATCTTCTCTACTCAGGCGGTACGTGACGAATTCATCGGGCGTCTCCTTTGCAGATAAGAGCACAGCATCTACAGCCTCAAGGCTGTGAGTTGTTGCAAAAATCTGAATGTGATACTCCCGTGCCGCCTTGAATAACCACTTCATGATCTCCGGCAAAACGAACGCATGGATACCGCCCTCGATCTCATCCAAAAGCAAGAGGCCATTTTTGGCTGTAACGAGTCCCGTCGCTATGAAAAGCACACGCTTCATGCCGTCTCCAAAAACCATGAGCGGCGCCTCGCCAAAATCCTTGTGTTCAACCCTCAGGTAAGGTCGGCGGTTTTCGGACGCAACACTGATACTCTCTATGCCGGAATCAAACATTCGCGCAAGTTCGAGAAGGTCTTTTTGTTGATCGACCTTCAACTTTGAATACTTGTCGGCGCAGCGTTCAGCAAAACGGTATTCGAATCCCAAAACTGCGGCCACAGGAAACGCGAATGAATTAGCGCGTCTCCGAATAAAGGGGACGTCTTGCCAAAAACGGCGGGTAACGGACTCCGCAACGGTCGACGAGCCGTCCTGAGCACGTATAGAGTCCAATTTGATCTCAATCCCCTCATAGGTTCCACCTGTTGCGGGATTAGAGTCTAGGGGTCGTTTCGCCAAATACCTAAGATCCTCTTCATCTGGCATACCGAAGACAGGTTGAACACTTGCCTTGACCTCTCGGACAGGACATGCCCCAGTACTGGAAAGCTGAATCGAACCAGAGCTACCAGTATCCGTTTGTTTCGTGTGCGGGAACATCCACACCAAACAGTCGTTCAACGAATGGGTCGAAAACAAACGTGAACTTGTGTTTCTGGCGTTTGCTATTCTAGCCCAATCAGCCGGGTCTTCCGGATTACAAAAGGCTTGCAGGGCCTCAAGCACCGAGGTTTTACCTGAATTGTTGCCGCCGATCAAAAGGTTGAAGCGCCCCAGCCGCTCAAAAGTCATACCTTGGAGCCCACGGAATGCCCCGATTGTAAAGGAATTAAGATGGTAAGTACTCATTTTGTCTAACCCCGTACCAATCCACAAACACCGTCATCTTAGCGGTTTGAAGTTCAGACGACAATAACCGAAATCGGGCACCCATATCCTCTGCAATCCCCTCGACCGTGCCACACGGCGCTCACTCCTGCGGACGAGCAATCTTGAAGGTCCAGGCGTACTCGCAGGGCAGGGTGCCGGGATTGACCACGGGCGGTTTGATCGTGAGCGCCCCGTCGCTGCACGTGAACGTGACCGGCAAAGGACTGCCGAGCAGCGAAACCGAGTCGGCCTTGGCGATGTGGTTGACCACCAGCGGCGCTTGCGGCCAGCGCGCGCAGATCACGTAGAGGGCGTCCGGTTTCTGGGTGAAATAGACCTTGGTTTCGCGCATGTTCTTGGGACGGTGCCGCCAGGCGGTGGTGCCGTAAATCGCCTCGCCGTTGACGCTCAGCCAACGCCCCATATCAAGCAGGCGTTCTTCCATAATCACCGGGATGAGGCCGTCGGCCTGCGGACCGATATTGAGCAGCAGGTTGCCGCCGCGACTGACCTTCTCGATCAAGGTCTCTAGGCACTGTGCACTGGTCATGTAATGCGCGGTGGTCTCAAAACGGTTAAAGCCGAACGAACCGCCGATGCCGCGGCACTCCTCCCACGGATGCGTGAACTGGGTATCAAGCGAGCTACCCGAATGAACCAGATCGTATTCGGTCGTGTAGTGGTCGCCATGCTTGCCGCGCGTCTTTTTGCCCCAGCGGTCATTGACCACCACGCTCTCCTTGACCGGCGATTCGTTGTACAGCCAGGCCAAGAAATCGACGCTGCGCAGCTCTTCGTCGGAGTAGTCCCACTCGCCGTCGGCCCAGACTATATCGGGCTCATAGCGCGTGACCAGCTCTTTCATCTGCGGCAGGTTCATCTCCGCGACCCACCGGCCGATGTTCTCCTTGTAGAGCGGGTTGCCCCACTCGAGCAGCGAGTAGTAGAAGCCCATGCGCAAACCGGCCTGCTTGACCGCTGCGGTCAGTTCGCCGGCAAGGTCGCGGTGCGGCCCGAGCACCTGCGCGTTCCAGCGCGGGCTGAAGGCACTCGGCCAGAGCGCGAAGCCGTCGTGGTGCTTCGACGTAAGCACCACATACCGCGCACCGGACTTCTTGAAGAGATCCGCCCACTGGGCAGGATCAAAGTGTTCGGCGCGGAACTGCGTGGCGAAGTCCGCATAGGTGACGTTGGTGCCGTAGGTGCGGGCATGGAAGTTGGTGAAGGCCGCGTTGTTGGAGCGCATGCGGTTGTCGTAGTGCTCCGAATACTTGGCGTAGACATTGGCCGCGTCGGTCGGCGCGTAGGCCGGTACCGAGTAAACGCCCCAATGGATAAAGATGCCGAACTTGGCCTCCTGCCACCACTGCGGAATCGGGCGTTTGTCGAGCGACTCCCACTCCGCCTTATACGGCTCCGCGCGCAACGCGAACGCAACGCAAACAATGAGCACACACGGCATCAAGTAACGTTTCATAGGCACCCCTCTCACTTTTTTGTAAACTACTGTACGAAATCGTGAGTACCCTGTCAAAATCTGGCGAGGATTCTTACCCGCAAAAAATTTTCGCCGCGAGCGAACCTTTTACGTTGCGTCGGCTACTCACCTAGCAGGAAGCCATGGCATGAAGGCCCCGCGAGCCCCCAATGAGCTGGTCCGCCGCCTTAAACAAGACGGCGATGAGGAGACTGTTCGTCATTTTGTCGAACGGTATGGGCCGCGTTTACTCGCCGCCGCCACGCTGCTGTGCGGCAATGCGACAGATGCGCAGGACTTGACGATCGATACGCTGCAGCGTGCCGTGCGTTCGATCCACTCCTTCCGCGAGGAGTCCTCGTTTTTTTCGTGGCTTTACGGCATCCTGTTCAATCTGAACCGCGCCGTGTGGCGCAAGCGTGCCCGCCGCCCGTTGATCTACACCGACACCCTGCCCGATGTGCCAGCAGACGAACCGGCGGCAGGCAGCGGACTGGACGCCGCCGTTGCGGCCGATGCCCTGGCGGCCGCCGTCCGCCAACTCTCCGAGCCGCTGCAAGCCGTGGTGCTACTCCGATACTACGGTGAGATGAGCATCGCGGAGGTGGCCGAAACCCTGAAGATCAGCCCGGGCACCGTGAAGTCCCGTCTGTTCAGTGCCACACGCAAGTTGCGCACGTTGTTACCTGAGGAGCTATGCCCGTGAAAAATTTTTTCATGATCGAACCTTTACGATGTGATCGGCAACTGACCAAGTAGAGCAATCCTTATGACGTGCAAAGAGTGTCAACTTGCCTGTTATGACTTGCTGGACCAAAGCCTGAGCGCGAAAGACGAGCGCGAGGTGCTGGCGCATGTCGAGCAATGTCCGGCCTGCCGCGCCTTTCTGGAAACGGAGAGCGGCCGCATGCGTACATGGCCGCGCCTGCTAGGCGTCGCCACGCGGCGCGCGGTGATGCCTGACGATACAGCCGAGCGGGTCGCGCATGCGCTGGAGGTGTCGCGCGGGCGTGCCGGACGGCAGCGGATGGGTGTTTCTTTCCGCCCATCACCCCGTTGGTACGCGCTGGCGGCCTCGCTGTTGGCGCTGGCCTGCATGGCCGGGGCGGTCGTGCTGCTGGGTAAGTACGTCGCCGACGAACATTACGCGTACAGCGCGCATGCGGTTCAGGTGGACGAATTGCCGGCAGTCCGGTTGATCAGTCAAAAAAAAGCACAGGGGGCTGCGATCCCAACAACATTGCCGGGCACGCTGACGCTCGCATCGGGTGAACTTATGGTGCGGCTGACGACCGGTGTGGAGTTGACGCTTCTGGGACCGGCCAAACTAACGGTCCAAACCGGTATGCGGGTCTCGTTGGAGCAGGGGCAGTTGCTGGCCCGCGTCCCGCGTTGGGCGACGGGGTTCGCCGTGCTGACACGTGAACTGGAGATTTACGATCTCGGCACCGTCTTCAGTGTGTCGGCAGATGACGAGGGGTCGGAGACCTTTGTGTTCAAAGGCAGCGTTCAGGTGAACGAGGCCAGCGAATGGTATCCGGGCATCCGTATTTCGGACATGAACGTCGGTATCTGCGTAGCAGGCGAGGGCGTGCGCGCACGGACCCACGAAAAACCGGTGCCGTTCGACGTGGACGGAGTCGATGCCGAGCTACTGTTTGCGCCCATCAGGGGTTGCGCCGCGCTCAAAGACCCGGACCGTGCGATGCAGACGGTGCGCGAGATCGGTGACCGCTGGATCGAACGCCATATGCCGGCTTCGTATCGGCTGGCGCGGGATCGCATTGTCGGGGAACGCGAAGACGAAGACACGGCTTTGCGCGCTGCCTGCGCGGCCATCCCCCCGTCGGCCGCGGCCGATGGTGCCGTATTGCTCTACAACGCCTCCCCAGATCGTGGCCGCCGCTATTGGGAAGCCGTCGACGACTGGTTCTGCTACCAGATTTCGGGCGGCGGCAGCGCCAGGCGCCTGCCGGGCACCAACGATACTGTGCGCATCAATGCCGCCACGCTCGCGGCGGAGAAGGGCAGCGCACTGGTGATCGGGCACGGCATCCACGCCACGTGCATGAGCTTCGCAAGCGCTTGGCTCGATTATCCCGGTACAACTTGGCTGCGACTGGAGGGTGGTTCGCTGACCAGCCAGACCACCACGGTAATCGGCATGGCTTATCCCGCACTGGCCACGCTTGAGGGCGGTACGCTCGCCACCGGCACCGATCTCTTTATCGGCGGCTACGCGCCCAGCGGCCGGGGTGTGGTGACCAACAACGGCGCCACGCTCTCAGCCTTGCGCCTGCATCTAGGCCACGAAACCAACACCTACGGACGACTGGTTCACAACGGCGGCGTGATCGACTGTCGAGCGGACGACAAGGACTCCTCGCTGCAAGTCGGCTTCAACGGCGGAGTCGGCGAGTTCGTGGCGCGCGCCGAATTCAGCGCCTATGCCATGGGTATCGGCGGGCGCACCTCGTCCGACCACCCGCTCGGCACCGGAACTGTGGCTGTGCTTGAAGGCGCGGTCGGCGACATCAGCGGCCCGCTGCGCGTCCGCAACGGCAGCCTCGCGATGCGGGGCGGCACGATCCGCCTGCAACGAACCCACGGTTACCCCACAAACCTGTTCGTGCGCCAAGACGCCGATGCGGCCGCCGTCATCCGCGGCTGGGGACGGTTCACCACCTCCGATACAAAAAAATCGATCTGCATGATCCATAACGGCGTGATCACAGCCGATGGCGAAGGCATCGAGCGCGACTTGGATTTCAACCCGATCAACGCCGTCAACCACGACCTGAAGACCGGTGACGCCTGCGGCTGGTATGCGGTCAACAAGGGGCGCGTCCTCTTCCCGCACGCCTGCCAGACCTTTACGCCTGGCAAAACCGTCTGCTGGGGCGACCTCTCCTCCAAGCCGGTGCCTGAACTGGTCAACAGCGTTGCGCTCCGCTTTACCGCGCCGGTGACCTGCGCCATTCGCGGCGGCTTCTGTGCGTCCGACCGCCGCGACATCCCCGCCTTCGATTATCCCGCACACCTGCGGCCGCTGGGCATCTGGTGCATCGGTGCATACAGCGACAACGTCGCACAGCGCAAGGTCGCCTTCGTCGGCGTGTCGCTGACCTTCCGCTTCGACGACACGCGGCTCAGGCCGACCGACCGCCGCGTACGCCTCTACCGGCACGACGGCAAAGTGTGGCACAAGGTCGGCGAATGTGCGCCGCAGGGTGCGCGCTGGATTTCCACCGACTTCCCGCTCGCGGAAGTGACCAGCGGCGATTACAACATCGGTTGGTTCGCGGTCATGGCCGTAGAGAAGAAAGGAACTGTCTTCTCGATTTTGTAACCCCTTGATTCGCGCAGGCTGAACAATATTGTTTGGCATGACGAAAACACGACAAGAACAACCCTGAAAACAGGAGACAAGCATGACAGTGAAAACATCTGTGAAGCTCGGTTTCGCGGCATTGCTGTTGGCGGTCGCGCACACTCAGGCCGTGGATCTGTTCTATTCGGCCACTGGTCCGGGCTACTACCCGTGGGACTATGTGCCCGGCTGGATCATCTACCAGAGCGGTTCTACCCCCTACAACCAACTGCCGACCGCCAACGACGACGTGCTGATCAACGCCACGGCGCCCAAAGCGGAGAATGGTAACGCGCTGACGGTCACCAATGGTGTTTTTGCCGAGTGTAATATGTTCGCGGCCGGTTACCAGAACTATCCCGGCACCGCTTGGTTCCGCTTGGACGGCGGCAGCCTGACCTGCGCGTCCCATTTTGTGGTCGGGCGCTACTATCCCGGACTGGCGACGCTGGAGAGCGGCGCCCTGTATTCCGCCGCGAATCTTTATGTCAGCAGCCAAGGCGGTGTGGGCGTGATGACCAACAACGGCGCGACGGTGGAGGCCGGTTCACTTTTCGTCGCGAATAACATCGCGCCAGCATGCAGTGTGCTCGTACAAAACAGCGGCAGCCTGACATTGCGGTCAGACGCCTTTATCGGGCACAGACGCGGTTGTGAAGGTATGGCCATACTCAACGGCGGGAGTTTGGACATCACCGGAGAGTTCCGGATCGGCAACGATTCGAACGGGGCCGGTATCGTCACCAACACCGGCGCGGCGATCACCGCGAATAACCTTCAGGCGGCTTATCAGGCCGGTGCCTTTGGCCGCCTGATCCACACCGGCGGCACACTTGCGACGAGAGATTATCTGCAGATCGGGCGCAACGGCGGAATCGGCGAATGTGAAATGGACGCGCCGTTCAGCGCCAAAATCATGATCATCGGTTCTGGACTGGCACCGAACCCCCCAGGGACCGGCACCGTCACGATGGCGGAAAACGCTGTGGGAACCGTCAAAGAGTTCCTGCGCGTCAACAACGGCGACCTCTTCATGCGCGGCGGGCAGATCCATTTGCAGAACGTCGGCAATCCGAACCGCACCAACCTCTACGTGCGCACCGGCGAGGACCGGCGCGGCCTGATCCGCGGCTGGGGTTATATCGGGTACACGAATGAAAACATCACACTGCGGATGATCAACAACGGACAGATCATCGCCGACGGCGAGGGCGAAGAGCGCGAGCTGGACCTCAACATGATCGCTGTCGTTAACAGTGACATCCCCGTGACATTTACCGACACCAATGGCTGGTATGCGGTCAACAAGGGATGCGTGCGCTTTCCGCGCACTTGGCAGACCTTCACGCCGGGTGTCCCGTATTGCTGGGGCGACCTTTACTCCAAGGAAGTCCCGGAACTGGTCAACAGCGTCGGGTTCACCTTTACGACATCGGTCAACGCCGCCATCCGCGGCGGCTTCTACGCCGCTGACCGGAGCGACATTCCGGCCGGACTCCCCGCGCATCTGCGCCCGATCGGGGTATGGCAGATCGGGGCGTTCAGGGCAAAGGTTGAGTTGACCAAGGCTACGTTCGACGGCGTCTCGCTGACCTTCCGTTACGACCACACCCAACTCCGGCCAATGGACAGTAGCCTTCGGCTCTACCGCCATGACGGCAGCGCATGGGTTCAGGTCGGCTCGGCCACGCCTGGTGGCGACCCGCTGATCTCGACTGACGCACCGTTGGCACCCGTGTCTTCAGGCGACTACAATATCGGCTGGTTCGCGGTCATGGCCGTAGAACAGAATGGTACGTTGATCTCCGTACGTTAACCAACTCGGTGTACGATCAAAAAGAAAGGATCTCGCTATGATGACACGCCGTACGTGTCTCACGCACGCCGCCGCTGCGGCAACGCTGGCCGCATTGCCGCGCATCTCCTCTGGCCAAGACGCAGCCGCCAAGCCCAAAACGCGCATCAAGGTTGGTCAGCTCGGCATCGGCCACAATCACGGCGCGGCCAAAATGGCTTCGTTCCTCAAGTTGAAGGAGGACTACGAGGTGGTCGGCGTGGTCGAACCCGATGCGGAATGGCGTGAGAAACGCAAGAATGAGAAGGCGTACAAGGGCCTCCGGTGGATGACCGAAGCGGAACTGTTCGCGGTGCCGGGCCTCCAACTCGTGTCGGTTGAGACCGATGTGCCCGATCTCACCGTCACCGCGCTGCGCTGTATCCGGGCGGGATTCCATGTCCATCTCGACAAGCCCGGCGACCCTTCGTTCAAGCGCTTCAGCGAGTTGCTCGACGAGGCCGGGAAGCGCAAGCTGGCCGTACAGATGGCCTACATGTTCCGCGGCAATCCAGCCTTTCAGTTCTGCATCAAGGCGGTAAAGGAGGGTTTGCTCGGCCGGGTCTATGCGGTCCACGCCGAAATGAGCCGTGGTCTATGGGAGGAGTATCGCAAGTGGGTGTGCCAGTTCAAAGGCGGCAACACCTTTATCTTCGGCTCGCATCTTGTGGATCTGGTCGTCTCCATGCTGGGAGAGCCGCAACGCATCACGCCTTACCTGACACGTACCGATCCCTCCTTTGAAAACTCCGACACCGGCTTGGTCGTGATGGAGTACCCGCGCTGCGTCGCCTCCATCCGCACCTCCGCCTTGGATTACGACGCGGAGAAACGCCGTCACCTGTGCGTCAGCGGCGACAAAGGCACCATCGAGATCCGTCCGCTGGAGCCCACCACACTGCGGCTGTCGCTCAAAGAGGACCGCGCACCTTACAAGAAGGGCACGCACACGCTTGAGTTCCCCGCCATGATTGACCGCTATTCAAATCAGCTTCTAGAGCTGGCGCGCGTTATTCGCGGCGAGATCGCCAACCCCTATTCGCTCGATCACGAACGTCTGGTTCAGAAGTGCGTGTTGTTGGCGTCCGGCGTACCGCTGGACATCTCGTAGTCTGACCACCCAAACGCCTCTTTTTTACAGGCAAGCATTAAAGGAAACACCATGCACAGACAGATCACGCGCCGCAAGGTGCTCGCGTTGGCCGCAGCCGTAGCCAGCGCAACGGCGGTCAACCTTCCGGCCCAAACGACGACCGCCGATCCCGCATTGCCCAACGCCAAACCAGTGCCGGACATCGAGGTGCTGCCGCAACCTTACGCCCAGGCCTCATTTGAGTACCAAGGGCGCGAGCTGACGCGCTACCACTTCGGCCCGGAGTTGCGTCGCCCCTTCTGGTACCCCATCACCGGGCCGGGCGGACGCTCGCTAACGCGCATGAATATGCCATACGATCCGGGAAAGTCCATGACGCGCGATCGGCAACCGGCTGACCCGACCAAGCCCGAGGATCCGCTCGGTCACAGCCATCAGACCTCGGTCTGGATCTGTCACAAGGATGTCAACGGCTTAGACTTCTGGCGTGATGGCGGACCGATCGCTGGTCAAATCGTACATCAGACTGATCGTGACGGACTCGAATACGACGAGGTGGACAACACGGCCACGCTCTTGACGCGCAACTTCTGGAATGACCCCAAGGGCAACACGCTGATGATCGATCGCCGCATGACCACGGTCTTCACCGGCGTGAACGGCTCATGGTGGATGATCATCGACCTTCAACTCGAAGCACCGGCGGGCAAGCCCGTCACCTTGGGCAAAACCACCTTCGGTATGCTCGGCATCCGGATGTCCAAAACCGTCAGTGTACGCGAAGGCGGCGGTCGCATCCTCAACAGCAACGGGGACCTCAACGAGAAGGGGGTCTTCCGCAAACAGGCGCGCTGGGTGGACTACAGCGGGCCGGTCACGCACGACGCATGCGGCGGCATCACGTTGATGGATCATCCGCAAAACCCCAACCACCCCGCGATCTTCCATGTGCGCGATAACGGCTGGATGGGCGTGACGCTGACACCCGATGCGCCGCGCGTGATCGAGCCCGGCAAACCGTTGCGTCTGCGCTACGCCCTTTGGGTACACGACGGCGTACCCGGCACAATGACGATCGATCAGCAGTGGCAAACTTTCTCTGCCCTTGCGCTCGCAGAGTTGAAAGTCAAGCACAAGCCGTAATGATGATCGGCACCACAGACAAAAGAAACATTCCTTTTTCAAACGCATGGATACGCCTTGCCGTGTTGGCGCGACACTGGAGGCCGCTGGCCGCGCTGCTGATCGCGGTCTCCGCCAGCGCGCCTCGGGCCGCAGCCGAAGGCCGCCTGACGACCGATGCCGGTATCGACTGGCGCTACTATGATGTCGTCTTCGACAATCCGGTCACCTATCAGGCCAACCGGTCGTCGCAAAACGCCACCGACACTCAGCGCGGAACCTATTATCAATACTTCCGCCTGCGCACGCGCCCCTGGGGACTGCTGACACTGGACGAGCGGTATGATCTATACGCACGCTTGGGCCACGAGTTCCGCGTCTACGATAACAACAAGCAGAACTACCGTTTCCCTGACGAGTTGTTCATCGATTCGCTGTATGTCGAATTCCGCGAGTTACTGGACGACCGCTTGTCGCTGCGGGTCGGCCGGCAGGACATGCGCTACGGTGCCGGACGCATGATCCGCGACGGCACGCCCGGCGATGTCACGCGCTCCTATTTCTTCGACGCGATCAAGGGGCAGATCAAAGTGGACGAGACCAGCACCCTCGATCTGATCGGCATCTGGCAGCGGCCCGTGGATCATTGGACGCTCGGCAACGAGCGTGTCGACCTCACCCGCTATGCATTACGCAAGGGCGGCAATGATCTGACCGAACGTGCGCTGGCGGCCTATTACAGCAACCGCGCGCAGCAGGAGTTCCCCTACGATCTCTACTACATCTACAAGGATGAATCGCGCTGGTTCGCCGGGAACAGCGGCACCCGGATCCCCGAACGCCGCTACCACACCCTCGGCGCACGCGTCGTGCCGCGCCTGACAGAACACTGGAGCGCCGAAGCGGAGGTCGCCGGACAGATCGGCACGATCGGCAGCAGCGCGACGGTCGGCGAGCGCGATATCCTGGCCTGGCTGGCCTACGGCGGTGCCACCTACCGGCGTAACGAATGGCGCTGGAAGCCCTACGTCACTACGGCGGTGCTGGTCATGTCCGGCGACGACGAGCGGTTTGACGACCCGAACGCGCGCGGCACCGATACCGGCTGGAACCCGATCTTCGCGCGTTCGATCTGGTCGAGCGACATACTGACCGCCGGGTACGCCTGCTACCGCGTTTCGAACTGGGTGTACCCGCATGCCGAAGCCGGAATCACGCCGGTGGACGGCCATACGTTCAACCTGCAAGCCGGTCCGAACTACGCCTACACCAGCGACAATGCGAACGACGACACCTATCGCGGATTTTTGGTTATCGGGCGTTACCTGTTCAACGTGCTAAAGGATTCCAAAACGTGGCGCGGTCCGGTACGCGGCGCGTTCAAGGCCGAGATGCTGAGAGCCGGCGACTATTACGGGGCGGCGGAGGCCGCCTACTACCTGCGGTTCGAACTTTACTTCAACCTCTAACTGGGAAATCACAAAAAAAAGGAGAAGACGATATGAACACAACTGTGAATCGACGAAGTTTCATCCAAGGCGCAGTCGGCGCGAGTACGCTGGCGGCATTGCGCGCGACGGGCCAAACGGCGACGCCGTCAGCGGACAAACCGTTACGCGTGGCGGTGATTGGTTGCGGCGTACAGGGCTGCCATGTATTGCTTCCGGCGGCCTGCAAGGAACGCGTGGCAGCGCTGGTCGATCCAGATGCCGCGCAAATCCAGAACGCCTTCAAGCGTATCCGTAAGGTATCGCCCGAGACAGACACCTCCACGATCCGGACCTTCAGCGATTACCGTCAACTATTCGATGTGATGAGCAAAGAGTTGGATGCCGTTATGATCGCGACGCCCAACCATCAACATGCGCTGCCGGCGTTGCTGGCCATACGGCGCGGTCTCCACGTCTATGTCGAAAAACCGATGACCCACACGCTGGCTGAGGCGCGACAACTCACGGAAGAGGCGCGTAAAGCAGGTGTGGCCACGCAATTGGGCAATCAAGGACAGTCAAGCGAAGGCAGCCGTCTGCTGTGTGAGTATGTCGCCGCCGATGCGATCGGACCGATACGTGAAGTCTACTGCTGGAGTAACCGAGCCAACGGATTTCCGGCCGAATACGTCCGCCCGCCGGTAACGCCGATACCGCAGGGGCTGGCGTGGGATACATGGATCGGCCCTGCGCCGTTCCGCGATTATCACGCGAATTTGCATCCGCACACCTGGCACTCATGGCGCGACTTCGGCAACGGCTCCCTGGGCAACATGGGCTGCCACATCATGAACCACCCCTACTGGGCGCTCAAACTGGGCAGCCCCTCGGCGGTCGAAGTGGAAGAGCTGCACTGCGAACACCCCGAATGCTGGCCGGTGGGCACACGCATCCGCTGGGAGTTCCCTGCGCGTGCGGACATGCCCCCCGTCAAGGTGTACTGGTATGACGGCCTCGTCAAAGGAACGCCATACAGCAAGGAAACGGTGGAGCAGCGTTGGCGGCACGTTGTGGACAGTGCGCGCAACTTCCCGCCGATCCGCGAGGAACTGAAGAAAAAACATGGCCCGGTGCTGCCCGACGAAGGCTCGCTGTTGGTGGGTGACAAAGGGTTGATGACCATCGACAAGCATGGCGGGGGGTTCCGCATGATTCCCGAAGAGGCGCACCGCGCCTTCCCGCGCCCCGCCAAAACCTTGCCGCGTGTCAAGGGCACGCATCAGGCCGATTTCTTCCGCGCATGCCGCGGCGGTGCGCCGGCCTGCTCGAACTTCAATCACTCGGGACCGTTGGCGGAGATCGTGCTGCTGGGCAACCTCGCGATCCTCGCAGGACGAGGTCGGCGCATCGAGTGGGACGGCCCCGCGTTGCGCTGCACCAACCTGCCGGAACTCAACCGTCATGTGAAAATCGAATCTCGAGCTGGCTGGTCATGCTAACAGAGAAAGAAGAGGGTACAGAAATGTCAAAACCGTGGAGACGGAGAACGTTTGTCAAGGCAGTAGCCGGGACAGGAGGTTTTATTGCCTCGCGCGTGTACGGCCAAATCACGACGGCCGAAAAGAAACCGTTGCGCGTGGCGCTGATCGGTTGCGGCCTGCAGGGGGTCGGGGTCCACATCCCGGCGCTCTGTCAGGAACGTCTCGTTGCGATCGTGGATCCCGACAAGCGTCGGCTTAATGCGGCCCTGAAACGGGTACGCGAGGTATCGCCTGCGACCGATACCACCGCGATCCGGACCTTCAACGATTATCGTCGGCTATTCGATACGATGGGCAAAGAGTTGGATGCCGTTATGATCGCGAGCCCCAACCACCAGCACGCACTGCCAGCACTGATGGCTATCCGGCTCGGCCTTCACGTCTATGTCGAGAAGCCGCTGGCGCACACGCTCGAAGAGGCGCGGCAACTCGTCACCGAGGCGCGGCGTCACGGCGTGGTCACCCAGATGGGCAATCAAGGCCAGTCGGGCGAAGGCTGCCGTCTGTTGTGCGAATATGTCGCCGCCGGTGCGCTCGGTCAGGTGCACACCGTTCACTGCTGGACGGACCGTGCGAACGGATTCCCTTCGGGCATCACACGACCGCCCACACGTCCCGTGCCGCAGGGGCTCGACTGGGAGACGTGGCTAGGGCCCGCGCCTTATCGCGACTACCACGAGGGCCTGCATCTGCACGATTGGCATTCGTGGCGCGACTTCGGCAACGGGTCGATCGGCAACATGGGCTGTCACATCATCAACCACGCCTACTGGGCACTCAAGCTCACGCAACCAACGGCGGTCGAACTGGAAGCGGTCAACGGCGGTAGCGACGACTATTGGCCGGTAGGCAGCCGCATCCGTTGGGAGTTCCCGGCGCGCGGCGATTTGGCGCCGCTCAACCTCTATTGGTATGACGGCCTCGCGCAAGGTAAACCGTTCAACGAGCGGACGGTCGTCGGGACCTACAAGCATGTGGTGCGCGATGCGTGGAATCTGCCGCCGATCCGCGCGGAGCTGGAGCAAAAATACAACCGGGAACTGCCCGAAGAGGGCTCGCTGCTCATCGGCGACAAGGGGATCATGGTGCTGGCCCGCCACGGCGATGGCTGCCGCATGATTCCCGAAGAGGCGCACCGCGCCTTCCCGCGTCCCGCCAAAACCTTGCCGCGTGTCAAAGGCACGCATCAGGCCGATTTTTTCCGCGCATGCCGTGGTGGTCCGCCGGCCAGCTCGAACTTCGATCACGCGGGGCCGTTGGCGGAGATCGCCCTGTTGGGTAACCTTGCGATTTTCGCGGGACAGGGCCGTCGCGTCGAGTGGGATAGTCCCGCACTACGCTGCACTAACCTGCCGGAACTCAACCGTCACGTGAAAACTGAATCCCGAGCCGGCTGGACGTGCTGATCGGGCTAAATCCTGCGCGGGGTGCGGATGCCGAGCAGACCAAGACCCTCGGCCAGCACTTGGGCGACCATCGCGCAGAGGCGGATGCGGCTGTCGCGCACCGCCGCGTCGGCCTTGAGCACGGGCGAACGCTGATAGAAGCTACTGTAGGTTTGCGAGAGACTGAAAAGGTAATCGGCCAGTACGCTGGGCTTGCAGACTTCAGCGGCGCGTAGCACGGTGGCCGGGAAGCGCATAAGCTGGAGCGCCAACGCCTTTTCTACCGGCTCGTCCAGCAACAGGGCGTTGGTGAGCGGGTCGCGATCCGGCACCTGTTCGGCATACTTGTCCAACAGGCTGCAAACGCGCGCGTAGGCGTATTGGAGATAAGGCCCCGAGTTGCCTTCCAGCGCAAGGGCCTTCTCCCACGTGAAGACGATCATGGTCTGGGGATCATGCGAAAGATCGGTGTATTTGATGGCACCGATGCCAATCGCTACGGCCAGTTCCCTCTGCTCGTCTTCCGGCATCTCGCTGTTCGAGGCTTTGATGATCTCCAGCGCACGGCGCTCCGCCTCGTCCAGTAGCGACTCCAGCTTGATGACGTTGCCTTGGCGCGTGGAGAAGGTGCCTTCGGGCAGGCGCATGAGGCCGAACCAAACATGTTCAAGATGCGTGGTATAGCCCAACTTGGCGCACACCGCAAAGAACTGTCTGAAATGAAGCTGCTGCCGTTCGTCGGTGACGTAGATGATGCGGTCGGGATCAAACTCGGCGACGCGGCTGCGCACCGTGGCGATGTCGGTGGCGGCATAGTTAAAGCCGCCGTCGCTTTTACGCACGATGCAGACCGGCATGCCTTCGTCTTCCAGATTCACCACCAGCGCGCCTTCGCTTTCGACGGCTAGGCCCTTGTCCTGCAACACTTGGATGGTTTCGGGCAGCATGTCGTTGTAGTAGCTTTCGCCGCGCGTGAGATCGAATGCCACATCCAGCCGCTCGTAGACGCGATCAAACTCGCGGCGGCTGATGGCGATGAAGCGCTCCCAGATCGCGCGGTTTTCGGCATCGCCCTGCTGCAACTTGACCAGCTCGGACTTACAGCTCTCAAGCCAGGCGGGGTCCTCTTTGGAGCGGTTGTAGCTCTGCACGTAGACGCGCTCAAGCGCTTCGATAGTCAAAGCCTCGCGTTCGGCCTCGGTCAAGAAAGTGCGGTAGCCCTGAATCAACAGGCCGAACTGCGTCCCCCAGTCGCCCAGATGGTTGTCGGCGATCACGCGGTAACCGAGAGCACGGTGGAGACGGTCGAGCGCATTGCCGATCACGGTCGAGCGGATATGACCGATATGCATCGGCTTAGCCACGTTGGGGCTGGAGTAATCGATGACCACGGTGCGCCCCTGTCCAGCGTCCGGGATACCGAAGCGCGGCGCGGCGGAGAGCACGGCGACCTGCTCGGCCAGCCACTCCGGCGCGACCGTCAGGTTGATGAAACCGGGGCCGGCGATTTCAGCGCGCGTCAACATCGGCGGCAACGGCAGGGCGGCGAGCACCGCCTCAGCCACGGCGCGCGGCGGACGGCGCAGCGTCTTCGCCGCCTGCATGGCGTCGTTGCATTGGAAATCGCCGAAACGCGCATCGGTCGCAGGCTGAACGCGGATGCCAGACCAATCCTGCACTTCACCGAACGCGGCCTGAAACGCTTGTCTCAGCCACTCCGCTAAAATCTCTTCACACCTATTTACTGTCTCATGCATGCCCAAACCAACCTTTTCACAACGTGTTGAATTAACTGTCCAGCATACCGATACAGCCGCCGAATGGTCAATGTTTAACGGGCGGAGCGCGGTAGTCGGTTATTGACAGGGATGTGCGAAGACAATGTGTTGCTGGTGAAAAGGGCGGCGGGCAGAGGGTCACATATTCGAATATGTGACCCTGGGGAGGGCATTGGATGTCTTTTAAATCCGCTGTCGGTCGTTTCTTTGAGGTGGCCCTTCAGGCCACGCGACTGTTGGCGTCGCGACCCAGGGCTGCGCCCTCGCTTGCCCTGAGCTAGGGTGAAACCGCCCCTTCGGGGCTTTGACGTTATTTTCAAGCGCACCCTTTGGAATGCGGTGACAAGAACCGCGCTGTGCGCGGGTCGCGGCACCGCTTTTGCGCGCCGTCCTGCCACCACACTCATGCTCAAAAAGCGGTGTCGCGCGGAATACCGCTTGCCGCCGCACTGGATCCATTTGCCAGACTTGCGCGATGCTGGAAAGAATAGAGCAAAAGACGAGCAGACGCTCGTCCCGTCCATCGCTTCGCGGCGAAAAGCCGAGCAGCGCTTTTACTCTCAAGATTGCGAACCACTGCGTGGTCGCAATAAGAGAAGTTGAGCGTTCACCCGCCGGGTGATACACTTCAAGGCCAAGGATGAAGGGAAAGTGGTGTGACAGCGTTCGAGGTAAAAGATCTATCGTATGGCGGTT
>DAOTMQ010000029.1:0-22241 GCA_035450385.1 Kiritimatiellia bacterium | reverse complement strand
CATGTCTAAAAACTGTTCGCCGGAGGGTCTTGCAAAACCCCTTGCTTACAGGTGTGGCACGGGCATCTTGCCCGTGTTTCATGGGCAGGATGCCCATGCAACTCCAGTCATGGGCAGGATGCCCATGCCACGAGGGGTTTTGCAACAACCGCGTCACACCCCGTTCAGCGTATCGAAAGCAACGTACCGGTCGGCGTGGCCAGCCGGATCTGCTTCGCCTCCGTATCCACGATGACCGTCGTTTGGGTGCGTCCGCCGCGCACCTCCCAGACCGCACCGTGATCGTCCAGCAGACCGCTCCACGTCATCACCACACCATAAGCGGCGGGATTCGCAACGACGCTGTCGATCTCTATGACCACAGTGTCGGCAGGCAGATTCAGCGCGCCGCTCACCGCAAGCGGTGTGTGCGATCCGTCCGCGCCGTATGCCCAACGGCAGACACCGCCCGCTTCAAAGGTCAGGTTCTCTACCGTCAAGGCCACATCGGTCGCCGTGGCGATCACACCGTCCGCGCCGACCACCAACGTGCCGGTCACCGCGCCCGCGCCGGTGAAGCACTGCTCGGGTTCAATGCGCGTAACGCCTGCGGCGGTCTTGAATGTCGCGCCGTCATCGATCTGCACGACGCGGCTGGCCAGCACCGGCGCGCCCGACCCGGGGTGCCTCAGATAGCCGTATGTCTCAGCGCCGTATTTGCGCGCCAGCGCCAATCCCAATGCGTTTTGTTGTTCCGGCGTGAACGCCGTTTGATAGTGGTGGATCTCGGCGATGTCGACGCGGGCGCAGGTCCTTTCGGTCGCACCCAACATACAGCGGGTTCTTACGCGCGCGGCGGTGTGAACTTGCGCCGCATCGTATTTCACCGAACGCCAGCCGTCCACGTTCATCGTCACATTCGAGCCATTCTGCCAGACATAGATCAGCACATGCGGCTCGCCGTCGTTCAGATTGCGTGGAGCGCCCCAAGCGTTCAGGAAGTTGCCACCGCTGCCAATGCAGGCCCCCGCGCGTCCGTAAGCATTGTAGGCGATCCCCCACCAGTTTGCATCGTACACCTGGCCGATGATCCCGGCGGTGCCGGAGCGCCAGTCATTCGCGTAGCCGCCGACGCCAACACCGTCACTGCGCATCACCACCGCCACGGTCAGGTTGGTGGCTCCGGAGGTCGGTGTGGTTTGGACACCGGTTATAGCCATCGCGTCTGTAATACCGTTGAACGAGGCCACGCGGTACCCATTCATCAGCGTCGTGCCGATGGTCGGCGCATCAAACGTCCGCGGAGGGTTTTGGCTGTTGCCAATCGCAGTCGCCAGCGACGCCGAAAATTTCCACACGCCGTTGGTACTCGGCCAATCGGTCAGTTCAGCGCCGGGTGTGCCGGTCAAGGTGTCGGGCGACCACACCGCCGGTGAATCCGGTATCAGCGCAGGTACGCCCCCGCCACTCGCTGTATAGGTCGCGCCATAGGTCTCCGCCAACAACGCTCCGAGTTCATCCTGTTCAGCATCAGAGAGCGCGGCGTTTTTGTAAAACCGGATCTCCGCGATATCGCCGTCAAAGCCGAGACCGTTCTCATTCGAGCCCATCAATATGCGGGTCTGGGCCAGCACATTTCCGGGCACCGCGTCGGTCAACCGTGTGCGTACGCCGTCGACGTTGACCGTGAGTTCCGCTCCCCGCGTCCATGTATAGATCACCACATGCGGCTGGTTATCGACCACATTGGTGGTTCCGTCCCAGACCGCCGTCCAGGCCGCCCAAGTGTTGGGAGTAACGCCTGATCCGACCGCACCGTTCTGATTGACCGCCAGCGCCCAGAGCCCCGCCCCAGATCCCGCCATCTGCGAACCGACGATACCAGCCGCATTCGTGATCAGCGAACCGTCGCCTTGGCCCGGACCGCGCGGACGCACGACCGCCGCGACCGTCAGCCGGCTCGCCCCGCCCACCGGCGTTGTAGCCAATATACCGCTCATCCCTAGCGCATCGGTGCCGCCATTAAAACGCACTGCCTTATGACCGTTCATCGTCTCGGGCGCGAGGACCGGTGCCGTCGCGGTCGATCGTATCGCGACCGCCAGCGCGTGTGTGAAACTCCAATACGACTCGCCCTGTGCACAAGGCCACTCTGTGACCGCCTCGCCGGACGGCACCGTCAGAGTGTCCGCCGTCCAACGAGCGGTCATGACACCGGGGTTTACATCAATTTCCAATGTCCCTTCAGCCACCACGGTCTTGCCGGTGTAGGAGTTCACGGCATTGGCCAACACTAGTGTGCCGGCACCGGTTTTGCGCAGGCCGCCCGATCCATAGAGAGCGCCCAATTGCGTAATGGTGTACGGTGTACCATCGGTGTCCGCCGCCCGGAAGGTCACCCCGCCGTGAGCGTCACTTAGCCGCGTGTCCGCACGGTTGACGGTGGAGGCGTAAGCACCCAGCGTACCGCCCGAAAACAGCGTCTCATACCACGCGGTCGCGCACTCCTGAGGAATCCCGTAAACCCGGTTCCAGACCGCATGCGGGCCGATGCCCGATGATCCGACCGTCACCTCGCCGCCGCTCAGGTTGAAACGCGCGTAGCCGTTCGTCACATTCCATGTACGGTCCCGCACCGCGTCAGTACTGCCGAAACTAATTTGTGCCGTACGCAGCGATCCGCCGGAAACATTCAACTCGGCGGCAGCGGTCGTCGCCGTTATCCCTTCACCATCGGTTTTTACAGCGGCCAGGTCAATGCCCCCATACTGGCCGCTGGCACGTACGAGCTGCACCTCGCCGCCTCGGACTTCCAGCACACCCGGCTGGCTTTCTGGACTCGCGAGACCGACGTGAAAACGGCGCACGTCCAACATGCCGCCCTCCACCGTGACAGTGCGCGCAGCCGCCGGCCCGTCGCTGCCAAAGCCCACATACATCGCGTAGTCCGAAAAGGCGGAACCCTGTGTCTGCGTGTACGATCCCGAATAGAGGTACCACCAGTTCGCTGCGATCGCGCCGCCCTCCATGCGTACGTCGTTCTCACGAATGTTGACCCGGCCACGATTTCTGTCTCCTGTCGCCACCGCCCGTATCAGGCGGTCACCTGTCTTCAGTGACACCGTAGACTGCTCGACCGATGGGCTACCCGATACCCGACCGAAAACAAATGTACCGTCGTTGGTCACACTGCCTGAGGCAAAGCTCTGCCGCCACTCGGTCGCCACCGGCTTGTTGACCAACAGCATGCCGCCGTTGCTGACTGAAACCGCACCGCTCACCACGGCATTCGATCGGACATGTACACCCGCCGCCACATTCATGTCGCCGGACATCGTCAGCGCGTCGTAGAACGCGAACCACCCCGACTGCAGCGTTAAGGAGCCCGTCCCGTCCACCGGCCGCCAGAAATAACTGGCAACCACAGGCGACTGCCACGTTTGCGAGGCGGTCAAGGTGATCGGCACATCAAAGGAGGCCTGACTCCGCCAATCAATCTTTTCGATAGCGAGACTCATGCCGCCTGCGCCGAGCGAGAGCCGCGACCCATCATTGGTCACGATCAAGAAGTCGGCGTGATTCGTCGCCCGGATGCCGCCCCAAACCACATCCCCGCCCAGGCCGTATATCCAGTTAGTCGCGTTGGGTGTCGCATTGCCGTCAAAAAGCGCCGTATCGTCGGCACCCGGCGCCACACCGCCGACCCAACTCGAATCAAGCGCGAGCGCATCCGTGTTATCCGCTTTCTGAATCTCCGCAGCATGGGCGGCCATCGCCAACATGCTCACGAGACCAACCGCCAGACCCGCCTTCACTCCCACTGTCCTGCTTTTCATATCCGTCTCCTTCCATTGCAACGGCAATGGCCGCACTGCACGTTTTATAAAGAGTACACAATAAGCGTAAGCGACATCCCATAAGTACGCAACCTCGATTTTGCGAACCGGATGCTCGATTTTCCGAACTGGAGTTTGGAGCCCGCTCTTACCTCTTTACGAAGCGTCAGCGACCGTCTACACTATGCGCATGGTCAAACAACGGTCACATGCAAACACCAAGAAGACCGCCCGGCGTAAGATTCCCCAAGTCGCGATCTTGCTGGAGTCGTCACATGAAATCTCGCGCGGCATGATCCGCGGCATTCTTGCGTATGTGCGCCTTTACGGCCCGTGGGCATTACATCTCGAATCCGGCGGTTGGAGCGATCAGAAACTGCCGGACCTGAATGTGTGGCGCGGCAACGGCATCATCGCCCGGGTTCCGACCCCAGAGGTCGCCGCAGATGTAGTGACAGCTCGGTTGCCCACAGTCCTGATCGACCCTGTGGATGCCTACCTCGCCCCCAGTCATCCGCTTTCCCGTTGCAGCCGAGTCGAGTGCGATTCGGCCGGAGTGGCGCGCCACGCCGCCGACTACTATCTTGCCAACGACTTCAAGCACTTCGCGTTTGTGGGCGAGCCTACAGGCTTGAACTGGTCGCGCCGACGGCAAGAGGCATTTATCCGGCGGCTCGGTGAAGCGGGATATCCATGCGCAGTGTACCCGCCTCCGACTGACGCCGAACGTGCCGAGTGGGAGATCGAGCGCCGACGCATGAGCCGCTGGCTGCGCAAACTGCCCAAGCCGCTTGCCGTGTTCGCAGCCAACGACGCGCGCGGTCGCCAAGTCCTGAACGCCTGCCTGGCCGCCAATCTGCCGGTACCGTACGAGATCGCGGTACTGGGCGTGAACAACGATGTCATGATTTGCGAAACCAGCCTGCCGCCGCTCTCGAGCGTAGCGGTCGATATGGAGCAAGCAGGCTATACGGCGGCCGAACTGCTGGACCACCTGATGCGCAAAACCCAGCGCGGCCAGCAGTGCGTGCTCTTCAAACCTCTGGGAGTGGTAGCGCGCGCTTCCACACAGCGCCTGCAGGTCAACGACCGCCTCGTGATCCGCGCGTTGGAATATATCCGCATCAACGCGGGCCTGAACATCCGCGTCTCCGACGTGGCCGACCATGTCGGCGTAACACCGCGCTGGCTGCAAAAAAGATTCGCGCAGACGTTGGCACGCTCGCTGATGGATGAGATCCAGCGCGTGCGCATGAACACGGTCTACTCACTGGTTGCTGAATCCGGTCTCTCATTCGCGGAGATCGCGCGTCGTTGCGGTTTCACCAGCGCCAACCACCTCGGCGTGCTTTTCCGGAAAACCTTCGGCACGACCATGAGCGAGCACCGCAATCTGAACGTCCCGCTGAACCCATCGCATCGGACTCGCACCCCATGCCATCCGCCCCCGCAACCCTCACCCAGGCCCTCTCGTAGAGGACGAAGATGAAGACACCACAATCTCGCCGAGCCGGTAACGGTGCGCACCGTCGTCCCCCAGCAGCGGCAGCGCGATCACCGGCGTGCCGTCACGTTTCCCGACCGACACGAAAAGTCCGTAACGCCCCGGCGTGATGGTCGGCACATCAGTCCCGAACGTGTAATCGCCCGTCGCCTGCAGGTGCTGCACCAGGCCGTCGTTGATCACCGGAGTCGTCTAAATACCTGTCCCTTAGTTGTCAACAAATCACAAATCTAAAATCACAAATCATTCGCGCAATTCGCATCATTCGCGGTTAAAACCCCGCCGCCATGCGCCCCCAAAAAACCTCTGTGCCCTTAGTGCCTTCGTGTGAGAAAAACTTTCAGTCCGCGTCGGGCTGACGCGCGCGCAGATCCGGACGATGTCGGAGCAGCTCCTCGACGATCCCGGTCATGCCTGCGAAATGCCAGCCGTCCAGCGTGAGTCGACGACCGCTCTTGAGCGTCAGGCGCACGATACCTTTCTCGTCCCACCGGGCCCAATCGGCGGCCTGAATCTCGTCGTAGCCGATCGGCTGCGTGCCTATCCCGCTTCCGTGCAACCCCGTGTCATCCGCCACAAATCTCCGGGGCGCTTTGATGCCCACCGCCGCAAACGCACAGAGGGCGAGCACCAGCGTCACGGCGGCCTGAACGAACTGCGTTTGCAGATCGCGGGCGCTATAAATCGGTTGTTCCAGCGTCTTGCGTACTTGCTCAAGTTGGGCAGCCCGCGCGGCGTCGCGGTCTGGCGTCGAATCGGGAATCCGCAACTCACTCAATTTACGCGTCAGTTTAGACGGAGCCTTAGCCGCGCCGCGCGCACGGAATGCCGCATCCAGCCGCGTACCGCGTTCTCCATCGTCCTGCGACAACCACGCCTCGGCGGTCAGGTTGGTCGCCAGCAACGCCGGGCGCACCTGCTCCATGACACGGTTTTGACGGGGCCACGCCACCCTGCCGTCGTACAGCGACCAGAGGCAGATTCCCAACAGCAGCGCCCCGACTCCCGCGACGCGCACGGCGTATTCCCGATTCAACTTCGCTTCAGCCATCACTCCTCCCGATTTACCAGAATCCATATTGACGCGAGACGATCACATACACGCCCAACGCCAGATTGGTCACGCCATGGGCAAGCGCTGCCGCCCAGATATCGCCCGTGCGCACCGCCAGCCAACCGTAGACCACGCCAGCCAACAGCCCGGCCGCCCAGCGGTCATGTTCCAACGCAAAGACCACGGCCACCGTCCAAAAAGCCTGCATGTCGAACACACCCAACGGCACCGTCCAAAAGGCGCCCTGTCTAAGCCAGCGATAGAAAAAGCCGCGGAAAAAGAACTCCTCGATGACCGCGATGACGGCAGCCGAACCGACCAGTTTCAGCAGCGTCAGCACCCAACCGGCTTGCTCCGGCGCAAAGGCCAGCGAGATATGGCCGGGCGGCAACGGCGGCGACAGATCGGGATTGAAGTAGCCGGGTAGCGTACCGGGCATCATGATCAGCCAGCGGTGGTAAAACAACTGAAAGCCGGGCGCGATGCGACCGACCCATGGCGTCTCCGGCAGGATCCACAGCAACGCCACCACCATACCCGCAGCCAGCGCCAACGGCACATGGCGCAGCCGCAGTGCCGGATAGACGCGCCACGGACGCAGCCACAAAAAAAGAGCCGCGCACACGACCGATTTGAGCGCGTAGCTCCACGGGTAGACCATGCGCGGTACTTCGCCCACGCTCTCCCAAATTTGCAGCGCAAAGATGACCGCAAGCCACACCGCGAACGGCACGACATGTCCGGCTACCACGTTGATGGCAGGAGGCGTGCGAGTCGAGCGCGTGTTTTGTGTGCGCTCAGTCGGGAGCAATTTGGAGTGCGGTGACAAGAGCCGCGCTGTGCGCGGGTCGCGGCACCGCTTTCCCTCCGCGCTATGCGCGGAAGGCGGCTCGTGGGGACACTCGCCCTCCATTGCCGCGCTCCAGCGGCCCGTGGGGACACTCGCCCTCCAAATCATGTTGATCATGCCCACTGCCCACTGCCCACTGCCCACTGCCTACTGCCTACTGCTCTCCGGCCTTTTTCCACTCGTCGAGCTGTTCCTGCGTGGGTGCCGAGATGATCTCGAACAGGTGCCACGTGCCGAACGCTCCGGCGAAGAGTAGACGGTCACCGCCGTGCCGGTAGATATCAGGGTGTTTCCAGAAGACGCTCTCCGCGCGTACCGGACCTTCGGGATAGGGCACCAGCACGTAGAGGTTCTGGCCCTTGTAGGCGCGCCGTACCGAACCCACGTGCAGGTCCATGTTCGCCACCAACCGCTCGCCGGTGTAGTTGCGCAGCAGATCAAGTCCAGCGTAACCGAGCACGAAGACGCGCCCATATTTGGTACGCGCATTGACGTACTCCTCCACCTCCCGGCAGATCTGCTCGCGCGGCACCACCGCAACAGGCGCAGGCGCACTACCCAGCCACAATGTGGTGAGCCAGACAAAAAGGGCCAACGCAACCGCCAAGCGGTAAACCGGTTGCCGCAGGCGCGCCAACACAATCATCAGTATCGAAAGGAAGCACACGTGAAGCGTAGGTGCATCCCATCCCAGACCGAAACGCCCCAGCACCTCGGTCGTGCAGACGAGCATCAGAGCGAACGAGATCAGAATGACCGAAGCCGCATGCGGACCGGCGCCGGTCTCGGTACGCTGCGCATCGCACAGCCACGCCAGGAACAGCGCGGGCAGCATCATCGCCCCCGGCAACAGCATGGCCAGCGAAAAACGGGCAGGGTTCGGCACCAAGACATGCAGCGAGCGCAGGAAAAAGAGCGCGTCGCCCAGAATCAAACGGTTCAGCAACAGCCAGACGCCGGACATGTAGAGCAACGGCAGGCAACCGAGCAAGAACCACGCTTGAACGCGCCGCCGCGACTCGTCATCGCCGCAGGTCGCCAGTGGTATCAGCGCCACAGCGACACACGCAGGCGCGAAAAAGGGAAATCCGCACAGCACAAGAAAGGCACCCGCCGTACCGGCTGTCACCACATCGCGCAAACGGCGGAAGGCAGCCCAGTCGGCCAGCGAAGCCGCCGTCAGCAGGACGAGTCCCATCGTGAGCGGCGTGGTGAACTGCAACGCCTGCGGCTGACGCGCCACGATCATCATCGCAGCAATGGCGGCCTGGGCCAGCACAATGCGCCAGCCCGACTGGCCGGTAGCCTTGACCGCCTCACGTACCGCCCAAAACGCGAAGAGCCACGCTACAAAAAAGGCCACCCAGCCGGCCAACGGCTCCGACAGGAGCCACGCGAACGGCAGGTAAACCAAAACCGGCAACGGGGCCGTCCAGCACGAACCGAAGAGCGCCTGACGCCCTTGGGTCGTACCCGCAAGCAGTTCACGGCAGATGCCGGCCACCTGTGCGCCCGGTTCCCACGCCCCATCGTTCAGGCGCGCGAACGCCAACAACACGCCAGCCAGCACCACGGGCGTCACGAACCCCGTCAGCATGCGGACCCTGCGGTAACTTGTTCGATCTCCAGATTTCATTCCGATAGCCTATTGCCTACTGCCTATTGCCATTGCCTACTGCTACTCACTCGCGCCCTTGACCAACCCGTGCTGCGTTTTCTCCCACACGAACGGATCGTGGAAAAACTGGAAAAGCGCACGCCAGCCACTATAGCTCATCATCAACCAATAAATCGGCGTCAGCAGCGCCCACCACATGAGGTCGTCATTCTTGCGCTTGCAGCAACCGAGCAGATTGATGTAGATGAAAACAAAGTTGCCGAGGAAGAGGCAACCCGCACCAGCCGCAAAGATCGGCCCCGGGAACAGGTGCGAGACCCCCTCGGGCCGGAACAAGAACCAGACCAGCGCCATCGCCCAGAAAATCGGATTGATCAGCACTGAGAAGGGGCCGCCGCCGATCAGCAACTGATAATGCAGGAAGTTGACGAACCCCAGTTCGCGCGCAAGTTTCCACGGTCGGCGCATATGCACGAACCAAGTCTGGATATACCCCTTCTGCCAACGCGTCCGCTGCTTGATCCAGAAGGGCAACACACTGCACGCCTCCTCCCAAGTCGTGGTTTCCAGCATGCGTGTGGCATATCCGGCGCGCGCCAGCCGCACGCCGAGATCGCAATCCTCGGTAACATTGTAGGCATCCCAACCCATCAGGTCGCGCAGAACATCAATCTTAAAGTGATTCGAGGTGCCGCCCAGCGGAATCACGGCCCTCATTGCGGACAGGCCCGGCAACTGCAAATCAAACCAGGCCGAGTATTCAGCCGTGAACCAGCGCGTCAACACATTCTGACGCGGGTTATAGTAGTTCAGGCGCGACTGCACGCAGACCACATTTTCCGGCGATGCCTCGAAGGCCAGCACCGCCTTTTTGAGCTGATCCGTCTCCGGCATATCCTCGGCATCGTAGATCACCAGATATTCACCCTTGGCCAGATAGAGACCGATGTTGCACGCCTTGGGCTTAGTGCGCGGGAAAGAGGGCGGGATTTTGGTCACTCGAAAACCGGGCGGCATCGTTAACGTACGCGCGGCGTCGAGCGTGAGATCGTCGTCCTCCTCCAACAGAAACTGCACGTCCTTTTTATCCGCCGGATAGTCCATCGCAATCAGCGCGTTCAACATCTGCTTGAGGGTTTCCGGCTCCTTGTACATCGGCACCAGAATCGAGTAGATCGGCCACTCGCGCGGCTCGACGCTCGCGATCTCCTCAGGGGAAAAACGCATGATCGCCGACGGCGAAAGCGAGGCACGGATCACAGCAAACTTATACAGCGTGCTGATCACGTAAAAAAGCGTGCAAAAGCCAATCAGTATCTGCGCGGTCCGCAGCGGCGCAAAGATAAGCGCCACGACGATCACCAGCACGATCGCGACAATCGCCCGCTTCTGCTGACGCGTCATCGGCTGCGCGGCACTCCACTCCGGGCGACGGCGCGCCAATTCAAGCGGATCAATATCCGCGATGTTCTTCACCGCTTCCCCCCTTTGTCGTCCAACACCGGTATCCATTGCTTACGGCCAATCCTCATTGACTCATTAAAGATTTGGCGCAAGTGTATCATGTCTGCGCCATTCTGACCAGACGGCAAACTTGCTTCAACTTGTTTTCGGGCTATGGATGGGGACGGTCAACACGGCGCCAATCCCCTGCAGGCACATCGACCCCCTCAAAGACATAAGGGGCCGAACCGTGATTGACCACCACGCGCGTTCCCTGGGAATAGGTCGTCAGCGAAACCGTCGGAGTCAGCAGACGATGGTCGTCCATCAATGCGAATTGGAGGTCGGCGAGTTTCTCAAACTCGTCGTACCCCTTCTTGATGGCGGCGACACCGGCTCGAAGCTCCTCATCGGTCGCACAGGTCAGGTCTTCCTTGCCCATCCAGTTTGACTTTCCGGTGAGGAAGTTTGCGTACCACACGAAGAGCGGGCGCCCGCCGAACTCAATGAACTTGAGCCGCTTGTGCGGCGCCTTGATGGGATAGTTGAGTGTGCCGGTGAAGGGATTCGACAGGATGATGCCGTGGTAGACCAGTTGGAAGAGTGGCACGTGGCGATCCACCAAAGGCGTCTTCGCGTAATCGTTCGGTTCAAGCGGGAAGAAGTAGACGTACATGCAATAGTCGAGGTTACCCGCAAAACCGTCAAACGGCCCCTCGCTCTGCGTACCACCCACGGCGTCGCGCGTCACTTCCATCTGTTTCACGTACCAATCTAGGCTCTGGCGCGGGTTACAAGGATGGCGCGGATCATAGCAGATGCGCGGCTCGAGAATGGAATACACGTCGTGGTAGTGCAGTCCGCGGAAACCGAGATCCTTCATCATCTGCATGTTCTTGCGGGCGTAACGCTCATAGGCGCGCTGCGGACAGATTCGGAAAGCCTGCCCGCCACCCCAGGCCGTATGACTCGGCTGCAACGAGCCATCCTTTTCTTTAAGCAGATACTCCTCATCGAAGTCATCGGCAATCATATAGGCGCTAAAGAAGCAGGTATGACAGACGATCTGAAACCCCAGCGCGTTGGCTTCCGCAATCAGTGCGCGTAGCCTCGCTTCTCCACCCAGAACCGGCTCCACCGGAAAGAGCTGCGGGTAGGCGCCGTCGTGCCCGCCCTTGTTCCAGCCCACAAGGCATATTTCCGCATGGTCGATCCCTTGGCGCTTGAACTCGCGGAGGATGTCGCCGCAGTGATCGAACGTGACAGCGGGATGGACGGGCGGTTCGTTTAAACGGGTCTGGAACGGTACGGGCGACGGGACCGGCTTCCACGCCTGACGCACGCGCACTTCAATGTTGGTGGCAGCAAGCGCAAGCTCGGGCTGGGACTTCATCCGTTCAAGAATCGGCTTGCAGGCGCCGCGGGACAACTGCCAATCACGGTACACGCGCGCCATCTGCGGATACTCCGCATCCAATGGCAGGAACGTGAACGCAATCTCAAAATCCTCATATGGCGCGTCACCTTTCAGGTGGTAGGTCGTATACATCCGGTAGGTGCCCGCCTCGGCCTTCACACGCGTCGAGTAGCGCCACTGCATGGACTTCGCGATGGCGGCGAAAACGCAGGAGGGCGTCTTCATCCCGTAAAAAGGCATGTAGTTCCGGCCCTCAGTGGAGGCCACTTGCCCGGCTCGTTCGCGGAACGTCCCCAGACGCCCGTCAGGCAGCAAGAAGTATCCCGCATCGCCCTTCTTCGCCGCCGCGAAGTTTGGCCACAGCTCAACCCGCAAGCATCCCGCACCAATCCGGTCCGCTGGAATCATCAGTGACGCGGTATTGCCGCTGACGACCAATTCGGCGGCGTTGGTATCAGCGTGGCCGTCCATGAAGACGCGGACAACCTTCACATGACAGTCATGGGGCACCACCCCGCCGGCCACAAGAACGGCAGGAATGGAACCCAAAAGACAGACAGCCAGAAAACGAAGTCGGTGAGTTCGACACATGCTTGAATCCTCCGTTGGGGGAAACGGCACCACTTTACAGCTTGGGAAACCCGATCAAAAACGGGACGTGCGAACGAACCGGAGTGCGGTGCCGCGCTACGCCCGTCACCGCACCCCTCAAGTGCGCCGATCCATCGTTCGGCGTTCGATGTTCAGAGTCCGACGTTCGGCGCCCCTTCCCCTACCCGTTCAGCGTCCAACCGGCGCGGTATTCGCGCTTGAGCAACGCATCGGCTTCGGCGCTGTTCGTCACACGGCCGGCCTTGCCGTCATAGTCGAGCTTCTTACCGACCCGGTAGGCCACCAGACCGAGGCACATCTGTTCGATCATGTCCGCGCTGTATTCGAAGTCGCACGCGGTTTTGAGCGACGGGTTCTTACAGGCCTTGATCCACTGCTTCTGGAAGTGTCCCACCGAGGGCAGCAGCGCCTCTTTGGCGCGCGGCTTGTAATAGGTGAGACTGCCGTCCTTGCCCAGCGGGATCAGCACGCGCGAGGTGAAGTCGGCCACCAAAATGCCTTCGGTGCCCTTGAACATCGCGCCGTGGCCGATCTTGTTGATATCCACATACGAACTGGGCGGATTCGGCATGGCACCACCTTGATACCACGAGACGCTGATCGGTCCGCGCCAGTTGTTGGCGGGATGCTCGAAGCGCATCTCGGCCTTGACCGGCGTCACGTCGGGATTGAACGGATCACCCTTGGCCTCGGCGGAAGTCGGCAGACCGCAATCGACCGCATTCCACAGGAGGTCCATCGTGTGGCTGCCCATGTCGCCGATCTGACCGGTGCCGAAGTCCCAGTACATGTTCCACTTCAGGCAGTTCGCGCCCGGACCGCCAGCAAAGTACTCGGGGTTGTAGGGATGATCGGTTTTGACCGGCCCCAGCCACAAGTCATAATGCAGACCGGCCGGCGGCGAACCCGCAGCGGGGAGGTAACCGGGTTTGGGAATCTGGCGGTTGCCCCACGCATACGCACTCTTCAACTCACCGATCGCGCCGTCGCGCAGCATTTCGGCGATCCGGTTGAAGTTATCGTGCGCATGACGCTGCATGCCGACCTGCGTCGCAAGCTTGTTCTTCTTGGGCAGCCAGTTGGCGCGAACCACGCGCGCCTCTTCCACGGTGATGCCGAGCGGCTTCTCAAGGTAGACGTGCATATTGCGGTTCAACGCCCAGTTGGCAATAAAGGCGTGCGTGAAGTCGGTCGTGCAGATGACCACCGCATCAATGTCCTTTTGCTCTAGGCATTTCCGCCAGTCAACGTACGTCTTCGCCTTCGGAAAACGTTTGACCGCGTCCGCCAGATTACGCTCCCAGCAGTCGCACAGCGCCACGACATTCTCATCCGCGATGGAATCGAAGTGCGCCAGCCCCCGGCCCCATGTACCGATCAACGCGATGTTGAGCTTGTTGCTCGCCGCATTCGCGCGCAGTCCACCCGGCAGGAGGATCAACCCCGCGCCAGTCGTGACCGCCGATTTCAGGAATTCCCTGCGTTTCATTCTCTGTTCTCCTCTCCTTGTGTATTAGTGACTTACGGCTCAACAAGCACGAAAAAACCAAGTTGTTTCCTCACACGAAGGCACAAAGGTCACTAAGGTTTTTTGGGGGCAGCGCACCCCCAGACAAACTAATGCACTAATTAACTAATTAACTTGGGTTGCGGGCTCCGCCCGCATGGGTAGATGGTTACGCCCACGGTATGCGGAACGTAACCTTCGGTTTTTCACGCCCCCAGCCGGCTCGCAACCGCGCGTCCAGTTCGGACCACGCGGGCACGCCGCTCGTGGCATCGGGCTGTTCAACACTGGCGGAGCCCACCGCCACGGCCGACCGCACGCACGCGTCGGGATCGAGACCCATGGCCACACCGGCCAGCAGCCCCGCGACCGTGCAGTCGCCCGACCCGGTCGTGCCTGCCACCTTCGCGTCAAAACAGGGCGCGAAGAACTCGGCCCCGGCCCAGCGCTCACAGGCCGCCTCGTCAAAGCAACCACACGCCGCCAGCCGCTGCGTATCGGTCGTGACGCGCAGGTAAGCGCCTTGATTGCCGAGCTTGAGCATCACCACGGCCACGCCTAGCGACAGCAGTTCGCTGGCCAGCGCGCGCACGTCGTCTTCGATCAAGCCGCCCATCGGCACGCCTTCAGCCGCCTTGTTCCGCACCACCAATCCGCGCTCGCGGTGCAGCATGAACACGATTTCGTCCAAGCTGGGTGCGAAGATATCGACCGAAGGCAACGCCTCTTCCAGGATGGCGCGCCAATCCGCCTCGCCCGAGGGCGAGGCAGGATCGGGTAACGCCATGTCCAGCGATGTGGTCAGGCCACATCCTTTGACCTTCTGGAAGAGGCGCGCCAGCTCATCCTTACGGCTATAGAACGCGCGCATCAGCGGCGGATAGCCGAAGTGGAAGAGCTGCATGTCGGCCAGCAGTGACGGCGTCACGTCATCGGCGCCGAAGGTGTCGTTCGCGCCGGGGCAGTGCAGGAAGATGCGGTCGATCCCCGGAGGGCTGATCACCACCGTGTAGGAGGTGGCGACCGACGGATCCACGATCATCGTTTCGACCAGCGTCTCATCCAGACGCCGGAAATAATCGCGCACCGCCATGCCGAACGCATCGTCCCCGATCTTGCCCATCAGCCGCACCGGCAGCCCCAGGCGTTTCAACGCCAGGCCGGTATTAGATACCGCCCCGCCGGTCGAGAGCACCGCCGGCCCCATCTCCACCAACTTGCCGGGCTGCATCACCGCGTCAATCGTCGGTGCGCCGCGCAGGAAGGTCGGGATGATATCGAGGCAGACGTGCCCCGCCGCCACAATTTTCAGGCCGCTCATCGTGTGATTCCTCAGTGCATGTCCACGACCACCTCGCCGATGCCGCTGCGCAGGTAGTTGAACTGGACATTGGGGTGATCCGCCAACAGCGACATCGGCACGCTGCTGTCCGGAATGCGCTTCGAGATCATCAGCGCGGAGAGCCGGATGCCGAACGGGTTGTCGTGGTGGCCGGGATGCCAGATCGAAACCTTGGCCGACTTCCACGTCTCCACCGGGCCGACTGTCGACGCGCGCGTCGGCACCAGGGCAACATTGCCGCCGCCCGAGGTACGCGCGTTCTGGATGACCGTGACAGGATGCAGATCAACAAGACGCGTGGCGAGCTTGCGATACTCCTCCGGCGACGGCGGCGCATCCGCATAGGCACCTTCACGCTTGACCGGGTCATTGAAGGCCCAGTGCTTGATCTCGCCCTGACCGCCCTGCATCAGCAGACACTTGACCTCGTCGAAGGAGCGGGTGAAGGCCGCAAGGTCGCCGGCCGGGAAGTGCATATTCTCAGCGGGCATGCGCAGCTCCGGCTTGATCCGGTCGAGGCACATCTCGCGGACGCACTTGGAGAAGGAAAGCGGATGATCGGTCGAAACGATTTTGCCGTCCTCAACCCACTCGTCCATCGCCCAGAAGTGCGCGTCGCGCAGGTTCAACCCGATTGAGTTCACGATACGGGCCACCAGCGGCAGTTGCTCGGTCGGACCGATCGGGCCGCACAAGCCAGCCGGATTGTCGGGCGTAGCCTGTTGCCAGGCCTCGATGTACTCCAACGCCTCGGCCGTGTAAAACTCCTCGACTGTGTCGTAGATGCAGACTTTGAATCCCGGACGCGAAAGCTGCTCAAGATCCTTGGCGGTGAGCGCCGCCGCATCGTTCAGGATCTCGCTGTCCAATGTCGTGTAGTCCCACCATCCGGGAGCCAGTTTACTGATCGCTCGTGCCATCTTTCTTCTCCTTGTTTGGTTGTTTCAAAAAGGGTGCCAACGCTGTTTCCAGCGGCGCATAATCGGCTGCGCAGTACCCCATGTGATTGTGCCGACGCCAGCCCTCTGCGAACTCGCAGCCGCCATAGCGGCGACCGACCTCGCGCGCCGCATCGACCATACTTTCCACATACGACCCCATGCCTTGCGTTGCGTCCAACCACTCGCGCTGACTGGTGTGGCAAGCCAGCATCTCGCGCCGCTGCGCCATCACGCTGCCCACGTCGATGCAGAACTCCGGCCTGACCGGCCTGCACAGCATGTCCATCAGGCTGTGCGGCAACGAATGATAGACCGCCACCGGCTTGTTGGTAGACGGCAGCGGCGGATCAGTCACGTAACTGGGCAGGCAGCGGTTGAACGCAGCGGACGCTGCAAGGCGCGACGCATACTCATGGTCTTCCATATAATCGTACATCGAAAGTGTCAGCAGGATGTCGGGACAGACCTTGCGGAACACGGCGGAGGCCTTGGCCAGCGAATCGGCATTATAGAAAAGTCCCACATCGTCGAAGAGCGACGGATGCCAGATTGCGCCAGCCACGCGCGCCGCGTCCTGCGCCTCCAGCGCCCGCACGCGCGCCGTTTCTTCTTTGTCATAAACCTGCGAGCCGTAACAACCGTTGGCCAGATTACAGATATGGATCTCCGCGCCGGCCTGCTTCAGCAGAAGCAGCGTTCCGCTCATCATGAACTCAATGTCGTCCGGGTGCGCGGCCATCGCCAGCGCAATCAGGCGTCCCTCCTTGGGGCTCTCGTTCTGTCCCATGCCTATCCTATCCTTTCATTTCATTGACAATGGGGTCA
The DNA here is from genome assembly GCA_035450385.1 of Kiritimatiellia bacterium. Lineage (GTDB taxonomy): Bacteria > Verrucomicrobiota > Kiritimatiellia > RFP12 > UBA1067 > DUPH01. The sequence goes on along the minus strand of DAOTMQ010000029.1, from coordinate 5,313 downwards.
CAATCACATGTTCCGGCGCCACCCACACCGACGCCTTCTCGCCTTCACGGCTGCGCCCGGCCACCGGATTCAGTTCGACCGCAGTCAGCAAGCAGGGATCGGCGCCATCGGCCGACGGTACGCCGATCTGATGCTGCGCGACCTCGCCCAAGTACACACTTTCACAAAAATGCCCGCTGAGCAAATTGTCGGACGACGCATCCGGCGGCGGACGCAGGCTTAACGCCTCCGGCCGCAGACAAAGCGTCACGCGATCTCCGGCCGACACCCCCTGCGGCGCACTCGCGGCGTGCAACGCCCCGATACGCGTGGACACGCGCACCCCGCGCTCCTCCAGCGCCTCGATCTGCCCATCAATAAACGTGCCCTCACCGATGAACCCCGCGACAAAGCGGCTGACGGGTGCGCGATAGACCTCTTCCGGCGTGCCGGTCTGTTCAATCACGCCATCGCGCATCACGGCGAGGCGGTCGGCCACTGAGAGCGCCTCTTTCTGATCGTGCGTGACATAAACCGCAGTGAGGCCCGCCTGCTTGCAGATACGGCGGATCTCCATGCGCATCTCCAGTCGTAGCTTGGCGTCCAGATTCGAAAGCGGCTCGTCCAACAGCAGACAGCGCGGGCGGATGACCAGCGCACGCGCCAAGGCCACACGCTGCTGCTGGCCGCCGGAAAGCTGATTGGGGCGCGCCTTAGCGCGGTCCGCCAGATGGACAAGCTCCAGCGCCTCCCCCACCCGCTTGCGCAACTCAGCGCGCGGCACCTTGCGCATCTCAAGCCCGAAGGCCACATTTTCCTCAATGGTCATGTGCGGCCACAGGGCGTAACTCTGAAACATCATGCCGGTGTCGCGACGGTACGGCGGCAGCGCAGTCACATCCTCATCGCCGATCAGGATACGGCCGCTCTCCGGACGGTAAAAACCGGCGATACAACGCAACAGCGTGGTCTTGCCGCAACCACTCGGCCCCAGCAGAAAGAAGAGCTCGCCTGCCCGCACTTCCAGCGACACCTCCTTCAACGCCGTGTAAGCGCCGAACACCTTGACCACGTTTTCAATCGTGACGGAAACCGCCATCCCGCATCATTCCCTTTCCCACCGGTTGCACACACCCTTTTTCAAAGTCAATACAACCATTTTTCGCTCGGGATTATCGCTAAATACCGGCTGCTCTGCAACCAATTTCGATTGCGGTCTGCCTGCCCTTTCTGTAACGTATTGGCATTTCTCACTGCTGAAACGAGGAGATTTCATGAGCGATTTGTGTCCATGCGGCAGCGGCATCGTCTTCGAATCCTGTTGCGAGCCTTATCTGATCGAGCGGGAAAAACCCGCAACCGCCGCAGCGTTGATGCGTTCGCGTTACAGTGCATATGCACTGGGCGCGGTCGACTACTTATACAAAACCTCAGGACCCAAAGTCCGCAAAGAGTTTGATGCCAAAAGTAGCCGTGAGTGGTCAAAGTCCGCGACATGGACGGGCATTGAGATCCTCGAAGAGACCGGGGGTAGCGCCACCGATCAAACCGGAGTCGTAGAGTTCATCGCCCACTACTCGGTCAAGGAGTCTGCATTCGACCACCATGAGCGCGCCGAGTTTGAAAAGATCAATGGCGAGTGGCGTTTCATCGACGGCCACATCTTCGGCCCCACCCCGATCAGACGCGAGGAACCCAAGATCGGGCGCAACGATCCCTGCCCATGCGGCAGCGGCAAGAAGTTCAAAAAGTGCTGCGCATTGTCGGCACCGGCAGAATCATGACCCTCAACGCGGTCATCTTCGATCTTGATGGCACGCTGGTCGATACCGAGTTGCTATGGGCGGAAGCGATGCGCGACTATCTGGCCGACCGCGGATGCATCCGTTCTAAATCCTGGATCCTCGACACCGTTTTCGGTCGATCTTGGCTCGACATCTATCACTCCATCATTGGCTTGCACCCCGCGCTGGCGCAGGTCTCGCCGCGCGACATGGCCGTCGATCTGCGAGCCTACTACATACGGCTGCGAGAACAGGGCGACGGCATCGTGATTGCCTCCTCTGCGCGCCTGCTCAAAGATCTCGCGGCGACCTACCCGGTCATCATCGTGTCCGGCTCGCCGCGCGCGGACATCGAAGAGGCCGTCCGCCTGCTGGAGGCTGAACCGCATGTGCGGTTTGTGCTCGGCGCGGAGGACTACGCTCCGGGAAAACCCTCACCCGCAGGTTTTCTGGAGGGCGCGCGCCGCTTGGGCGTGCCTCCGCAAGAGTGCTTGGTTTTCGAAGACTCTGAAGCAGGCGTCGCTGCCGCCTGTGCCGCTGGCATGCGCTGCGTAGCGCTCGACCGACCCGGCGCGTATCCGCAAGACCTGTCAGCGGCCGACTGGGTACTCAGCGACCTCGCGCAGTTTTCCGTCGATGCCCTTCAGAAACATCTCGCGCTTCAACCTAGCGCGGGCGAAGCCCGCAACCCAAGTTAATTAGTTAATTAGTGCATTAGTTTGTCCGGGAGCGCGTTACCCCCAAAAATCTGTGGATTCAAAAATCCGAGCCATGCCCCAAAAAACCTTAGTGCCCTTTGTGCCTTTGTGTGAGAAACAACTTGGCAAGGCACTAAAACAGCGGAGACCCGCAAATGACCCCGTCCGACATCCCCGCCGTCAATCGCAAACTGAAGGAGGCGTATCACCGTGTCAAGGCACCGATCGTCGACCTGCTGGCGATCCAGACTCGCGATCCGTTCCGCGTCCTGCTGGCCACCATCCTGAGCGCGCGAACCAAGGACGCCTGTACCGCAGCCGCCTGTGAACGGCTTTTCAAGGTCGTCACCACCCCCGATGACTTGCGCCGCATCAGCCAAGACGAGTTGGAGAAACTCATCTACCCGGTCGGCTTCTATCGCAACAAGGCGCAACACCTGAAGGCACTGCCCGACGTTCTGGAGCAAAAATTTGGCGGCGTGCTCCCCGATACGGTCGAGGAGTTGTGCGAACTACCGGGCGTCGGCCGCAAAACGGCAAATCTCGTGGTGGCGCAGGGCTTTGGCAAGCCTGCCATCTGCGTGGACGTGCATGTTCACCGGATCACCAATCGTCTGGGACTGGTTCAGACCAAGACCCCGCTCGAGACCGAAATGGCGCTACGGCAGATTCTTCCGACCCGCTACTGGATCACCTGGAACTCGTATCTGGTCGCCTTCGGGCAAACACGCTGCACCCCGCGCAACCCCCGCTGTGACGGCTGCCCCATCGCCGCCTACTGCGACGCACGCGAAACGAACGTTGAGCGTTGAGCGGTTCCTCCGGCATTGGAGGGCGAGTGTCCCCACGAGCCGCCTTCCGCGCTGTGCGCGGAGGGAAAGCCAGATGTGACACGGGCATCTTGCCCGTGTTTCATGGGCGGGACGCCCATGCCACGAGAGGCAAGGGCCTCAACCATCAAAAGAAATCATCATCGGCGTCGGACTCGTCTTCTTCCTCCTCATCGGCACCGAACGCCATTTCGTCATCGCCCCACAGGTCATCATCCATGTCATCATCCGCGCCGTCGCTGGCAAACAGCCTGCTCCGCAACGCGCCCGAGCCATGCGCCGCCTCGCAAAACGGGCAGTCAAACTCGTCGCAGGTCACGCAATCCGCGGGTGAAAAGTCACGCGCATCGATTTCGCCATCGAGCACCAACGGACACGACCGCGCGGTCGGCCCCTGCGGTTTCCCGCCTTCCGCTTCTCTGCCTTTTTCTGCTTTACTCATCGCTGTCACCACCTTCTTGGTCCGCAATGCCGCCGCAGTCGCGCGGCCGGCTTTTACGGATCATCAATTGCTACACCCTTTTCAACCAACACCTTGAGCAACGCCGCCGCAGCCGCCTTTTCCGCAGCGCGTTTCGTTTTGCCTTCGCCAAACGCCTGATGGCCGCCGTGTACGCGCGCAGCCACGCGATACTCGGGCGCATGCTGCGGCCCCGATGTCTGCACCAATTCATACGTGGGCGAGTCCGGCCAAGCATAGTGTTGCGCGACCTCTTGCAACTTGCCTTTTGGGTTATCCCTTTCAGTGTCGATCGGAATATCCTCGCAACCGGCCATTACGGTATTGAATACTGCTTCGGCGGCCGGCAGTCCACCATCGCACCACGCCGCGCCAAACAGCGCCTCCATCGCGTCCGACAGTGTATTGTCATTATCGCGCCCGCCCGCCGCCGCGTCACCGCGTCCCAGCCGCAACCAATCACCCACGCCGAGCCGACGCGCCATGTCTGCCAGCGCACGCCCGCTCGCCAGCAGGCTGCGACGAACGGTCAACATGCCCTCGTCCGCATCCGCATACCGCGCGAAAAGCCACTGCGCACACAAGAGCCCAAAGACCGCGTCGCCCAAAAACTCCAGCCGCTGATTATCGCGGACTTCAGGCCCGGGGTGATCCGTACGGTAAGACGGTGCCGTCACCGCTGTTTGCAGCCACACCCGATCCTTGAACGCATAGCCCAGCTTCTGTTCCAACGCGTCCAAAGACGGCTCCACTTCATCCAAAAACGCCACATCGACTCCTCAATACAAAGCACTTGTCCATGGCACGTTATTGTGCCCAAAACGGTCGGTCAGCACAAGGCAATCCCTTATTTTCGGGCGCATCCCTGATTCACTTGCTCAGGTCATGCATCTGAAGTCATCCACAGGGAATCGAGTTCCCCGTTCCAGTTTCTCAGTAGCCTTAACACATGCGCGGCCGACCGGTACAAGGCTCTGTCGATTTTCAACCGCGTCACCATCCTTTCGGAGGTGCCTCAGGAGAAGGGATCGCCAGATAAAAACGGCGTAAACAGCCTGCGTCTTGCCGAGATCAATCTGTACCCATTGAAGCCCCGGGGCGAGTTTCACGGAAAACCCCTCGCCGCACTCTTTGTTGCCGTCAGTGATAACAGCAAGCGCTTCCGAGTCTACTTGAGTGTCGCTTGAAGAAACGGCACATCCAGAGGAGAGCAGCTTATCGCAACCCACGGGCACCATGATCGGCGGGCGAGGCTTCGCGCCGCGTGAAGGCTCGAGATTCGGAGACCGAATATCCAAAGGTCTCGCCGAAAGCGCTAACGGCAACAGCATCAAAACAAATCGCGTTTTCATCATTTTCCCTCCGTTATGGTGTGATGAAATGGGCGGTCGCGTCGCCCGTCGAAATTTCGTCTCCCGACGCACCTTTGGTCACGCGGAGCGTCGCGTTGGTCGAGTTTTCGGTCAACCGATAATCCCGACGCACAATGCGGATTTGCTTGTATGCGCCGTTGCCTGCATGGTCGGAAACGCATGGGTCAATCATCTTCATTAATTTTCGCC
>DAOTMQ010000028.1:0-22271 GCA_035450385.1 Kiritimatiellia bacterium | reverse complement strand
AAAAGTGGTTGGATCAAATGACCGTCGCAGAAGCCAAGCAGTACGTTTCAGAGGGCCATTTTGCTTCTGGAAGCATGCTTCCAAAGATTCAAGCATGTATTCAATTCATCGAAAATGGCGGCAAGAAAGCCTTGATTACCGATCCCGAGCATATCAGCGACGCTCTGGAGGGCAAGACAGGCACCTGGATTGTCCCCAGTACAACCGTACCCGGTATCTGATAGCCGGAGACTACCGATTGCTGATGGCACATGCTGGAACGGCCTATGCCGACCATCCTCTTGGAGGCAGCGATACGACCGGAGTTCTTTCCGGCAATACGAGCCAAAACGACGGCCCGTCGGCGAAGATCTCACGGACGACGGCGGAACACGCGGTTACGAGCAGGGGCGGCGGCAGCGCCAGAAGGATCTGGTCTTCGATCTGTTCACGCACGAGCCGGAACCGCAATCCTAAATTTGTACAATCCGCGCATTGCTCGGTGAGTTCGCTATGGGGCCGATTATGCGTAATCAACGTTCGTGCTTGTCCGATGCGGCGGAAAAGGGGTATGATACAAAACACAGTGGGCGCTCGGGTCGTACGCTGGGGGTCAGCGGTGGCGGGGCGCACGAGGATGGGGGAAGACGAATGAAGCAGCTTTCACGGCGCGGTTTTTTGCGTACCAGCGTTGCAGCCGGTGCGTTTTCTTTGGCTGGGTATTCAAGCATGTCGATCGCCAAACCGGCGGTGTTTCGCAAGCCGGGGGACCGGCTGAATATGGCGTTCATCGGTTCGGGCGGGCGCGGCGGGGCGAACCTTAAGGAGTTTTACGATCTGGGCGAGCAGATTGTCGCCGTGTGCGATGTCGACCGCGGACGCCTCAACCACTCTGCCAATGTGGTGAAAGAGCGTTGCCCCGATGTGCGCAAGTATCAGGATTTCCGCGAACTGCTGGCGACCGAGAAGGATCTGGACGCGGTGGTGGTGTCGACGCCCGATCACATGCACGCGGCGGCGGCGATCGCGGCCATGAAACAGGGCTGCCACGTCTACGTTGAAAAACCGCTGGTGCGCACGGTGTGGGAGGCGCGCCGCTTTGCGGAAGTCGCCAAGGCGTGCGGCGTGATGACCCAGATGGGCAATAACGGTAACGGTTCGGATCACCAGCGCCGCAATATCGAGATCGTGCAGTCCGGCGTGCTGGGCGATATCCGCGAGATCCATGTTTCGACCGACCGTCCGATCTGGCCGCAGGCGATCAATCGGCCGGAGGGCAGCGACCCGGTGCCGGAGACGTTGGCGTGGGACTGCTGGCTGGGCATTGCGCCGGAGCGCCCCTATAAGAAGGATGTGTATCACTCTTTCAAATGGCGTGGCTGGTTTGACTTCGGCACCGGTGCGATGGGCGACATCGCCTGCCATAGTATGAGCTTCTTCTGGCGCGCCCTGCAATTGGGTGAGGCGATTTCGGCCGAGACCGTGAAGACGACGGAGCGTTTCTCGGAGACCTATCCGGCGGCGACGACGGTGAAGCTTGTCGTGCGCTCCGCCAAGCAGCAGAAGCCGGTCACGATCTACTGGTACGACGGTAAGACCAAGCCGGCCGACGAAGTGTGCCCGGAGGCGATTGCCACGTGGCAGAGCATCGGCGTGGGGTCCACGCTGATCATCGGCGAGAAGGGCAAGTTCATGAACGGTGCGGTCTGCATGGCGGGCGAGCCCAAGTTCCGCGGCTACGGCCAACATGAGGCGACCAAGGGCATTCCGGTCACGCTGCCGCGCGTCAAGAACCACCACTGGGAGTTTGCCGAGGCGATCCGTGGCGGCGCGACGCCCTTCTCTCATTACGATCATGCGGTGCCATTGACCGAGGCTGTGTTGCTGGGATGCATCTCGCAGCAGGTGCCGGGTGAACTGCTGTGGGATGCGTCGGCCTGTCGCTTTAAGAACAGCGAGGCGGCCAACGCGCTGTTGAAGCCCCATGTGCGCAAAGGCTGGGAGATCGGTTGAACAGGATATGTCCGGGCGGCATCCGCCCGGGAAGACGTGATAGCAAAGAAGGAGACGGCGATATGAAGACACGGCGTGAGTTTATGAAGGGTGCGGGGCTTGCGTGCGCGGGCCTTGCGGCGTTGCGCGGCAGCGCGAGGACGGTGGCGGGTGCCAAGAAGATTCCGGTCGGCATTCAGCTCTACTCGTTCCGCAAGCAGGGTGAAAAGGACTTTGCGGGAATCATCAAGAAGTCGGCCGAATTGGGTTTCGCCGGTGTGGAGTTTGCGGGGTACGGGCCGTATGGCGGCAAACCGGCTGAACTCAAGAAGATGCTTGATGACGCGGGGTTGAAGGCGTTCGGCACGCACACGGGGCACAACCTGATCCAGCCGGACCAGATTCAGAAGACGATCGATTTCCATAAGGCGCTGGGGTGTCCTTACATCATCGTGCCGTGGATCGATCCGAAACAGATGGCGACGAAGGACGCCTGCCTCAAACTCGCCGAAGCGCTCACGCGTGCGAGCGACACCGCGCAGGCGGCGGGCCTGTATGTGGGCTATCACGCGCACGGCGGCGACTTCAAAAAGATCGACGGCGACCGCACCTCGTGGGAGGTGCTCTTCGATCACACGCCGAAGGCCTTTATCCATCAGATCGACTTGGGCAACTGCTTGGGCGGCGGTGGCGATCCCTACGCCATGATCGCTCGTTATCCCGGACGGTCACTGAGTGTGCATCTCAAAGAGCACGGCGGTCCGAAAGGAGCGGTGTTCGGGCAGGGCACTGTCGACTTCAAGCGCGCGCTGACGCTGTGTGAGCAGGTCGGCGGCACGACCTGCTACGTGATCGAGCACGAGAGCGATCCCGAACATGCGTTCGAGGCCGCCAAGAAGTGCTTGGATTACGTGGCATCGCTGTAGGCGCCTCCGCGCACGGCGCGGAGAGTGGTTTCAGGGTTTCTGGTTTCAGGGCTCGCGGAGCGCTGGGAGAAGGGACGGGCGTCTGCTCGTCCGGCGGCGTAAACGCCGCCCACAGAACCGCCGCTCCGGGATTCGACGCCACATATTCCGTGGCCTGAAGGGCCACTTCAAAAAACGGCCGCGCCGCCTGTCTCCGGCTCCATGCCCCCATCAGGGGCACATATTCGAATATGTGACCCTCGAACGCCGAACGCATGATTTGGAGGGCGAGTGTCCCCACGAGCCGTATGGCTTGAGCGTTAAAAGTTGAGCGTTGCACGGATTTGGAGTGCGTGCGGCAAGCGGTATTCCGCGCGACGCTGTTTTTGGGGTTACCAAGGGACAGGTAATTAGACGGCTGTGGGTTTAGCGGGTGCACAAGATGCGCCACCATTATCAGGAGCGGCGGATTTGTAAAGGCCGCGCCGAAACCTTCGCGCGGCACGCTGTCGAGCGGGAAAAAGCCTTGAAGGAAAACAGAATGTCCGGCGTGAAAGCCGCAGAAGTGGAGCGAGAAGAAGCCTAGGAAAAAGAGCCCCCGAGAATCCCGGCTAAGGCCGTTGAGAGTTTCGAGGCTGATTTGGCATCGACAACGTTGAGTACGCGCAGACTAATGCAGGCTGCAGCCCCCAGAGTGGCGAGGAGCGTGGCGTATCCGGAGATCAAGCTGCTCAGCCAGAGACTCCAGACGAGGTCGCGCGTCTCCCACTCGAGCAGGTAGGCTATGCTCAGTCCGATGACGAACGCAAACAGGTCGGGCAGCGTGCGGCGCCACGTCGGCGCATCGGTGCCGCCGGTTGCAGAGACTGTTGCCGGCGTGCCGTCATTCCTCGCGCGCTTTGTCTTCATCGCGGAGCAGTCGCATATTCGGGCCGACATAAATCTGGCGCGGGCGCTGGAGCTTGAAGCGCGGATCTTCGCGGGCCTCTTTCCAGTGCGCGATCCAGCCGGGCAGACGTCCGAGCGCGAACATCACGGTGAACATCTCCTTGGGGATGCCGATGGCGCGGTAGATGATGCCGCTGTAGAAATCCACGTTGGGGTAGAGGTTGCGCGACAGGAAATACTCGTCGTTCAGGCCGTAATCCTCAAGCTCATGCGCGATGTCGAGCAGCGGGTCATTGACCTCGAGCACGTTAAGCAAGTCGTGGCAGCACGCCTTGATGATTTTTGCGCGCGGGTCGTAAGTCTTGTAAACGCGGTGCCCAAAACCGTAGAGCAGTTTGTGGCCTTTTGAGGCTTTGATTTGCTCAACGTAGTCGCGCACGCTCTGACCGCTGTCGCGGATTTCTTCGAGCATGTCGATCACCATCTGATTCGCACCGCCGTGCAGCGGCCCCCAGAGGGCGCAGATGCCGGCCGATACCGAGGCGTAGAGGTTGACGCGCGCGCTGCCGACAAGCCGCACGGCTGCGGTCGAACAGTTCTGCTCGTGGTCGGCATGGAGGATCAGGAGGATGTTTAGCGCCCGCACGATCTCCGGTCGGATTTCATACGGGCAGACCGGCGAACTGAACATCATGTTGAGGAAGTTCGCGCAGTACTTGAGGTCGTGGCGCGGATAGACAAAAGGCTCGCCGATCGACTTCTTGTATGAAAACGCGGCGATCGTGCGCAGCTTGCTCATCAGGCGCGTGGCGGCGATGCGGATCTCCTCCTCGGGCTCGTCGGGGCGGTGCTGCGTCAGTTCGGGGTAGAAGGTTGACAGCGACACCACCATCGCGGAAAGAATCGCCATCGGGTGGGCGCGATCCGGGAAGCGGTAGAAAAAATGCCGCATGTCTTCGTGGATCATCGAGTGCTCGTTCAAGAGGCTCGACCACCTCGTACGTTCGTCCGGGGTGGGCATGTGCCCGTTGATCAACAGATAGGCGACTTCCACAAAGCGCGAGTGGGCGGCGAGATCCTCGACCGGATACCCTCGATAGCGCAAAATCCCTTTTTCGCCATCCAGATAGGTGATGGCGCTTTCGCAGGAACTGGTGTTGAGGTAGCCGTAGTCTAAAGTAACGGCACCGGTTTTTTTGCGCAATGCGGTGATATCGATTCCGAGTTCGTGCTCGCTACCGGTGATTACCGGGAACTCGTGGTCCTGACCACGGAAATGGAGAGAGGCAATGTCGTCAGATGTAGGCATAGAGACCTTTGTGTGCGGTTATCGGGGGTGGTGGAAAAGGCGAGCGGACAGATGGGTCACTTGCCCGCACCGTTGAGGCGCTGCGCAAAGAACCAGCTAAGGACCGCGTTGTCGTCATAGGTGCGGGTCCAGACGTTGTGGCCGGCGTCGGGATACTCGCGGTACTGGATGTTGCCGCCGCACGCCTTGAGGGCGTTGACCATGTCGCGCGAACGGTTTACGGGCACGGCACCGTCTTTATCGCCGTGGAAGGCCCAGATCGGGACGCGTTTGATGGCCGGTGCCTGCGCGGTGTCGCCGCCGCCGCAGATCGGCAGGGCCGCCGCGAACAGTTTCGGTTCACGCTGGATGGCATCCCATGTGCCGTAGCCGCCCATCGAGATGCCGGTTACGTACACGCGCGCTGGATCGACCGGCAGGGATGCCATGGTTGTGCGGACCAGTTCCAGTGCTAGATGCATGGAGTATGACGGTTCGGCGGGCATGGTGTGCGACGGCGCATCCCAGGGAACTTCGACCCAGCGCTTTCCTGCCGGGCATTGCGGGATCAGCAGGATGGCGGGATCGTTGGCCTGCTGGCCATAACGGATCAGCGATGCGATGCCGTGTACGAGCTGGCTGACGTTGTTGGTGCCGCGCTCGCCGGCGCCGTGCAGGAACAGGACAAGCGGGAGCTTGCGGTCGGCGGCTACGCCGGTCGGCCGGTAGAGGCGGTAGAGTAGTTTCTCACCTGCGGAATTACTGAAGCACTCGGCAGTGGTCAGCTCGGCGGGGGACTGTGCGTACAACGGAGCACGCATCACGCACAGGAGCGCAACGGCAAAACAGGCAAACAGGTTGTGGGGGTTCATGTTGGACGATCCTTTCAAAACGCAGTGGCACAAAACTCAAAAAACGTCCCAAAGGATAACAATGCGTGGCATGGGCTGTCAAACAGGAAGGATTTTCGCATTGCCCGATCGGGGTCTTAAAACGTATGATATGCGGCTATGTCTAATGAGCCTCAAAATAAACGTGAGATGCCCCCCAAGCAACCTCCGGTTTTGCCTCCGTCGACTGAAAAGAAAGAGAGGGACGCCGCTGGTGCCATACCGCCCAAGCGGGTGTTCGGGGCGTGGCTGGTGGTGGGGATGCTGCTGCTCCTCATGCTGGGCATGATTTACCACAAGCCGGAAGGCGAGTTCAAACCGATCGATCAGCTCGCATTCCGCCGCATGGTCAAGGAGGGGCAGATCGAAGAGGTCTCGCTGGTGCGCGAGGCCAACGGCATCACCTATCTGCGTGGAACGAAAAAGGGCGTGTCCAAGGAGCGGTTCCGCGTCAATGTGATACCCTCCGAGAATCTCGAGCAGTTCCTGTTGGAGAACAATATTCCGTGTCCGGTGGTGAACAGCAACAACTTTTTCGGTCCGTTGTTGCGCGAACTGCTGATGATCGCGCTCTTCTTGGGGGTGCTCTACTTTGTGTTCTTCCGCCAAGTCAGGTCGGCCAACATGGGGGCCATGAGCTTCGGCAAGAGCCGGGCCAAAATGCTCAGCCAGGATAAGAAAAAGGTTACCTTCGCAAATGTGGCCGGTATTCAAGAGGCGAAAGAGGAGGTGCAGGAGATCGTCGAGTTCCTGAAAGATCCGCAGAAGTTTCAGAAGTTGGGCGGACGCATCCCCAAGGGCGTGCTGTTGATGGGGCCGCCCGGCACGGGCAAGACGCTGCTGGCGAAGGCGATCGCCGGGGAGGCGGGGGTGCCGTTCTTCAGTATCAGCGGGTCTGACTTCGTCGAGATGTTCGTGGGTGTGGGGGCGTCGCGCGTGCGCGATATGTTTGAGCAGGGCAAGAAGCATGCGCCCTGCCTGATCTTCATCGACGAGATCGATGCTGTCGGGCGCAGCCGTTTCTCCGGTATCGGCGGCGGCCACGACGAGCGCGAGCAGACGCTCAATGCGTTGCTGGTGGAGATGGACGGCTTTGAGACTTCGGAGGGCGTGATCATCATCGCGGCGACCAACCGTGCCGACGTGTTGGATCCGGCGTTGTTGCGCCCGGGGCGTTTTGACCGTCAGATCATCATCGACCTGCCGACGCTTTCCGGCCGCAAGGAGATTCTCGACATGCATGCGCAGAAGATCAAGCTCTCGCCCGGCGCGGATCTGTCACGTATTGCGCGCGGTACGCCGGGCTTCTCCGGTGCTGATCTTGCCAATTTGCTCAACGAGGCCGCGTTGCTGGCCGCGCGCTGCGGCAAGCGGTCGGTGGAGCATATTGACCTTGAAGAGGCGCGCGACAAGGTGTTGTGGGGCCGTGAGCGCCGCAGCCGCGCCATGGAGGACCGCGAGCGCCTCATCACGGCGTGGCATGAGTCCGGCCACGCGCTGTTGCAAGTGTTGTGCGAACATGCCGAGCCGTTGCACAAGGTCACGATTATTCCGCGCGGACAGGCGTTGGGAGCGACGATGTCGCTGCCGGAGCGTGATGTGCTCAACCGTACTAAGAAGGAGTTGCTCGATCAGTTGGTCGTGCTGATGGGGGGACGTATCGCGGAGCAGATGTTCACCGGTGACCTGTCGACCGGCGCGCGTATGGATATCAAGATGGCCAGTGAGATCGCGCGCAAAATGGTTTGTGCCTACGGCATGAGCGATGCTTTCGGGTTCCAGTCGTTCGGCGATAATCAGGAGACGCTCTTCCTTGGCCGCGAGGTGGCGCGCCATCAGGCTTACAGCGAGGCCACGGCGCGTAAGATTGATGAAGAGGTCGATCGGCTGGTATCGGAAGCCTACGCGCGGGCTTCGCAGATGTTGGCGGAGAACCGTAAGCGACTCGAGTTGTTGGTGGAGCACTTGCTTGAGGCTGAGACCATGGACGGCCGCGATGTTGAGGAGTTGATCAAAGAGGGGCGGATTCGGAACGATGACGAGCGCGCCGACCAAGAGCAGGCGCATGAGGATTCGGAAGACGCGCCGCCCGCTATTGACGAGCCTCCGGCGCAGCCTGCCGATGATACGCCCGTATCCGAGGGGGATGGCGCGGCACCGCCGCCGCTGCCGTGGGAGTGACGAACGAGGCTGTGCGCCGAGTGCAAGAGTGAACGCTATGGATGAACGATCTGTCCAGTTTCGGGAGTGGCAGTGCCGGGAACGGCGTCTGCCGTTGACACGGCCTCTGGTGATGGGCATTGTCAATGTGACGCCTGACTCGTTTTCCGATGGCGGCAAGTGGTTCGACGAGGAACGCGCCGTGGCCCATGCGCTGGAGTTGGTGGAGGAGGGGGCGGACATTCTTGACATCGGCGGTGAGTCGACGCAGCCGGGCATCGCACCGGTCAGCGAGGACGAGGAGTGCCGGCGCGTGCTGCCGGTGATCCGTCGTGTGACGGCAGTCAGCGATGTACCGATATCGGTCGATACGCGCAACGCCGCTGTTGCGCGCGAGGCGGTCGCGGCCGGCGCGTGTATTGTGAACGACGTGATGCCGTTCGCCGGTGATGTCGCGATGGCGGCGGTGGTGCGTGAGACCGGCGCGGGGATGGTTGCCATGCACATGCGCGGTACTCCGCAGGATATGGCGGGACTTACGGGCTACGATGACGTGGTGGGCGAGGTTGAGGAGGAGCTGCGCAAGGCGTTGGTTTTTGCCGCCGAACAAGGCATCGCGGCGGAACAGATGGTCATTGATCCTGGTATCGGCTTCGCCAAGGACACGGCGCAGAATGTGGCACTGTTGGCGGCCACGGAACGATTCACGCGGCTTGCGCCGGTGCTGATCGGTGTGTCTCGCAAGCGGTTCATCGGTGAACTGTGCAACGAACCCGTGCCGACCGAACGGGTGGGGGGCAGTGTCGGGATTGCGGTTTGGTGTGCGATGCACGGCGCTGCCGTGGTGCGCGTCCACGATGTTAAAGCGACCCGTCAGGCGTTGACCGTTGTGCAGGCGTTGATGGCTTAAGGCGCAATCATGATGCGGGGAGTCAGAATAGAATGGCTGGTGGTGCTGGCGTTGGCCTTAGCGCCTTTGGCGGGACCAGCGCAGACGATGGAGGGGCCGCGGTTACCGCGCGGGGCCGCGCCTGCGGCGCCGGTCTATTCGAGTGACGGCACGGTGACGGTTTTTGCGCCCGGGCACAAGGCGGGGTACCGTATGCCGGTGTTGACCTTTGTGACGCAGTTCAGTGCCGAGCTGCAGCGGGTGCTGCGGCTCAAATTGGGTACACAACTCGCGCCACTGGAGGTGGCGATCGGCGGCAAGAGCGATGGCGATACGCGTGTGTTGACGGCGCGTCTGCGCGATGCCGGCGGTGTGGTGCGTGAGCGGATCGAGTTGCCCGATCCCGAAACAGCGGATCTGGATCTGTTCCGGCGTGCGATCTGCGTGGCGTTGCTGCGGGGTTGGATGGTGGAGGCCGGCGGGACGGAAGCCACCATGCAGGATGTGCCGGCGTGGTTGATCGATGGACTGTTGCGCTATATCGATCGCGGACGGCGTCAAGCGGACATTGATCGCACGCTGTTGCTTTGGTCACGGGCCTGCCTGCCGCCCGCCACCGCGTTGGTTGAGGCGGACAGCCTGGCAGCGACGCGCGAACCTGCGGTCGCTGCGGTGCTTGCGGGCTGGTTGATGGAGCGGCGCGATGGAGTTTCGCATTTCGAACATCTGCTACGCGCGGCCGCGACCGGTGTGCCGTGGTCGGTCGAGCAGGTTGCGCGGCTGTTGGCCGGGAGTGACGACATGTTCGCCTTCGATGAGCATGTGGACCGGCGGATGTTGAGTGAGGGCCGTGTTGTGGCGCGGCCGGGACTGACGACAGCCGGAATTGTCCGTCGTTTTCGCGCGTACCTGTTGCTGTACCCCGCGTTTTATGATAAAAACTTTAGCGACACCCACCCGTGGTGTACGTTTCAACAGGCGGTGGTGCGTGCGGAGGCACCCGAGGTGCGCGTCGCGGCCGCCGCGCAAAGCGTACGCATACGGGTCGCTGCGGTTGGGCGTGATGGCATGCTTCTTGCGGTTGCTGACGCCTACGGAGCCTTTCTCAGCGCGTTGGCGCGCGGTGCGGAAAAGGGAGAACTGACGCGCCTGCTTTTGGAGGCGGAAGGGATGCGTGGGACGCTCGAGCGGCGCGTGGCGCGCGGCGAGGTTTTTCAGCGAAGCGCGGGTGCGCAGGGAGTTGACGCGCAAGGGAATTGACATGGCGAAAGCGGACGGAAATCAGAAAACGATCGTCGGCCAGATCCATCCGGATGTGTTGTCGTTCACGGTCGGCAAGGATCCGGTGCTTGATCTGGAACTGGCGGTGTGGGACTGTCTGGGCACGGCGGCGCACGTGACGATGCTTTCAAAGATGCGCGTCGCGCCGCCGATCATGGAGACAGAAGAACGCAACCGGGTGGTTGCGGCGCTGGTCGAGATCATCCGCGAGGTGCGCGACGGGACGTTTGCAATTACAGAGGCCGACCAGGACGTGCATCTGGCGGTGGAGCGGCGGTTGACCGAGCGGCTGGGCGACCTCGGGCGCCGGGTGCACACCGGGCGCAGCCGTAACGATCAGGTGGCGGTGGACATCCGCCTGCATGCCAAGGATCAATTGCTGGGGTTGGCCGAGGAGATCGCCGTGCTGGTTGAGCGGCTGACGGCGTTCGGGCGGCGTCATGTGCGGCTGCCGATGGTGGGGCGCACCCACTTGCAACCGGCGATGCCGAGCACGGTGGGCTTGTGGGCCACTGGGTATGCTGAGTTGCTCTTGGACGACCTGCCGCTGGTGGAGGCTGCCTATATCACGAATGACCGTTGTCCGCTCGGCTCGGCCGCCGGATACGGGGTGCCGCTGCCGTTGGACCGTGCGTTGACGGCGCGGTTGCTGGGCTTTGATCGTCCGCATCACAACGTTTTCCACGCGAGCAATGCGCGCGGCAAGAATGAGGCTGTGATGCTTGCCGCCTGCGGGCAGATCATGCTGAGTTTGTCGCGTCTGGCCGAGGACCTGATTCTGTTTTCGATGCCGGAGTTTGGCTATTTCGTGCTGCCTCCCGAGTTGTGTACCGGCAGTAGCATCATGCCGCAGAAGTACAATCCGGATGTGCTGGAACTGATTCGCGCCAAGGCTGCGATGGTGCTGGGTTACGGTACGGCGGCGAATACCATTTTGAAGGCACTGCCGGGCGGTTACAACCGCGACCTGCAGGAGACCAAGGAACTGTACATGGAGGGACTGCGCGTGACACGTGCGTCGCTGCGTATCATGGCGCTGATGGTCGCCGCGCTCAAGGTGCGGCCCGAGCGGCTGCGCGCGGGATTCGCGCCGGGCGTGTTTGCGACTGACCGTGCGCTGGAACTGGTGGCCGGTGGCATGCCGTTCCGAGACGCCTACCAACATGTACGGTCGCATCTCGATGAGTTGGAAGCGGCCGATCCTGTTCAGGCGGTGGCCGCCAAGACGCACGAAGGCGGCACGGCGGGTCTCGATTTCGATTTTTACCGCACACGTGCCGGCGAGGTACGCCGGTGGGTGCGTGAACGGCGTAGGCACGCGCATGCGGCCTTCGCCAAACTGCTGGGCGTGACGTTCCCGGTAGTGTGAGAATGACGGAGTTTGTGAAGAGAAGACGGAGAAAGGATGACGAGCATGAGGATTCAACAGGTGGTAGCAGGCGTTGGAATGTTCCTGGGCACGGCGGCGTGCGCGGTGGCTCAGGAGGCGGCTGCGGCCGCGGCGTCGCCTGCGGTTAACGAATATGGCATGTCGTTCAAGCAGGCCTGGGGATATGGCGGCTGGATCATGTGGGTGCTCGCCGCGATCTCGGTGCTCGCCTTGGCGATGGTCTTTTATTTCCTGATCGTCCTGCGCTCCGGCGCGGTGACGCCGCACGAACTGATGGTGGACCTGCTTGCGCGTATCCGCGCCAATGACCTGAATGAGGTGCGCCGACTCTGCGAGCGCCATCCCTGTGCACTGGCATCGGTCGTGCTGTCCATGCTCGACTGTCTGCGCAACGTGCCGCAGTGCGACGTGTCGTTGCTGCGGGGGGCGGCTGAATCGGAGGGTGCGCGCCAGGCCGACGCGATCCAAGGGCAGACCGAGTTCCTGCTGGACGTGGCGACAATCGCGCCGCTACTGGGATTGCTGGGTACGGTGCTGGGCATGCTCACCGCCTTCGGATCGGTGGCGAGCGACATTGCCAGCGCCAAGCCGGTGGTGCTCGCGGCGGGCGTGTCGCAAGCGATCGTCACGACGGTTTTCGGCCTGATTGTTGCGATTCCCTGTATGGCGTTCTACGCTTGGTTCCGCCGTCGCGCGAGTCGCCAGATCGCCAACCTTGAGAGCGCTTCGGCCGAGATCATGAACGCGATCATCGGTGTGGCCGTAGGAGCCGAGAGTTCCGCCTACGCTGACCGGTAACCAAGAGGAGGATCGCCAACCATGACTTTTCGCAAGACCCGACGGGGTGTGCTCCCGACGATCCAGATGACGTCCATGATGGACATCATCTTCCTGTTGCTCTTTTTCTTTATTACGACCTCGGTTTTTTCGCAATGGGAGTATGAGATCAACATCAGCCTGCCCTCGGCCCAGAGCGGCAAGGTGCCGGACCGTTTGCCCGGTGAAATCATCATCAACATCACGAAGGATGGACGCGTCTCTGTCAACCAGCAGGATCTGACCCTCGATGCGCTCAGGACGCGTCTCGACCGTCTGGCGCGTTACTTTCCGGGGCAGCCAGTCGTGTTGCGCGCCGACAGAGAGACGCTCTACGAGGATGTGATCAAGGTGATCGACACCTGCCGCAAAGCTGACATCTGGAACTTTTCAATGGCGACGACCGAGGAGAAGAGCGACGCGACGGAGAAACAATGATGAGGTGTGTCATATACCTATGCGCGGGAATATTGCTGGCCGGTCTGAATGCCGTGGCGGCCACCGATTCCGTGGACGTGACCGACCGCATGCAGTTGGCGGACGGGCTTTTCCGTCGCAGCCTCTTCGATCTGGCGGCGCGCGAGTATGCGGCGTTGGCCGAGACGCCGGACGTGCCGGCGCTTGATGACGTGCTCTTCCGCCTGGGCGAGTGTTGCCGCCGCTTGAAAAGGTTGCCCGAGGCCGAAGCAGCCTACAAACGTCTGGTGGAATCCTTTCCAGAAAGCCGTAACGCATTGCGTGCCCGGTTGCAACGCGCTTTGATTCTGATGGAGTCCGGCGGCACTTCGCTCGATGAGGCCGCTGCCGCGTTCGCCAAGCTGTCAGAGGCCTCCATGCCCGCCGAGGTGCGTGCGGCTGCGCTCTACCACGGCGGCGAGACGCTCGAGAAGTTGAAGCGTCCGGATGAGGCGCTGGCGCGCTACGAAGTGCTGGTCAAAGAGTATGTGGACACTGATTACGGGATGTATGCCGGACTGCGCAAGGCTTGGTTGTTGACGCGACGCAACACGGCGGAGGATCGCCGCCGTGCCTTAGGCATCTATCTGGATCTGGCCCATAAGGCTAAGGATGCCAAGGTGGTGGAAGAGGCCTCGTATTTCGCGGCGCAGGTTTCGTTGCTGGACGGTCGTCACGAGGAAAGCGCCAATCTTTTCTTGGCGCTGCGCACCAAGTTTCCGAATTCACCGCGTATAACCGAGAGTGCCCTGCCCGCCGCATGGGCTAACTACCATGCGGGTCGCTATAAGGAGGCCTCCGAATTGTTGGACCGCGTGATTGGCCACATGCAGCATCCAGATCGCGAAGAGATCCTCTACGTCAAGGCAAACTGTCTGCGCCAACTTGAACAACGTGCTGATGCGGTGGTGATGTATACCCGACAGTTGGCCGAGTTCCCGAACGGCAAGATGGCGCCGCCGGCCCAGTATGAACGGCTCTCGACGCTTTACAGCGACGGCAAATACCAGGAGGTTTTGGATGCCGCCGCGCAGATTGTCGCGCCGCTTCCTGAGCATGCTGACAATATCTACTGGATGAGCGCCGAGTCGGCGGTCGCCGTTCAGAAGGTCGAGGCCGCCGTGCAGAACTATCGCCTGCTGGTGGATAAATGTCCTAAGAGTCCGTTCGTCAAGGATGCGCTCTACCGTCTGGGCTGGCTGTTACAGAAGCAGGAGACGTGGGAGTCGGCTGCCGCTTGGTTCCAACAGGTGGCCGAGCGTTTCCCCAAGGATCCGCTGGCCTCGAAGGCGCTCTATGCCGCCGGAGTCTGTCGTTCGCGCCTCGGTCAGAGTGAGGCCGCTTTGCGCGATTGGACTGCGCTGCTGACGCAGTATCCGGAGAGCGAGGAGGTGGCCGAGACACTCTACCAGAAAGCGATGGAGGAGTTGCGCGCCAAGAACCCGCGCGCGGCCGGCGCGACGCTGGATGAGCGCACGCGCCGCTTCCCGGATGATGCGCGCAAAGCTGAAGTGCTCTACTGGCGGGCTGCGGTGGCCCGTCAGACCGGTGACCGGGTGGAGGCGGAAAAATTGTTCCGCGCCTGTCTGGCCGCCTCGCCGCCGAAGGAGTTCGAGCGCGAGTCGATGCTGGATTTGGGTCTTTTGCTGCAGGAGGACGGACGCAAGGAAGAGGCCGCCGAGATCTTCCAGAAGTTGCTGGATGCACCGATCACCGAGAGGATCGGTCCTGATCGTCTGGCGTGGCTCGCAGAATTTCAGTTGGGACAGAAGCGATTGGATGCCGCAGCCAAAGCGGCGAACGCCCTGCTGGCACTCAAGCCAGACAAGGGCTGGGTGCAGACCGCTTGGACCCTGCTCGGCAGGATACATCGGGCCAAGGAGGAGCGCGATCCCGCGATCCACGCGTTCAAGGAAGCGCTGGCCTCAGGTGCGTCGACCGCTTACGGTGCCGAGGCAGCATTGCGACTGGGCGAACTGATGATGCAGGCCGGTCGTTTTGATGAGGCCGCGAACCATTTCAACGACGCTGCGGCGCGCGCGTCAACACCGGAGTTGCTGGGGTTGCGGGTGCATGCCTACATGGGACTTGCGCGCAACGCTGAGGCGAAAGGCGATGAAGATGCCGCGCTGCGCTACTACATGAGCGTCGGCATCCTGTTCAACGACGCTACGCTTGTGCCGGAGGCGTTGCACAAGGCCGCAGTCCTGCTCGACAAACTGGGGCGCGGACAGGAGGCGCAGGCGATGCGTGAAGAATTGAGGGCGCGCTATCCGGATTCACCGCTGTCGCGCCAAGGGGCGACGCAGACGGAGACGCAGTCTCGTGAGGAGAAGGGCAGAGCATGATACCGCACGGCTTTGGACAGCATCAGAGACAGAGCGAGCATCGCGTGATGTTGGCTTGCGTGGCCGTTTTGTTGTCCGCGGTCATCCATGTGGTCTGCATGTATCTGTTCGCGGACTGGGCGCTGGGCAGCGTTGCGAGCGGTCTGCGCCAGAAATCGCGTGAATGGTTCGATGGCGACCGCGTGCCGCCGATGCGCGTGGAGATGATGCATGCCGATCCAATGCGCATCGCCGAGAGGATCATGGGCGAGCGTGAAGCCCCGAGCCGCGGGCCAATTGAGGCCGGCGAGCGGGTGGACGAACTCAGCCAGAGTGCAACCCCTGTGCTCACCGTGCCGCCACCGATCCCGCGCGAAGCGTTGATGCCGGGGGTGCCTGTGTTGAAACAGGTGGTTCCCGAGCAGATCGACACCACGCCGTGGATGCCGCGCCAGGAGATCGCGCAGATTTTTGACCGTACCGTGCAGGACGATGTGGCTGCTTTGCCACGACGCGAGATCCCGATGATCGAACGGGTGCCCAAAGCGCCGGATATCGTGCCGTCAATCGATCTGGTCGGTCGTCGCTTCGGCAGAGATCCCGAACCACCCAAGCTCGCAGAAGCGGCGGAAGTTTTCGATACGGATATCAGCAAGGGCTCCCTCAAGCCGCCGGTTGCGGAGGTGCCTGAGACTGCGGCTAAAGTCAGCACCGACACAACCGAAGCGCGTTTCGGAGTGCGGCCCGGCGAGAAGACGGGCGTGACGGCTGACGGGACGGTGGCTGGGGGGGCGGCAACCGAAGGCCCGACCGCCGGAAAGAAAGCCGCCGACGGTACGACCGCCGATGGTACGGCCACCGGAAGCACTGACGGCGAACGGCTCACGCAGGCGCAACAAGAGCGTGTCAGGAAGCAACTCGAAGAGGCGGCCCGGCAGACACCGGCCGGACAAGAGGTCAGTGCGGAGGAGATACGGGCGCGCGAGGCCCAGGCGCAGATCGCGGCGTTGCGGGAGACGATCGACTATGTGCCGATCGATGACCTGTTGGCCGTTGGTTTGGAGACCTTCCGCGATCCCGCCGAGCCGGGGCGGGTCTATTTCCGCATCGGAATCCAGCCGCGCACCGACAAGCAGGTGCCGGTCATCGCTAAAGACATTGTCTTCGTGCAGGACGTTTCGGCCTCGATGACGGAGGAACGCATGGTCTTCTGTCGGCGCGGCATGGCGGCGGCGCTCCGAACCCTCAATCCGGGCGACCGCTTCAACGTTGTCGCATTCCGTGATACATTCGAGACCTGCTTTAAGGAGTGGGGTGTTGCCTCGACCGAAAATCTTGTCAAAGCATCTGCATTCGTGGATGGTATGCGCGCCTTCGGTCAGACAGACCTCTTCGGTTCGCTGCGCTCGCTGATACGGCTGCCGCGCGATCCTCGACGCCCGATGATCGCAGTGGTCGTTACGGACGGCAAGCCGACCGCTGGCCTTACGGAGAGCGCCAAAATCATCGGCGAGTTTTCCAAGATCAACAGCGGCATGATTTCGGTCTACATGTTCGGCGTCCAGAGCAAGGCCAATGTCTATTTGCTCGATATGCTCACTTACTGTAATCGCGGCATGTCAACCGTCATGCATCAGGGTAACCGTTGGGATCTGCCTGCGGCGTTCCAGCCGGTCTATGAGGGGGTGCGCTATCCCGTGATGGGGGACATCACGGTGGTTTTCGACTCGGCATCGAAGTGCGAGGTGTACCCCAGAAACACGTCCAACCTCTACAAGGGCCGCCAACTGGAACTGTGCGGTGTCTGTCCAGAAACCACGGAGGAATTGGTTTTTCAGGTGCGCGGTTTGGCATCAGACAAAGGCTATGATTCTATCTTCCGGCTCAGCATGTCGCGTCATGCCAAACTCGGGTCAGCCGCTTTGAAGCAGCGCTGGGCGAACCAGAAGATGTACCACCTCGTGGCGGATTATTCGCGCGAGGCGCGCCAGCAAGTGATGGCCGAGATGTTGAAAGTTCATACGCATTACGGTGTGCCGATCCCTTATGAATCCGAACTGAAGTGACCGCCATGATCTCATACAAGCTCGTGATGCCTGAACACATGAACCAATATGGTGCGTTGTTCGGCGGTAATCTGCTGAAGTGGGTGGACGAGACGGCATGGATGGCGGTCAGCCTTGATTACCCCGGAGCGCGTTTTGTGACGATCGGCATGGACCGCGTCGAGTTCAAAAAGAGTGTCTCCGGCGGATCGATCCTGCGCTTTGAGATTGTCCGCCAGCGGGTCGGCCGTACTTCAGTCACATACGAAGTCCATGTTTCGCGGCGCGAATTGCATCAGAGCGTGGAGGACGTGATCTTCAGTACCGACATCACGTTCGTACGGGTCGACGAAAACGGCGAGAAGATACCGGTTTTTGCTGCGTGTGGTGCGCACTGTCAGACCGAGGCAACTCCTCCCAGCAGAGGTACAGGATGTCAGGCCGAAACAGAGAGGTGATCCGTTGTGGCATCTGCCCGAAGGCATGTCGTATCCCGCCGGGATTCAGTGGTGAATGCCGGGTTCGGATGAATCTGGACGGGCGGCTGGTGGCGGTGACGTACGCGCGTCCATGCGCGGTGCATGTGGATCCAATGGAGAAAAAGCCACTGTTTCATTTTTTTCCGGGCGAGATGATTTTGTCGCTTGGTTCGGCTGGGTGTAACCTGCATTGCAAACACTGCCAGAACGCGGATCTTTCGCAAGGCAATCCGGAGGATATCACGGCTTTTGACCTGCCGCCGGCGGCACTTCCCACGCTGGCGAAAAAACATGGCTGCGCCCATGTGGCGTATACCTACAATGAACCGCTGATCAATTATGAGTATGTGCGCGACTGCTGCATCGCCGCGCGCGAGGTCGGGCTGCGCAATGTGCTGGTGACAGCCGGATACATCAATGCGAAACCGCTGGCCGCGTTGCTGCCTTATGTGGATGCGGCGAATGTCGATATCAAGGGGTTCAGCGAGGACTTTTACCGAGAGGTGTGCGGGGCCAGTTTGGCGCCGGTGCTGGCAACCGTCCAGCGGATGCTTGAGGCGCGCGTGCATGTGGAGATCACGAGTCTGGTGATCCCGACGCTTAACGATTCGGATGAGATGCTGGACCAGCTTTTTGGATGGGTGGCCGAGTACGCCGGTGCGGAGATACCATTGCATCTCTCGCGGTTTTTTCCGGCGTTCCGCATGACGCATCTGCCGCCCACGCCGCTGGCGACGCTACTGCGGGCGCGGGAGCGCGCCAAAGCTGCGGGCCTCAAGCATGTGTATGTGGGCAATGCCGAGGTGCCGGACGGTGACGACACCTTCTGCGCGGGCTGTGGCGCGCGCGTGGTGACGCGCCAGCGGTATGTAGTGACCGCCAACCGCATCAAGCCGGACGGTGGCTGTATGGCGTGCGGCAGGCCGGTCTATGGAGCTTGGTCGTGACGCGCGCGATGCGTTTCACGCGCCGCGGCTTCTTGTTGTCGCTGGTGGCGGCGATGCTGTGCCGCCAGCGGCGGATGCGCGTGTGCCGTCTGGATGACGCGCGTGTGCGGCAAATGGCCAAGTGGGCGGGTTGAGCGCGGGAGGGAATGATATGCGCAGGATACTGCCGGGAGTGGTGTCGATTGTATGTGCGGTCGCGATGGTGGGCTGTTCGGGCGAGCGGCCACGGTCGCCAAATCAGGAGGATGTGCCAATGAAAAAAGTAATGGTGTCGCCGTTGGCGGGCCGCTGGTTTCAGGATAGTGAACGCGCATTGCGTGATGAGATCGCGGAGTTGTGCAAAGGCATCACAGTCGTGCGCAAAAAAAATGTGTGCGCGGCGGTGGTGCCGCATGCGGGTTACCGCTTTTCAGGACGTGTGGCGGCAGGAGTTTTTCTGCGCATTGACCCCAAACCGATCGACCGTATTGTGGTGATGGGGCCCAGCCACTAC
Organism: Kiritimatiellia bacterium; assembly: GCA_035450385.1. Taxonomy (GTDB): domain Bacteria; phylum Verrucomicrobiota; class Kiritimatiellia; order RFP12; family UBA1067; genus DUPH01. The sequence goes on along the minus strand of DAOTMQ010000028.1, from coordinate 3,046 downwards.
GTGGGGATGCACAACCGGGTCAGTATTCCGGATGCGACGCATTTCCGCACACCGCTCGGTGAGTTGCCGGTAGACACGGCGTTCGTGAAGCGTGCGCGGGCATTGCCCTTCGTCACACAGGAGCCGCAGGCACATACACAAGAGCACAGCGATCAGATCCAGTTGCCGCTCATTCAAGCGTGTCTGGCCACCAACATCCCGGTCGTGTGCATGGTGTGCGGGCAGTTCGATCCCGGGAATCTCCTGAAGGCGGCCGCCGCGTTCAGAGAATTGCTGGATGACCGCACGCTTGTGGTCGCGAGTTCGGACTTCACGCATTACGGTGCGAACTACGGGTATGTGCCGTTTACCAATGATGTGCAAAACAAGATCGAGACGCTGGACATGGGAATCTTCGACCTGTTCGCGCGCAAGGATCTTGATGGTTTTCTGAAACGGCTGGATGAGACCGGCGCCACGGTCTGCGGACGCGATCCGCTGGCGTTCCTGTTGGCGATGATGCCGGAAAACGCCAAGGTCGAACGCACGGCTTATGAAACATCGGGACGGCTTACGCATGATACGCGGAATTCGGTGAGTTATCTCGGGGCGCTGGTGACCGGGACGTGGGACACGCCTGCAAAAAAGGTTCAGCCAGCCGTAGCGAGTACAGAAAAAATCCCCGACGAAGATTGCGATTGGCTGTTGGCTTGGGCGCGTGAGACCCTTGAAGATGCCTTCAAGAGCGGTGAACGACGCGCGGCCTTGCGCGAGCCTGCGGCCTTGACGGATGGGCTGCGCGCGATGCGGGGCGGGTTCGTGACGCTGAACAAGCGGGGCGAGTTGCGCGGTTGTATCGGCGAGATCGTACCGCGTCGCGAGATCTGGAAGGTCGTGCGCGAGCAGGCGCTCAATGCGGCGTTTCATGATCCGCGTTTTCCGTCGCTTACCGAAAAGGAACTCAATGAGATTGATATTGAGATCTCGATGCTGACTCCGCCGCGTCCGGTGGCATCGTGGCGTGACATTGTGATCGGCAAGCATGGGATGGTATTGACCAAGGGCGGGCGTAGCGCGGTATTCCTGCCGCAGGTCGCGCCGGAGCAGGGGTGGGGCCTCGAAGAGACGCTCACGCACCTTGCCATGAAGGCCGGGCTCTCTCCGGAGGCGTGGCGTGAAGGCGCGGAGTTCTTGGTGTTCGAAGCGCAGGTGATTCACGAGAAGGCCGGACAGAGACGGTAGTCAGTGCGATCAACGGGATGGGGATGAAATTTAGGATTTAGGAGTTAGGAGTTAGAAGGCAAGGAGAGTGGACGATGAAACGAGGACTGGCGGGGATCGTCTGTTGCCTGGCGATATGCATGGGCTGTGAATCGACGCGATCGGTGCATCAGGTAGAGGCGGTTAGCGCGCCTTGCGATTGGCAAGGCGCGCGCTGGATCGGTGATGGTCTGCCACAGCCGGAACGCGACGAGGATTTTTACAAAGACGACCCCGCGCCGATCTTCCGCCGTCGCTTCCCCGTTACGAAAAAGGTGGATGCGGCGCACCTGCATGTGGTCGGTCTGGGCCTGTATGCAGCGACATTAAACGGCGTGCCGCTGCATGACGGACTGGCACCGCTGTGGACACCGTTCGGCGCACGTGTTTTGTACGACACCTATGATGTGTCGAAGGCGGTTCAACGCGGTGACAACGAGATACGGATAGCATTGGGCAACGGATGGTGCAACCCCTTGCCGCTACGCATGTGGGGACGATTCAATCTGCGTTCGGTGTTAGCGGTCGGGCGGCCTTGTCTGATCGCCAAACTGGACGTGCGTTACGCGGACGGATCGCGTGAAGAGGTGGTGAGCGACACAACGTGGCAAGTCGCAACGGGTGCGGTGGTGCGCAACAGTTTGTATCTGGGGGAAACGTACGATGCGCGGCGCGAGGGTGAGTTGACATGGCGACCGGCGGTGGCCGTTGCCGGTCCTGCCGGTGCGTTGCAGCCGCGTCTGGCACCGCCGGTCTGCGTATATGAAACTTGGCGGGCGAAGCAGGTGACCGAACCGACGCCTGGTGTGTACGTGGTGGATATGGGACGGAATTTCGCCGGGGTAGCGCAGATTAATCTGGGTGTCGGCGTGCGCGGTGAACGGGTTGTTTTCCGTTACGGCGAGTTGCTGAATAAGGATGGTACGGTCAATGGGTTGACGGGCGTGTGCGGTCAGATCAAGCGCGCGGGGATGGGCGGCGCGGGAGCCCCGGCCGTGGCAGAGCAGCGGGATGAGTACATCAGGCGTGGCGGCGAACCTGAGCGCTATCGGCCGCGGTTCACGTGGCACGGCTTCCGATATGTCCAGATCGAAGGCTTGGCGTCACGCCCGCGACCGGAGGATGTGACGGCGTTTGCGTTGGCCTCGGCTGTCAAAGACGCTTCGCGTTTCGAGTGCTCGGATCCCATGCTGAACAGGTTGCATCGTGTGTGTCGTGATACGTTTTTGGGCAATCTAATGGGCGTGCAGTCGGATTGTCCGGCGCGCGAACGTTTCGGTTACGGTGCGGATATCGCTGCCACGACGGAGGCGTTCATCTTTCAGTTCGACATGCGGGCTTTCTATGCGAAGACGATTCAGGACTTCGCGGATGAAGCGGCGCACGACGGTTGGTTCACGGAGACCGCGCCGTATGTCGGCATTGCGGATCGCGGGTTCGGCGGACGGTCGGGACCGATCGGCTGGACGGTCGGCGTGCCGGTGATGATGCGCGACCTTTACCGATATTACGGTGACCGTGAGGTCATCGCGCGTCACTATGAGGCCTGTGCGCGTTACCTTGAATTGGTGAAAGGCAAGTGCCCGGATCTGATTGTGCCGCGTTGCATCGGCGATCATGAGGCGCTGGAAAAAGCACCCGAGCCGCTGACGGCCACAGCGCATTTTTATCAATGGGCGCGGCTGGTCGCGGACTTTGCAGCGATTCTCGGCAAACCGGAAGAGGCGAAAAAATTTGATGCGTTGGCAGACGATATCCGTTCGGCGTTTCAAAAGAAATTCGTGGCGGGCGGCAAGGTGGGGCAGGG
>DAOTMQ010000027.1:0-23328 GCA_035450385.1 Kiritimatiellia bacterium | reverse complement strand
GCGCCTCGACCGGTATCTTGTCGGCCTCTTCCTTGGTCAGCAGCCCCTCGAACCCACTCATGTCGATCACTGCGCCGGACAGCACGTGGCTGCCTACATTGCGGCCTTTGTCAATGATCGTCACGCGCGGCAAAGAACCTTTTGCCTGCGCCTTGAGCGTGCGTAACAGCGCCAGCGCTGTCGCCAGCGAGGCAACGCCAGCCCCTACGCAGAGGATGTCGGTGTGAATCGGCTGTTTCGTCGTGTTCGCCATAATGCCTTCTCCCCAAAAAATTCCGGTTTTCCTGACTTATTTCGCGCCGTTGTGTTTCGCCTCAATCGCTTCGATCAGCATCGGCAGGATTTCAAACAGGTCGCCTACGATCCCGAGATCCGCCACGTTGAAAATCGCGGCATGGGGATCGGTGTTAATCGCAATAATCGTATCGGCTCCGCGCATACCCTCCAGATGTTGGATTGCGCCGGAGATGCCGAACGCCAAATAGATCTTCGGGCACACGGTCTTGCCGGTCTGTCCCACCTGATGCGCGGCTGAGATCCATCCGGCATCCACACAGGCGCGCGACACGCCCACGACGCCGCCGAGCAGGTCGGCCAGACGTTTAAGCTGCTCCAGATTCTCGGCCTTTTTCAAACCGCGTCCGCCGGCCACGATGATCTCGGCCTCGGCGATGTTCACGCTGGATGAGCTGCGCTCGGTCTTGACGATGCGCGTGCTGCCGGCCACCAGCTTGAGCGCCTCAATCAGTGTCTCACCCTTGCGTTTGGGATCGGGCGGTGCCATTCTGAAGACCTTCGGGCGTACCGTCGCCATCTGCGGCCGATGGTTGGGCGTCATGATCGTGGCCATGATGTTGCCGCCGAACGCCGGACGGGTCTGGTGCAGCAGATAGCTCTCTTTGTCGATCGACAGCGCCGTGCAGTCAGCCGTCAGGCCGGTACGCGCACGCACCGCCACTTTGGCAAAGAAGGCGCGCCCCACCGCCGTGGCACCCGCGAGGACCACTTCAGGCTTGTATTTCGCAATCAACTGGTTGAGCGCGTCGGTATAGACATCCGCCTCATACACGGCCAACTCGGGCTGATCGACCACATAAACTTTGTCAGCGCCAGCCGCGATCAGGTGCGACGCAGAGTCCTGAACGTTGTGGCCCAACACCACGGCCGCCAGTTCGCAACCGCGGTCTTTGGCCAGACGGCGGCCTGTGGCCAGCAGTTCGTACGCCACCTCCTGCACCTTGCCTTGATGCTGCTCGGCAAAGACCCAAATGCCCTTGAAAGCACTGAGGTCAGCCTTGGGGGCCTCATCCGCCGTCGAGGTAATCGCCTTGAACGGACAAGCTTTGATACAGGCGTTACAGGCGCGGCACTCGTCCGGCTTGACCACCGCCAGTTTATCTTCCATGTAAAGCGCGTCAAATGGACACGCGGTAATGCACTTTTTGCAGCCGCGGCACATCTCGGGATCAATGAAAATCGGTGCGTCTGCCATAATTATGCCACTCCCTTTTCCTGCAACAGTTTCATGATCGCATCAATCGCCGCTGAAGGTTGCTCGCGGCCATCCATGCGTGTCCCACCGGTCTTGACCGGCGGCGCGAAGATCTTGACCACCTTGGTGGGCGACCCATCCAACCCGCACATGGCAACGTCCGCCCTCACATCTTTCGCCCCCCAGCGCGGAATGTCGGCCTTCTTGGCCTGCATCCAGCCACTGAGCGTGGCGAAGCGCGGCGTCGAGGCCTCCTTGACGACCGTCATCACGGCGGGCAGTTTCCCTGCGATCACGTCCACGCCCTCGTCCATCATGGTCTCGACGGTATACGTGTCGCCCTCGACCTTGATCGACTTGACATACGTGACGAGCGGGTAACCCAGAAACTCCGAGACGCCGGGGCCCACTTGCGCGGTGTCGCCGTCGATCGCCTGCTTGCCGAAGAGCACCAGATCGGGCCGCGCGTTGATCTTCTTGATCGCTTGCGAGATCGCATACGAGGTGGCCAGCGTATCCGCGCCGGCAAAGGCGCGGTCGGTCAGCAGCACCACATCGTCAGCGCCGCGGGCCATGGCCTCGCGCAACACGACCTCCGCCTGCGGCGGTCCCATTGAGATGACCGAGACACGCGCACTGAGGGCATCCTTCAGTTTGAGCGCCTCTTCCAAAGCGAATTCATCGAAGGGGTTGACGATACTCTCCACCCCTTCACGCATTAACGTGTTAGTCTCCGGATTGATACGGACGTTCGTCGTATCCGGAACCTGTTTGACACAAACAACAATGTGCATGGCTATCCCCCGTACTTGGCCTGACTGCGGGCCTTCCATCCAGTTCAGCGAGGCTATTAAAGCATATTTCCACCCCTACGTCATGTCCACCATTCAGTTATTTTTTCGTTCGTTCTCTTCGTTTTCCCGATCCCGATCCCGATCCCGATTTCGATCCCGATTTCGATTTCGATAGGATACAACGTCCAACTCCTAAATCCCAAATCCTAAATCCTCCTTGTGGGACACGGGCTTGCCTCGCGCCCCACAGGTGCACTATAGTGGAGCCACTTTTTATGCGTGATTCTGACAGAACAGACGCCCGGCCTGCCCGACAGATCCGGCATGTGATATGGGATTGGAACGGAACCTTGCTGGACGATGCCCAGGCGGGGGTCAACGCGGTGAACGGCATGTTGCGCACGCGCGGCCTGCCGCTGTTGGATGTCGCGCGTTACCGCGACATCTTCGGCTTTCCGGTCCGACACTTTTATGAGGCCGTCGGTTTTCAGCTTGAACGCGAAGACTGGGACGCGATGGCGCGCGAGTTTCACGACCTGTTCCTGTCCGAGCCCGATCTCCGGCTGCACCGGGAGGCCATCGACGCGCTCCAGCATTTTTCCGCCGCAGGAATCGGCCAGTCGATTCTCTCGGCATCGGAGCAGACCATCCTCGAACGCATGCTGACAGCGTTCGGCGTGCAGCATCACTTCGCTCACATCTGCGGCGTGAACAACCTGTATGGCCACTCGAAACTCGACCTAGGGCGCGCGTTGCTTGCGCGGATTGAGGTCCCTTGTCCGCAGATCCTGCTCATCGGCGATTCGCTACATGACCACGAAGTCGCGGAAGCGCTCGGCGTCCGCTGCCTGCTCATCTCGCAGGGGCATCAATCTCACGCGCGTCTCGAGCAGTGCGGCGCACCAGTCTTGCACTGCCTGTCCGACCTGCACGACTGGCTGGCTCGGTAGGTCACGCCTTTTCCTCAGCCGTGACCTCAGGCTGACTGGCCTGCCCTTTGAGCTTGTTGCCGTAGGAGATCACACAGAAAGAGACCAACAGCGTCACGATGCCCAGCCCTAGCAGGGTCTTGGTTTTGGTGCCCACGCCCCGCCATTCGCCCAGCAGGATTCCCACCAAGGAACTGAAGAAAATCGACGAGCCCATCACAATCGCAAACCCGATATACGCCATGTCGCCCATCGCGGGTTCGCCGACCTTTTGGCAGACGAACTGCATCGCCCAAATCACGCCCGCCAGGCCCGCGAACAAGATATTGGGCACAACCAACGAGCCGCCCTTGGAGTAGTCGCCGAATGTCTGGTTCTTGGCGTTCTGCGCCAGGCACCACACAGCGTTGACCACAAAGCCCCCCAGCAGCACCACGACCAGCACCGGTATTCCCTGCCAGGTCGAGGATGTACCGCCGCGCACCGCCGCCGCCTGCAATACGTCGCCACTCTGCAAGCCGAAGTTCATCCCCGCACTGGCGATACCCGAAAACAGGGCGACAAGCATACCCTTCTTGAAATCGAACTCGGCAACCGCACGCTTCTTCTCCTCTTCCGACAACTCGCTCTCTTTAGCCTTTCCGGCCAGTCCCACCAGCGCAATACCCGCCAAAGAACCAAACACACCCAACAGCACCACAATGGCACCGGTATCCTTAACCAAGTCAGCCGCCTTGCCGGCCACAATCGGGGGGATCAACGTACCGGTCGCCGAGCAAAGCCCGCAACCGATGGCCAGGCCGAGGCCGATGCCCAGATAACGGATCATCAAACCCCAGGTCAAGCCACCCAGCCCCCACAGCGCACCGAAGCCGGCGCAGCAGGCCAGCACCCTGGCGGGAGCTTCCGCCAGAACCTCTTTCAGGTTCGGCACGGTCAACAGCGCCAAGGCCCACGGAAAGAGCACCAGACCAAAAATCGCATAAAAAAGCCAATAGCTTTCGTACGCCCAATTTTTGACACGCTTAAAAGGCAGTGCGAAGACCGCCCCGGCCAACCCACCACAGGCAAAAAGAATCATCCCCACGGCAGGATTCGTCGTATCCAACATGATGCGCCCCCTTCATTGTGTGAAACCCGGTTTACGCTGCCCCAACGACAACACGCAGCAAGTGTCCGCAATGATACGGAGGTCCGGGTGAAAAGGGAAGGGCAAAGTGTCTACTTCTGGAGCAAAACACCTTGATGTCCGCAAGGGACCACGACCTTCCCTTTGTGGAACGCGGCGATGTCGGGATTACCCGATACATTCCAGTGCGCGAGAAGTTCCGGGCGATCCAAATCGGCAAAATCATAGAGTGCCACCGTACGATAGATCCGGCTCGTCTTCACGACGCGCGTACTTTCCGGGTCTTTGCGCGGGATGCCATTAGAGGCCGGCCCCGGCAGACGCTTGACCGTCCACTGTGCGTGGTCGGGGGGATCGCCCTCGTTGGGCGACAGGAACAGATACCCTGCGTTGGAGGTGACCAACGCGCGGTTTTCGTCGAATCGGCAGATGCCGTTCGACAAGGTGATGCGATTGTATTTCGTCGTACAGGAGACGCGCGGTTGCGGCGACGCCAACATGTCCAACCAGACGATATTTTGATGAGCATTGTTGTACGCGATGTACCGGCCATTCCCGATCGGCGCGTCCATCAGATACTTGTCCCAACCCGGACACGACCCAAAACCGAGCACCACTTTCGGATGCGCCAGATCAGAAATATCGTAAAGCCGACATCCGCCGTTACGGGACGAAAACACCGCGTAATTCGCATTTACCGGCCAGACGCAGAGTGCCACCGTCTGCGCGGAACTGAGTTGCGGCACCCTTCCAATCTCGCGGAACTTCGTCGGACCTTCTAATTCGTAAACCCCGTAGCCGTCCTCGCCTTCCGCCGTATAGAGACGCGTCCCCGCAACCTGCACGTCGAAAACACGCGACGGCCCCGCGAGTTCACCGATTTTCTTGAAGCCGCCTGCGGACTGAATTTCAAGCACATGCAATCCCGCATCACCACACGCGGCGTATACCACATCGCCCGTCACGGCCACCGCGCGCGCCTGTCCCGGCACCGACGGCTTCCAGACCCAAAACGCCTTCTCGTCCGTGGGATAGTCCTCCCGATACGACACGTTCGCGGGTGGCGCGCCCTGCGCGAACGTCTCCCGCGCCGCGCCTTTCGCAGGCAGCACCACGAGTCCGCAGCCCATGCCCCCCACGTACACGCAGCCATCGCCCACGGCCACGGACGCGATACAGCAACTCGGCCACTCCGGTTTTTTCGCCACAGGCGACAGCCAGCGGTCAACCACCTTCGGCTGCGCGGGATCGGCACAATCGACGGCGAAGAGACCGTTGTGGGTGGCGGCGCAAAACACGATGTCGGAATTCGCGCTCGTACGTGCCGTCCACATGTCAAGCCCGCGCTCATAGAACGGCGGATAATCCACGCGTCCGAGACGGCGAGGCTTCGTGGGATCGGAGACATCAAAAATGTCCAGGCCATGCCCGCAGCCCGCCCCCGGTTTCACCGCATTCCGGAAGCGCAACTCGTCCGAATCGAACGCTGGCAGTTTCGACACATCGCGGTTCTTCGCGTGATGCCCGGTCGCCGCGTAAAGACGCGTTCCCTTGAGCCACACGCCGTCGCCGTAACCGTAGAGGTCTTCGTACGCGACGCGCCGAATGTCGCGCAGGTCGCGCACATCGAACACCGTCAGTTTGCCCGACCCCCAGTCACCCGAATAGAGGTATCCGTCCTTGTACTTGACGCTCTGTGATTCATCCGTCTTGCGCATCGCGATATGTTGCGGATGATCGGGATCAGAGACATCGATGAACTCTACCCCGTTCTGGCGCTGACCGAGAAATACGACATCGCCGGCCACATCAACACCGGTCGCGAGTTCACAGCAGTCGAAACGCGAACGGACACGCGGGTGCACGGGATCCGTAGCATCCACAATCCACAACCCCGCCTCACGCGCGGAGACATACGCCATGCCATTACGGACGGCGATTTGCCGTACCCCACCGAGCCCCGCCACCTGTCCGAGCAACTTCGGCTCCAGCGGCTTCTGAACGTCGAACACATAAAAGTTGGGGCCTCCGCCAACGTATAAGCGCTCACCGTCCAAGCACACCGCCATGATGCGTTCAGACGTCCCCGCCACCGTGCGGGGTACCCCGAACACGCCATCACCCACTGCGGTAAGCGCGGCACAACACAACGCAAATGCAATCGTCGTTTTCATCTTTTCCCCAACAATTTAAAGTCTTTCACGGGTACCATCACGCCATCAACCGTGAACGGTTGCGCGGAGCGGTTCACCACGATCGCCTCGCCGTTCGCGTAATCGACGCGCACAACGCCGGGCGCGATCTCGCGGTGGCTCACCATCTCCTCGGTCATCAGGTGGCGCAACCCCTTGAATTGTTGCCACGCCTTCACGACGCCGTTGAAGTTGCCCTTGCCAATACCGTAGAAGATCGGTCGCCCGCCATATTCCACAAGAAGAAGGTTATGATCCTGATCAAGAACCTCTTGCGTGATCTTGTCGGGATTGGATAGAACAACGTCGTGAAACGCGAGTTCGAAGAACGGCACGAAACGGTCCACCTGTTTGGCGTACGCCTTGGGGCTTTTGGCCTGACGTTTCGCACGCATCGGCGCACACACGTAGTTGATGTAATCAACATAGCCGAGCATGTGATCCATACAGCACTCGCTCGCGAAGCCGCCAAAAAGCTCGTGGCAACGCTTCGCCACCTCGATCTGTACCAACATCTGCTCCTTCTTATTCGCGGGATGCTGTGGGTTACAGCAACGATAGGGTTGCACAGCCGAGAAGACATCGACATAGTGGCAGCCGCGAAAACCGAGCTTGGATATTTTTTCGAGATCGCCGGGAAGGAACGTCTCCCAGGCATTTTTCAAACACAGGTTGTACGCCTTGCCGCCGCTCCAGACACCATTGAACTCGCGCGTGCCCTTCGGGCTGAGGCAGGCGATGTTGCCGTTGTCCCATAGCGGCGAGCAGGTGAAGCAGTCGGTGTAGTTCGAATGTCCGTCGATAATGTAGCCAAGTGCGCGGCCACCCTCGCAGAGGCGGCGGATGCCCGCTTCGCCACCCGGCCCCTCCTCCAAAGGGAACGTCGCGGGGCAACGTCCGTCGTAGCCGCCCGTCTGCCAACCCGCCACACAAAGCGCCACATTCTCGACGCCCGCCTCCTTGAGTTGCTTCAGATAACTCAGCGTCTCGTCGTATGTGCGGTGCGTCCGAATGGGCGGCTCCGTCTCCGGCGTGAAGTCGGTCTTGTTCTTGGGATCCCACGGTTTTGAGGCATGCGACTGGCGGAGGGCAATCGAGTCCGCGAGCGTCTGGAGTTCAGGCCGCTCCTTGATGCGTTCCTTGAGCGTACGCACGGCAGGATCGTGCGCGAACTTGTAGCTGCGGTAGACCTTCGCCATTTCGTTGTAGTCCGCCTCCTGCGGCAGCCGGTAGAAGATCACCGTCATGTCCTCATAGGGCGGGAAACCGATCTCGGCAATGTTCCAAGAGGGGTACATTGCATAGTCGCCGTTCTCCGCCTTGAGGAAGAGGTCGTGCTCGAAACGCATGCCCTCCATGATCGCGATGAACGTGTCGCGCGGTGTTTTCATCGCATAATACGGCATGTAGATCCAGCCGCGGTGGGCCATCCACACCAGCGAGTCCTTGTTGAAATCGAAGACAAGTCCGCGCTGAGAAAGCGCAAAGCCAGCCTCGTCCTTCTTCGCCGTCGCGATCGGGCTCCTCACCTCCACGGCCATCACCCCCGGCACGAGATCGGAGCGCTTCACTGTGAACGCCACACCGCCGTCCGCGCGCGCCACAGGCACGAGATCGAACTCCTTCACAATAGCATTCTTCTCGCCGCGCATCACAGCCCGCGCTGTTATGGGGCGCGGTGCGAGCGTCGGCATCGGCGGCAGAGCCCGCGCAGGGGCTTCGGCACTGTACGCCCCCGCGACCCCGCCAAACAAAACCAACATGCAAAACGACAGACGCCATGCTGTCCGCACAGACGGCCCAACCATACTTCGAGTGTGCACAGGTAATCCCTCTTTAGAAAGTACTGCGGATCATACACTTTCCTTCTGTATTCAGCAACGCCGCGTAATCCGCGGCCAAAACAACTTCCAGTTGACAGTCGCGGGGGGGCTTTGATAAATTGCACCCCCGTTATGGGACAACAACTAAGAAAGCGTGCGAAGCGCCAGCGTCGCGTCGCCCGTAAAAAGCGAATCAAAGAGCGTTTGCGCGCCGGGATGAAAGAATAGCCCTTTATCCAAAGGTGCGATGGCCGAGTGGTTAGGCAGAGGTCTGCAAAACCTCGAACAGCGGTTCAATTCCGCTTCGCACCTCCATTTGAACCGCTGACTTTCGCCTTGGCGTTAAGTGAGCGGTTTTTTCTTTTTCCGAAAGAGGATGCAGCATGATCGATGCGGCGTTTGTTAACCAGTATTTTGAAACCCACCGGCAGGCGATCTTGGATGACTGGTTCGCGCTGTTGCGTATCCCGACGGTCGGCGCGGATCCCAAGCGGCTGGGCGACTGCGCGCGCGCGACGGCGTGGTTAAAGCAGTTCCTGAAGCCGCTGGACTTTGAGGTGGAGATCCTGACGCCGGGACGCGGTCTGCCGGTGCCGGTGTTGATCGCGGAACGACCGGGACGCGAGGGCGCACCGACGGTGCTCTTCTATGGGCACTATGACGTGCAGCCGGAGGATCCGCTGAGTGAGTGGCGTACCCCGCCGTTCGAGCCGACGCTGATCGAGGGGCGCGTCTATGCACGCGGCGCGCAGGACAACAAGGGGCAGGTGTTCGGCTTCCTGCAGGGCGTGAAGGCCCTGATCGAGGCGGGCGAGAGCCTGCCGACAATCAAGCTGGTGCTGGAGGGGCAAGAGGAGAGCGGCAGCTCAGCGCTGAATGACCTCGCGCCGGTCCTGAAGCAGCGCCTGAAGGCCGATGTGATGATGGTCAGCGACACGGCGTGCGGGCCGGACGACCAGCCTGCGATCGTAGCCGGTCTTCGTGGGGTGCAGCACTTTACCGTGACGCTGACCGGCCCCGCCTACGATCTGCATTCGGGCGAGCACGGCGGCGTGGCACCCAATCCGGCGCAGGGCATGGCGGCGTTGCTCGCCTCGTTGCATACGGCGGAGGGAGCGATTGCCGTGGAGGGATTCCGCGACCGCGTGCACCATCCCTCGGAGGATGAGATGGCGATCGCGCGGCAAGGCATGCTGACGGACGAGCAGTACGCGAGCGTGATCGGCTGTCCGCCTGCGGGTGGGCAGCAGGGGCTGGAGGCAGTGGTACGCGGCTGTTTCGAACCGACGATTGAGATCAACGGCATCCACTCGGGCTACGGTGGACCGGGCTCGAAGACGGTGATTCCGGCGAAGGCGGTGGCGAAGCTCAGCACACGGCTGGTGCCGGATCAGCGACCGGAGGAGACGTTCGAGGCGGTGCGCAAGCATCTCGAAGCGCATTGTCCGCGCGGCATGACACTGACGATTTCGGAGGCGTGCGCGGGCGCGCAGGGTTTTCGGCTGCCGCTCAACTCACCGATCTTCCGGCTAGCGGCAGATGTGCTGGGGCAAATGGACACGCGCGGCGCGGCCTTCCGTTGGGCGGGGGCGTCGATCCCGGTGGTGGCGCGGCTGCATCAGATCACCGGCGCGGCACCGTTGCTGGTGGGTTTCGGTCGCGAGGAAGATAAGATTCACTGCCCGAATGAGTCGTTCGGGCTGGATCAGTTCGTGAGCGTGATGACGTGGTCGGCGCTGATGTTGAAGGCGTTAGCGGAATGCTAGCGCGCCCCACGCACACGGAGGCGCGTGGGCACGAGGGGGAGTCTGGTGCAAGGCGGGCGCAGAGCAGCACCCGCAGTACCGGCAAGATCGGCAGTGCCGGGACCACGCCACGAGAGGGAGCGGCGTAAACGCCGCCCACAGGACAAGCGACGATAACGATGAAAACTAAAACTAAAACTCTGCACCTCTACGTCTCTGCGTTAAAAAAACCGCGCACGGCGCGTTTGGCGCTGGTGCTCGGCGTTGCACTGGGCGTTTGCGCCAGCGCTGCTGGCGTTGATCAGGTGCGGCTGGACATGTTTTTCTCGACGGGCTGCACGGAGTGTGAGCGGGTAGAGCGGGAGGTGCTGCCGGAGCTGGAGGATCTGTTCGAGGGGCTGTATGAGCTGGTCCGGCATGACATGTTGTTGCCGGAGACGATTCCGCTGCTGGTGGCCTATCAGGAGCGGTGTAACAATCACGATAACGGACGCGTGTCGATCGTGGTGGATCATACGATGTTTCTCTCGGGGTATGAGACGATCGCCAGCGAGTTGCTGGAGCGTGTGAATGCGGCGTTAGAGGCGCGACAGGATCCAGCATGGCGCATGCCGCAAGCACCAGATCTCTCAGAAGACGAGGCGGATGAGGTGGTGCGCCGTAAGGCGAGTGGACTGACCTTCTCGGTAGTGGCTTTCGGCGGTTTGCTGGATGGCTTCAATCCGTGCGCGATCTCAACATTGATTTTCTTTATGAGCGTTTTGGTGGTAGCGCGGGCGGCACCGCGTACGCGGTTGTTGGTGGGCGTCTCTTTTATCACTGCCTCGTTTCTGGTCTACATGAGTCTTGGGCTGGGCATCTACTACGTGTTCCGCCAGACGCCGAGTTTCACGACAGTGAAGCGAGTGGTGGAGACCGTATTGGGGCTCTGCATGATCCCGCTGGCGTTGCTCTCGTTCCGCGATGCCTTCCGTTTCCGCAAATCGCAGCGGGCGGATGATGTGACGTTGCAGATTCCCAAGGCGTTCAAGACGCGTATCCACAACATCATGCGCAGTCGCCTGGGCACGGGGGGATCGATTCTGGGCGGTCTGGTGACAGGCGCAGGGGTGACGGTGCTGGAGAGCGTCTGCACGGGCCAGAGCTATGTGCCGGTACTGATGTACATGCTCAAGAAGGAGTGCTCCAATCTTTACGTCTGGTTGCTGTTGATCGTCTATAACCTGCTCTTTGTGTTGCCGCTGGCGACGGTCTTTGTCTGTTTTCACCGCGGCATGCAGTTGACGGCGCTGATCGAATGGAGCAAGCATAACCTGGTGGTTGTCAAGATCCTGTTGGGGCTCTTTTTCAGCGCCATGGCAGTGCTGCTGCTCGCGTAGCGCGGGCGAAGCAGCACCCGCAGTGTCGGCAGGTTCGGGAGTACCGGTAGTGGCGGCGTGAACGCCGACCACAAAACTTTCAAGTGAGGCGAGGCCCAAAATGAACGACGACAAGTATGCGCTATTGGATAGCGGCGACGGTCGTAAGCTGGAGCGGTTCGGGCGCGTGGTGCTGTCGCGGCCGTGCGCGCAGGCGGTGTGGAAGCCGACGCTGTCGATCGAGACGTGGGTGCGCGCGGATGCGACCTTCGACCGGACGGAGGGCAATCAATGGCACAATCGCGGAGCGCTGCCTGACGAATGGACGATCCGCGTGAGCGGGATTGTCTTCCGGCTTTCGGGGACCGATTTCGGACATCTGGGGGTCTTTCCGGAGCAGCGCGCGCAGTGGCATTGGATCCGCGACACGGTGCAGCGGGCCTGCGCGGCGCGCGGACGGGCGGTGCGCGTGCTGAATCTTTTCGCCTATTCGGGCGGCTCGACACTGGCGGCGGCACTGGGCGGCGCGGAGGTGTGTCATTTGGACGCCTCGAAGGGCATGGTGCAGTGGGCGCGTGACAACGCCCGGCTGAACGGCTTGGAAACACACCCGATCCGCTGGATTACCGATGACGCGCACAAGTTCCTTTGCCGCGAGGTGCGGCGCGAGCGGCGTTATGACGCGGTGATTCTGGACCCGCCGACTTTCGGGCGCGGCCAGAACAACGAGTTGTACAAAATCGAGAAAGATCTGCCAGAGACGTTACGGCTCTGCCGCGAGTTGCTATCGGACGCGCCGCTCTTCATGTTGCTCAGCGCGCATACGCCGGGCTATACGCCGGTGGTGCTGGGCAATGTCTTGGGGCAGGCGGTCGAAGGACTGGGCGGCGGGATCGAGAGCGGCGAGATGGTGTTGAGCGGTGCGGAGGGGCAGGTGCTGCCGACGCCGTGCGGGGCGTATGCGCGGTGGCGCGCCTGAACGCGCGCCACCGCGATTTAGGAGTTAGGATTTAGGAGTTAGGAGTTGGCACTGCGGCGGGGCTCACGTCTCATGTCCCTTGTCTCATGTCGCCCGGCGGCGTGAACGCCGCCTACAGAACTTGAAAGGAACTTAACGCATGCTGTCACGGGTTTATTCGGGCGCGGTCTATGGGGTCAATGCCTACGCCGTGGAGATCGAGGTCAACGCAGTCGGTGGGGAGCCGCAATTTGTGATCGTGGGGCTGCCGGACGCCGCTGTGCGCGAGAGCAAGGACCGCGTCTGGACGGCGATCCACAACGCCGGCTTCCGTCCGACACCCGGTCGCAACACGATCAACCTCGCGCCTGCGGATATCAAGAAGGAGGGACCGGTCTACGATCTGCCGATCGCGGTGGGGCTGGTCGCCGCCACCGGTCAGGCCGAGATGCCGCAGATCGAGCGTTACGCGATGATCGGCGAGCTGGCGTTGAGCGGCGAGGTGCGCCGTGTGCGCGGCGTGTTGCCGGTGACATTGGAGATGCGTCGCCAAGGGATGCGCGGCATTCTCGTGCCTGCGGACAACGCCGAGGAGGCGGCGGTGGCCGAGGGCATCGATGTCTTCGCGGTGCGCCATCTGCGCGAGGCGGTCGATTTCCTCGCGGGCAACCTGAAACTGGAGCCTTTCCGCGTGGACATCGCCGAATTGATGGAGCGCGAGCGGCGGCATGTCGAAGACTTTGCGGATGTCAAAGGGCAGGAGAGCGCCAAGCGCGCGATCGAGGTGGCGGTCAGCGGCGGCCACAACATCCTGATGATCGGTTCGCCCGGTACCGGTAAGACGATGCTGGCGCGGCGCATCGCCTCGATCCTGCCGGAGATGACGCTGGATGAGGCGCTGGAGGCGACGCGCATCCACAGCGTGGCGGGTACCCTCAAGAGCCATCAGGCGCTGGTGCTGCATCGACCCTTCCGTGCGCCGCACCATACGATTTCAGACGCGGGGCTGTTGGGCGGCGGCACGCATCCGCTGCCGGGCGAGGTGAGTCTGGCGCATCGCGGAGTGCTCTTCCTCGATGAGCTGCCGGAGTTTCACCGCAACGTGCTGGAGGTGTTGCGCCAGCCGCTGGAAGATGGGCGCGTCACGATCGCGCGCGCGGCGGCCACGCTCGATTTCCCCTCGCGCTTTATTCTGGTCGCGGCGATGAACCCTTGTCCGTGCGGCTATGCCGGCGATCCCAAGCGCGAGTGCCGATGCAGCTCGCAGAAGATCCAGACCTACCGTAACAAGATTTCCGGGCCGTTGCTCGACCGCATCGACATTCACATCGAGGTGCCGCCGGTGCGCTATCACGACCTCAGCTCGCTGGCGCGCGGCGAATCCTCCGAGGTCATCCGTGCGCGCGTGGCGGCCTGCCGCGCGGTGCAGCGCGAGCGCTTCGCGCGCTCGCCGCATGTCGCCTGCAACGCCGCGATGACGCCGCGCGACGTGCAGAACTTTTGTCGGCTCGACGGCGATGCCGCCGACCTGCTGAAGATGGCGATGAGTGAGTTGAATTTCAGTGCGCGCGCCTACGACCGGATCATCAAGGTGGCGCGTACGATTGCCGATATGGCCGGTGCTACCTCAATCGGTGCCGTCCATATCTCCGAGGCGATCCAGTACCGGTCGCTGGATCGGATGATGTGGCATTGAAGAAACTAAAGCCACAAAAAAGCGCCGGGATTGACCCCCGGCGCTTTTTAGTTTTTACCCTCACTGGTAGCGATCCCTGTAGCCGCCCGGCAGGGGCATGGTGCCTTCCCAGCCGGCCGGCGCGGCCCACGGCATATCAGTCTCGTTCGGGTTGTCGGCCATGCATCCGGCGAGCCCGAGCAGGGCGAGCGCCACGGGCAGGAGACAGAGGCTACGGATCGTCAGGCTCGTCTCAGAAGAAGACGACATCGCCTTTCTCCACCGGTGTCTGCTGCCAGTCGTTCAGGATATCGGCGACCACGAAGTTCTTGCCGCGTACGGCTTGGCGCAGTTTGATGCGCGTGACGAACTCGCCGGCGGCGCTTTGACGGCCGGTGCGGCGCACGTTCATCTCGAGTTGTGGCAGGGCGTGCTGACGCTCGGGGCCGAGCAACTCGGTGATGGCGTCGTCCGAGAGTTCGATGATCGCGAACTTCAGCTCGTCGTTGGCCTCGATGATCTTGCCCTTGTCACCGGCGGAAGGAGCCGTGGCCACGCCCGAATCCCGCGCGGGGCCGGTGCCGGGGCCCGAACTCTTGCCAGCCCACTTCTTCTTCAACTCTTCGTACTGCTCGCGCATTTTGGCGAGATCCTCGGTCAAGTTGACCTTGTCCTCGTTCAGCGTCTCGATTGTGTTCTTGGCGTCGGCGAGTTCGGCGGTGAGTTCCCGCTTCTCGGCGGTGAGCCGGGTCACGCGCGTATCCAACTCCGCTTTTTCGGCGGTGAGGGTGACGACCTTCTCTTTTTCGCCCTTCAACTCCACCTTGGCGGCGCGGCCGTCGGTCTTGAGTTTGTTGATCTCATCGACCGAGGCGGTGAACTGATCGCGCATCTTGGTGAGTTCGGCGCGCGTCTTGTTGAGAGAGGCCTGCTGGGCCTTGGCACGATCAAAGAGCTGGTTCATCAGCTCCTGCATGGTGCCGGGGCCCTTGGTGTCGGGCTTGTTATCCACGGGGTCGAGGACATAGTTACCTTCGCTATCGACACGATAGAAGCTGCGGAGCTGCAGGCGCTTTTCGGTGTTGCCGAAATCGAGCGTGGGCAGGTTCTGCTGCTCCAGCTTGATCGGGTACCCCTCCAGCATTGCCTGCTTCTCGGGATTTGTCAGCTCACGGTCGGAGACTTCGGAGACGTCTTTCATCACGCTTGGCGCGTCGGCCTCGGCGGGATCTTGCCCCTCGATCGTCTTTGCCACTTTGATGAATGTCTCCTCGAGCACACTGTTGCGTTTCGTCAACAGCTCCCGTTTTTCGAACAACTTGTGAGCAAAAAACAGGGACACAGCACTCAGGATCAGGATGATGATAACCAACACACGCAGCACTTTAGCCATTTCAAAACCTCAAGATTAACGGATGACACGTTTACGCGTATGGTCAAAAGGTAATTCAAACTGGGCCGAACTGCAACAACAAACTGCAAGTGAGGCACAATTTTTTTTTGTGGTTTGAAATTGACCTTGGCGCGCCACCTCCGTACAATTGCCCTTCATTATGAGTAAGAAGCGTTCCAAGATTTTTGGCTGCTGGCTTGTTGGGCTGTTAAGTGTGGGTATTCCCCTGTGCGGGGCGTTCGCGCAGACCGCCGCCGAAGAAGAGGCGTTAAACGAAGAGCTGAAGTACATTGAGCTCTTGCAACAGATGCGTATGCCGGATATTGCCGATAAGGTGATCGCCGAGACCAAGGCGCGTTTTCCCGAGGCTGCCGCCAAGCTCAAGGTCAGCGAACTCAAGGGCTTGCTCTCGCAGGGGCGTTTCGATGACGTCCAGGAGAAGATCGATGCGATCCCCGACAAAAACGGACCTGAGTTCTGGGCGCTGACGTTGGCCAAGGCTGATGCCTACTACGCCTTCGGCAAGTATGCTGACGCGGACAAACTCTACCTGAGCTTCTTCAAAAAGGTCGAAAAACCGAGCGAGGCGCTGGTTTCATTTTACCGCGACTCGGCCTACAAATATGTCCAGATGTTGCTCTATCTGGGCCGGGACAGCGAGGCGCTCGTGGCTTTCCGCAATCTCTTTAAGGTGCCGCTGGAGGAGACGATTGAGCGGCAGGTGCGCGCCGACATGGCCGAGTTGATGATCAAGCTCTTGCCCGATGTCCAGAAAAAGGAGGAAAAGGACAAGATGCTCAAGGAGGCCGAGGCCAATGTCGACAAGCTGCTCTGGAAGCAGGACATCTGGTTCGGCAAGGCGATCGTGATGAAGGCGCACCTTTTCCTGATACGCGGCGACCTTAAGGGTGCCCAAAATCTGGTCGAGAACTACATGCCGCAGCTCAGGACCATCCATGATGCCCTGATTGAGCAGGATCCCAAAGGCTCGGAGGGATTGCTGCGCATGAGCCCGATGCCGCAGTGTCGTTATCTGCTGGCGGTGCTGTTGATGGATGAGGCGATGGCCGAGGCCAAGAAGGACAAGCCCGACGAAGACCGCATCAAGGATCTGCTGGTCGGCGAAAGGGATGCCCAGACCGGCAAACGCAAACAGAATGGCGCCTTCAACCACTTCATCAACGTATTCATCCGCTTCCCGGAGAGCCAGTGGGCCTCTGAAGCCGGCGAGCGCTCCGAGATTCTGCGTAAGTTTATCAAGACCCGCTACAACGCGGACCTGCGCACTCCGGTGACCGAGGATCAGATGCGCCGGGTGCGTGAAATGCAGTTCGCGGGTGCGCGGCTGGTCTTCAGCCAGAACCAGTTCAAGGAGGCGATCGACAAATACCTGCTGGTGCTCAACCAGTTCCCGGAGGCCCCGGAGTCGGTGGCGGCCTTGGGCGACCTCGCAATCAGCTACATCGAGACCTCCGACAAGGACAAAGAGGCAGCGCTGATGGCCGAAACCGTCATCGGCCACCTCTCCGAGCGCTTCTCGTGCCATCCCAAGCTCATGAAAGAGGCGGGCGACCAGATGCGCCGCATCGGCGAGCACTACGGCGACCTGCGCATGGAGGACAAGCGACGTCAGACCTACGCGCTCTTTTTCCGTGATTACCCGGAGCACTACGCCGCCGGTCAGCTTGTGATGAGCTTTGGCGAACGCGAGTTCACCGCCAAGAACTATGTCGGCGCGATGACATACTATCGGCGGCTCGTCGAAACCTATACCAATTCGCCCTACTACTTCGATGCTATCAACCGTATGGCGCAGATCTACAAAGAAGAGGGGCAGGCGACTAACGAGATCCAGACGCTGGAGTTTTATGTCGAGCGCCTCGGCGAGCGCGAACGCCCCGGTCATGCGCTGGTCGTCGGCACTTTCCGTCTGGCCGATGCCTACCGCGAGTACGGCATCAGTCTGCTCCGCGGTGGTGACACGAACGAGACTGCGACTGTTGACGCCGAGCAGAAGGCAGAAGCGCAGAAGCAGGGCGTGAACATGTTGAGCCGGGCGGTCATGAACTTCAACAACGTCGTCAAGATGTTGGATGAGAACGCGGCCGTCTATCAGCAGGACGATGGAGAGAAGCAGCGTAACGAGCAGATGCGCGAATTGGCCGTCTTCACCAAGGCGGTCTGTCTCACGCAGATCAATCAGCCCGAAGACAAGCTGCCGGTGTTGCGCAAGCTGGCTATCAACGCCTATGAGGATTACGTCAAGCGTTTCCCCAAGGGGCAATACGCGCCCAGAGCGCAGTTGCAGATCGGCACGCTCCACACCATTCTGCAGGACACCGCCAATGCGCAGGCGGCCTTTGAGAAGCTCAGCAAGAACTACGCAGATTCCGACGAGGCTAAGAATTCAGTGCCGCTGCAGGCCGCTGCCCTGATTGAGATCGGGTTGCGCGGCGAGGGCGTCGCGAAGTACCGCGAGATGTTCGCCGCTGGCGGCACCTACACGGAAGGCCAGTTCATGGCTGCGGCGCGTGCCTTGGAGGCGAACAGGGAGTACGACATGGCGATTCAGGCGTACGACAAGGTGTTGGCCTCCGCCAAGGACATCGGCATGATCGCCAACGCCCGACTGGGACGCGCCCGTTCGCTGGTCGGCCTCAAAAAGTACGGCGAGGCGCACAAGGCGCTGGAGGCTTTCATCGCAGACAAAGAACTGTCCAAGCTTTTGTTGGTGGTCGATGCCAACCTGTTGCTGGTCGAGGTGGCCAGCGAGGAGGGCAAGGTCGAAAAGGATGACAGGGAGCGTACCCGCCTCTTCAACGCGGCGGTGGAGGCACTCAAGATGGTCAGGGGCTACCGCACTAAGCCGGAAGAGCAGGCCGATCTGGACCTGATGACCGGCGAAGTCCTGCTGCGTAGAATGTCGGCCGAAAAGAAATTGGGATTGAACGATCAGGCGGCCGAGACGCGCGGCAAGGCGATTGTGGCCTTCCAGGGGATGATCTTGAGCATGGATCCCAACAATGTTGCCTTGTCGAGCGCCCTTGAAAAAGCCTATTTCTACTGCATCCCGCTGCTGTTGGAGCATAAAAAGCACAAGGATGCGGAAGAGGATTGCGAGAGGTATCTCTCGCTCTTCCCGGACGGCCGCTACAAGACCGATGTGCAGAATTGGCTGAACCAGGCGCGGATCGGTCAATAAACCGTCCGGTGACCGGGGCTGTCCCCCGTAGCTGAACACCCATTTAAGGAGCAAACGAATGAAGATGAGAATACAGACAGGATTGGCCGCGTTGGCCGCGACCTTCATTGCCGCAGAGGCCGCCGCCGTGCAGGGCGTCATCACGATGCCCAACAATTCGAAGCGCGAAGGCGAGATCAAATGGATTGCGCGCGACAAGGCGTACGGTATTGTCGAGAAGGGGCGCTCGATCGAAATGCAGTTGAAGCCCGAAGAGATCGCTGACCTGCAGATCCCGCGTCCGCGCGAGCTTGACGCCGCGATCGAGGCGATCCGCCAAGGCAATGCCAATGCCGCGATTCCGGTATTGGAGAAGATTGCGACCGACTACCTGATGCTGCAGTGGGACAAGCCCGCCACCCGCTATTTGGCTGAGGCGCATGTGCAGGCCGGCAACGCCGACAAGGCGATCGCCGTCTGCGAGAAGGTTATCGCCACCGACCCCGAGGCGGCCTATCTGGGCGAGATGGCTCCGGCTTATTGGCAGGCACTGATCAAGCGCGAGCGCCTCACCAAGGTCGAGGAGTTGCTCGGCAAAGCGATTAAAACCGGCGACCGCCCGGCCTCTGCCAATGCGTTGATCGCGCGCGGCGACCTGATTCTGGCCGGTGGAAACACGAAAGAGATCATCGAAAAGGCGCTACGTGACGGCTATCTGCGCGTGGTCACGCTCTACCGGAACGAACGTGCTGCGCAGCCGGAAGCGCTGTTCAAGGCGGCCAAGTGTTTTGAAGATCTGGGGCAGACCCAGCGTGCGGATAACTTCCGGTCCCGCCTCAAGGATGAGTTCGGTTCTTCGGAGTGGGCCAAGAAGTAAGGCTCGGAATACACGTCAAACGGATTTTGTTAGTCTACGAAACTAACTTTAACAAAGGTAACAACGCGAGAGGTTAATGATGAAAAGACTGGTCATGTCGGCAGTGATGGTAGCAGGTTTGGCGGTGGGTGCGGCGCTGGCGCAGGACGCGGCACCGGCGGCGGCACCGGCGGGAGGTGCACCGGCGGCACCGGCGGGAGGTGCACCGGCGGCAGCGGAAGTTGTGGCAGCGGATGGCGCGGCGGCACCCGCTAAGAAAAAGGATACCACCGGCTTCTTTGCCGTGGTGTTCGGTTCCGGCGTGGTCGGCGTGATCCTGTGGGCAGCGCTCTTCGGCTGCGGCGCGGCTGCGATCTACTTTACCGTTGATAGCGCGGTCCTGATCCGTCCGCAGAAGATCATGCCGCAGACACTGATCAACAAGGTCAAGGGCGCGATGGCCGAGGGCGACGTGATGAAGGCGTTGCACGCCTGTGAGAGCGAGCCCGGTCCCATGGCCAATATCCTTTCGGCTGGCTTCTCGCATGTGGAAGAGGGCTTCGAGGTTATCCAGGAGGCGATCACCGCGGCGGCGGACCTTGAGACCGAGCGCATCATGCAGCGGCTCACCTGGATTTCGGTCTGTTCTAACCTCTCCCCGATGCTTGGTCTGCTTGGAACCGTGCAGGGCATGATTATGGCGTTCTCCACGCTGGCTACCGGCGCCCCCGACGTCGGAGCCCTCGCGCTCGCCATTTCGCAGGCGCTCTGGACGACCGCTGGCGGATTGGCCATTGCCATCCCGTCCATCACCTGTTACTACAGCATCCGTAACAACGCCAACCGCCTGATTCTGCGCATGGAAGCGATGACCATGGAGCTGATCAAGGACCTGCGCAACGTCGAGGTCGTAAGCGATTGATCCGCGTCGACGCGGCGGACAGAGCCGGCCCCCGGCTCTGTCCGGCTTGCACTCACCGGACTGTCGGTGCGCGGCCCGGGCGCCGACCGAGCGGTTTACCGGAAGGGCCGGAGATGAGGATTTTGTGCGGTTTACCCGCAGACAGGACAGAATGCTATGGCTAGACGCTCTTCAGAACAGTGTGAAATCGACATGACGCCGATGATCGACGTCGTGTTCCAGTTGATCATTTTCTTTGTTGTCACGCTGAAGATGACAACGGACGTCAACCCTGATATCGTCCTCGAGGACGGCAAGCATGGCGTGACGCTGACGCAGGATAACATGCCGCCTAGTACCCTCGAGATCGAAGTGGATCGGCGCGGCCGTATCTCGATCCACAACGCCACCCTGTCTCCGACCGATCTCGTGGGGATACTCAGGTATCGGATGAGTCGTCACGGACACGAGTTCCCCGTGCTGATCCGCGCCGACCGTCGTGCACGGCATGAGGAGGTGCGCAGGGTGATGGACATTTGTACGGGAGCCGGTATCTGGAAGCTGTCGTTCCTCGCAATCCAGGAACACAAGGCGCAATCAAAGGAGTAGGAGGTGACCCATGGCTAAAAAACGCGAACGGAACAAAGGCGAGACTCCGAAACTCGATATGACGGCGATGATCGATGTCGTGTTTCAACTCCTGATCTTTTTTGTCGTGACGTTGAAGCAGGAAGACATCCTTGCCAAGTTGACGGCCGCCCGCCCGGCGGCGGACACGCGCGAGGAGGCGAAAAAGCAAGACCCCACCCTGATCACCGTCGTCGTGGCAGCCGAGGGTTTTCTCCTGAACGGTCGGCCGATGCGCTTGCCGGAATTGGATCGCGGCATCGAGCGGTTCTCAGGCTACAGCAAGACCGCCATGGTCGTCATCAAGTGTACTAAGAATTCACCGCATGCTTTCCTTGTTCAGGCACTGGATATTTGTAACAAACACGGCATGACCAACCTGTCGATCTTTACCCTGTAAGTCGGTTTGCCTTAACAGTTAATTTGTTGTTTATTTGATTTTCGGGGTTGACTCTTTTCGTCATCCCCCGCATAATTAGACGCGGAAGGTGGGGTCGCGTCCGGTGGCGATGCCGGGCTCGGACGTTGGCGCTCGTCTTCCGATATGACAAGAGAGGAGGTTACCATGAATGACCACGTCAGTATGGAACAGATAGATGCCAATCTCAAAGCAATCGAGCGGAAATACAGCAACGAGACCCTGTTTCGGCGTCTCAAAGTGTTGTTCGGCGGGCTCAAGGCGCCGCGTCAGTCTCGTGAGTACAAAGCCGCGATGATCGAGATGCAGCGCCTCACTGCGCCGATCGCCGCCGTGCTTCTGCCGGCGGTTTTCGTCGGGCTGTTGATCGTCATGTCCAGCGGCGCAGCGATCGAGGACCGTATCATTGAGACTCAGGTGCTCGAGGCCGAGGAATTCAAGGAGCTAGATAAGATCGACGAGTTTGAAAAACCGGAGGAGCAGATCGAGAATATGGATATCGATATCCCGATCACCAGCCCGGATGTTCAGGTCTCGACCGATACGCCTGTCACCGAGCAGACGATGAGTCCCCAGCCCCAGACGTTCGATGCGGTGGTGGCGATTAAGAGCCCCGTCATCCTCAAGAATCTTTACGGCACCACTCGTGATACCGGTACGCGCGGTGCGAAGATCATCCAGTTTGGCGGCGACCCGCAGACAGAAGAAGCCGTTATGCGCTCGTTGCGTTGGCTCAAGAAGAAGCAGCAAGCCGACGGTTCCTGGTCACGACAGAAGGTCGCCATGACCGGCCTCGCGGTTCTCTCCTTTCTGGCTCACGGCGAAAAGCCCGGCGACTCTCCAGAGTTCGGCGAGACCGTGCAGAAGGCTCTGGAGTTCCTGATCAAGAACCAGCGCGAGGACGGTAAGTTCAATGGTATGGACGGCAACGAATACGCCCATCCGATCGCCACCTATGCGCTGTGCGAAGCCTACGGTATGACCCTCAACCCGAACGTCAAGGCCGCCGCTGAAAAAGCGCTTGAGCCGATCATCAAGGGACAGCATCCCACAGGTGGCTGGACCTACAAGATGAATCCTGGTCCAGAGGCCAACGGCAAATACCGCGATGACACCTCGTTCATGGGCTGGTGTGCTCAGGCGCTGAAGGCCGCCCATCTCGCCAGGCTCCAGGTCGATGGCCTTGAAAAGTCCATGAAGCTCGCCATCAAGGGCTTCAAGGCGAATGCCCACCCCTCCGGTGGCTTCGGTTACGTTGGCCCTGGCACTGGCGGTCTCACCAGTGTCGGCTGTCTCTGCATGCAGCTCCTGGGCGCGTCGAACGAGAGCGAGGTGAAAAAGGCGCTTGAGGTCATCGGCACCTGGACGCCCACCTTCTCAAGCTACGCACCCATCGCCGCCGAACTGAAAAACGTGAAGAAGGAGGATGTCAAAGAGGGGTCTTCCGCACTCGCTGTCGCCAAGAGCAGGTTGGCCGCCAAGATCCCCGAGGAGGAGCGCAGGTTCTACACGACATCGGCCCAGTACTACTTCTACTACGCTACCCAGTGTAAATTCCACCAAGGCGGCAGGCATTGGGACAACTGGAACAAGGCGATGAAGCCGCGCTACGTCAAGGCGCAGCTTATCGAGGAGAAGGCCATCAAGGACGAGAAGGGCGTTGACCGCGACATCGGTTGGTGGGAGAATGCTGACGCCCACACCGACCGTCCGGTGATGGATACCTGCCTGACCGCTCTCCAACTCATGGTCTACTACCGCAACCTCCCGACCACCAGTAAAGAGGCCGTGATGGTTGAAGAGGAGATCATGGCAACCTCGACCGAGAACCGCGACATCCAAGTCGATACCGGGAAT
>DAOTMQ010000026.1:0-23734 GCA_035450385.1 Kiritimatiellia bacterium | reverse complement strand
AAACGACGGTGAGTTCGCGCTCTTCCGAATAGCGCTTCACATGCGGCAGGCCGGTGCGCGCCGTGACGTTCCAGTCGATCGACCGCACATCGTCGCCGGGCACGTAGGCACGCACCTCGTCGAACTCGACGCCCTGCCCTTTGAAGACCGAGTGGTAGTCACCGGAAAGGCGGTCGTCGATGAGGTGCGTCGTGAGGATCTTGATCCTCCTGACCTGCTTCATCAATTCTGTCGTATCAATCATGATAGAGTGAATAACTAATAACTAATAATGAATAACTAATAGTGAATAACTAATAACTGTGAGATTACGGAGAGTTAAGCGGGCGATTGTTTCTTGAGAGTAAGAAGGCTACTGGTCAGCAAGCGAAGCATCTCTTCGCAGTCTGCGTAAATACCCGAAAAATCGCGGTGTGCGAGATAGTCGGTTTCATGGAGTAATTCAAGCCAAAAAGCGGTTTCAGATGCTTCTTTTAAGGCGATCTGGAGCTTCAAGATAAAATCCTTCCTGCTAATGGCATATTTAGACTCAGCGATGTTTGCGCCGATACTTGTACCACTGCGCAGAACCTGTTTGGACAAGACGAACTCTTTCTTCTTTTCGGTTAAGAATTGAAAAAGTCGGACGATCCTAATCGCAAACGCTTTACTTTTTGTCTGAAGTACGCCATCGGTTTTCATGCAAAATCTCTCCCAACTATTAGTTATTCGTTATTCACTATTCGTTTTTTAGGGTACGGGGAGGGTGTTCAGGATGTCGGTGATGATTTTGTCGGTGGTGACTTCTTCGGCTTCGGCTTCGTAGGTGAGCATGATGCGGTGGCGCAGCACATCGTGGGCGATCTCCTTGACGTCCTGCGGCGTGGCGTAAGCACGGCCGTGCATCATCGCGTTGGCGCGCGCGGCCAGATTGAGGCAGAGCGTCGCGCGCGGCGAAGCGCCCATCTGAATCTGGTGCGTGAGCTTATCGAGTTTATGCGTTGCGGGGTCGCGCGTGGCAAAGACGATGTCGAGGATGTAGTCGCCCACCTTTTCGTCGCAATACACCTGATCAAGCGTGTCACGCAACGCTTGGACATCGGTTGCGGTGACGACAGCCTTGACCGACGCAGACTGCTTTTGGGTGAAGCGGTTCATGATGCGCCGCTCGTCATCGCGCGACGGGTGCGTGATGATACATTTGAGCATGAAGCGGTCGACCTGAGCCTCGGGTAACGGATAGGTACCCTCCTGCTCGATCGGGTTTTGCGTGGCCATAACCAAGAAGGGCGCAGGCAGCGGATAGGTGTTTTCGCCGATCGTGACCTGATGCTCCTGCATCGCTTCAAGCAGCGCGCTCTGCACCTTGGCCGGGGCGCGGTTGATCTCGTCCGCCAACAGCAGGTTTGTGAAGACCGGCCCCTTCTTGGGCGTGAAGGTCGCATCCTTGGGGTTGTAGATCATCGTGCCGATCACGTCGGCAGGCAGCAGGTCCGGCGTGAAGGAGATGCGCTGGAATTGCAAGCCGAGAGCCTGCGCCAGCGTTTTGACTGAAAGGGTTTTGGCAAGCCCCGGCACACCCTCAAGGAGGATGTGCCCACCGGTAATCAGAGCGATGAGAAGACGGTCAATCAGCTTCTCCTGCCCCACGATCACCTTGTTGACTTCTTGGCGGATCGCCGTCAACGTCTCGGCCTGCGCCGCGACCAGGTTAGTGGTTTTTTCTAAGTTCATTTGTCTGCTTTTTTGTCTTCTTGCTTGGTCGCGTCTTTGGGCGCGTCTTTAGGTTTCTCTTCTTTCTTAGGCACTTCCTCTTTCTTCGCCTCGTCCTTGGGTGCTTCTTCTTTCTTTATCTCGTCCTTGGGCGCTTCCTCGTCCTTGGGCTCCTCCTTAGGTTTGACGAAATCGGCGCGGCCCTTGGTCATGTTCTCCGCGTTGTAGGAGGAGATCGCGTAGACCCACTTGCCGGACTTGGCGTTGAAGTCGTCCACCTTCTTGGTGAGTGCGGCGTTTTCGGTCTCGTTCGTGCCGACCGGCGTGAAGGCCGCGTTCAGGCGGATGTAGCGGTCGGTGCCGCCTTCAGCGACGCCGCCGATCTTGGCGGTGTAGCGTTCGCCGTTCTTGAGGGCGACGGTAAAGACCGCGCCGGTGGTCAAGCCGAGTTGTTCGTCGGTGAGGGCGGGATCGACAACGGCGTTGAAATTCAGATAGCTGAGCGCCGACTCGACGCTGTAGGTCTTGGAGGTGTCGAGTTCCTCCTTGGCTCCGAGGCCATCCAGAGTCCAGGTGCCATCCTTTTTGGCGAGCTTAACGGTTTTGCCATCGCGCGTCATTTCGGCGGCCGTCACGTCAGCCGATGGCACCGAGGCAATCTGCGTGTCGGTCCAGCTCTTGACATCACCGTCAAAGGCATCAAGCGAATCCTTGACAAGCACCACGGTGTCGCTGCCATCGGCCGCGACATAGCGTCCGTCCGGATATCCACCGCCGCCGAACTGCGCCATTTCGCCTGTGGGCTGGCGCATGTGCTTATCGCCGAGGCGCAGCGTGGCGAGCGATTTGCCGTCGGCGTTCTGCAGATCGACCAAAATCGGGTCGTCCAGTTTCTTGCCGGAGGCCACATGGCCGGCCTTGAGATCGACGAGCTTGAGCAGGTTTTCCCGAATTTTTG
This sequence comes from Kiritimatiellia bacterium, assembly GCA_035450385.1. Lineage (GTDB taxonomy): Bacteria > Verrucomicrobiota > Kiritimatiellia > RFP12 > UBA1067 > DUPH01. The sequence continues at coordinate 21,084 of DAOTMQ010000026.1, read as the reverse complement.
TAATGTCGGCAGGATAGCCGTACAGCGATTCGATAACCCAGCCTGCATCAGTACTGGCGAGCACCAGCTTCTTGGCTGAGGGACCGGCTTCGATCTTCGAGACCGCACTGATGTCGAACTTCTTGACTACGGGCTTGCCGACAAGCGAGGGGGCTTTCATTTTTCTGCTGGAGCTGCTGAGGTAGGCAAGCGCGACCAATACGGCCGCTGCAGCGGCGAGTATGATAAGTTTCTTGTTGGTCATGAGACAATCCTTTGTAAACGGTGAAAGAGGGGCCCGGCGGCGGCACACGGTGATGTGTCCGCCGTCGGCGTGTATCAATGTTTCCTACGTTGTACGCCGCGGAAGATACCGAAGCCGATCACCAGCAGCGGAATCAACGCGATGTTCACGACTTTGAGGGTGAGGCCGAGACGCTCGATATCCTTGTTCAGGTTCTTGCGGACCTCCTTGAGCTGTTTGCGCGTCTCCGCCTGCTTCTTGCGGAATTGCTCCAACTCAGCCTGCTGCTCCTTGGAAAGGATCAGGCGCTCGTTGCCGCTCTTGTTCTGCTGGAGATCGGCGAGGCGCTGCTGGGTCTCCTGCAAGGCGGCTTCGAGGCGTTCCTCTTCGGCCTGCCACTGCTTCATGGCCTTGACCTCAAGTTGGTCGACCTTGACGAACGGGCGGTTGAACTGGCCGCGCGAGCGCACCCCGATCAGCTCCTCGCGACCGGCTAACTGCTCAACCGTGTTGCCGAAGAGCGTCAGGTTGTCGTTGATCGGCTGCGCGATCTGTCCGAAGAGCGAGTTCATGACCTGCACACAAAAACGGTCGTGAAGGAAGTCGGCGTCCCCAAAGACCATGACCGTACTGGTGCCGGAAGTCAGGTGAGTGGGCACGGCGTTGGTGGCAGTCTCGGTCCCGTTGGTCGAAAGACCGTTCGGGAAAGCGGTCTTGAAGGTACCCTGCAAGCGCGCGGCAAGTATGCGCTGGGCGCCGTCAGGCTTGAGTTGGGCGCGCATGGCACTCATGCCGAACTGCGCGTTCATCTGATCCACCAGACAGGCGTTGTCCGTGGAGGTGGTGATGAGCGGCGTGAAGGTGATCTCTTTGGGCGTGTTACCCGAGAGCGCACCGGCGAAAGGCAACATCACCTGCGAAAGCTGCGCAGTGATCAGGTCGTCTTTAGACATATTGGCGGTACCCAGCGAGAGGAAGGCGGGATTGTCTTCAACGCGACCGTTGCCGGCGTTGAGCTTGGTTGCGGCGCTGAGGTCGGCGACGATCTTGGACGTGTCGAAGGTCACACCCCACGCCTCGAACAGCTTGCCGAGGGTAGAGGGGCCCGCCTGTCCGCCGCCCATCTGCATCATCATCGGATTCTGCTGCTGGTTGGCCTCGAAGTCCGCGATGTTGAAAGGATCCACGCAGACGATCAGACGTCCGCCGCGCAGCACGAACTGGTCGATCGCGAAGAGCGCCTTGTCCTCAAGGTTTTTGGGGTGTACCACGATCAGCGTCGTGACATCCGCGTCGATCGCCTCAGTATCGGCCTGAATCTCGCGCACGGTATAGTCCTTACGCAACTCGCGAAAAACGATCCATCCCTGATCTTGCTGCTGCGGACGGCGCATCATCATTGGATTCGGCGGCGTACCGAGTACGCTCAGGCTACTGAGCACACCGATGACCGGTTTCTCGGGCCAGGCCACGCGCGTGATCAGTCGGGTGATGTCATACTCCAGGGTGGCCTCTGTGCGCGGATTGAAACCGGGGATGACCGCCTCGGTCGCGCCGCAGACCGCAACCAGACCAAAGTAGACTGGCTTGCCGAACGGGTTGGTCTGCTGCGGCTCGATGCCGTAGCGCTGCGCCCACTCTTCAGCGTCCGAGTCGGGTTTCGGGTCGTAGGCTTCGAGCGCGATGTGCCCCTTACCAGCCAGTTCGTACTCTTTGAGCAGATCCTGCACCTGATTGGCGTAGGTCTTGAGGAACATCGGCATCTCATCCGCCGACGCGCTGAAATAGAACTTGAGCGTCACATCGTTTTCGAGTTTGCCGAGCACCTGCTTCGAGCCGTTCGAGAGCGTGTAGAGCCGCTCGGCAGTCAGGTCGACGCGCAAGCGCAGGTTGGAGATGATCAGATTGACGGCACCGATGATGACCAGCAGGATCAACAGTCCCGCAAGGCCGGAGCCGAAGCGTGAGAGAGGATTCGATTTACTTGCAGACATAACGGACTCCAAAAGATTTCAATGTCAGGAGGCTTTACGGTTGTCGGTGACCACATGCGCGGCGGCCAGCATGAAGACCATGACGCCGATGTAGTAGCCGATGTCGTAAAAGTCGATCACACCGCGGCGCATGGCGTCGAAATGCTGCATCAGGCTGCACGACGCGACCGCGTTGACGATGCCAGCCGGCACGCCCCAACCAGAGACGGCATTGATCACAGGATCGAACCCGATGATCAGCAGGAGGAGGCAGATCGCAAGGGCGATCACAAAGCCAATCACCTGACTGCGCGAAAGTGCCGAGGCGAACACGCCGATCGCCACACAGGCGCCGGCGAGCAGCAGCGAACCCAGATAGCCGCAGAAGATCGCGCCCATGTCGGGATCACCCAGCCAGACCGTGGTCAGCACGATCGGGAAGGTCAGCGCCAGCGCAATGCCGATGAAGGCCCATGCGGCAAGGAACTTGCCCACGAGCGCCTCGGCCAGCGTGATCGGAAGCGTGAGCAGCAACTCGATGGTACCGGTGCGCCGTTCCTCGGCCCAGAGGCCCATCGTCGCTGCCGGAACCAGCAGCAGGTAGACCCACGGGTGCCAGAAGAAGAACGGCATCAGATTGGCTTGGCGACGCTCGTAGAACATGGTCACGCCGAACGTAAGGAAGCCGACGAGCACCAAGAAAGCGACGAGAAAGACATACGCCACGGGCGAATCAAAGTAGGCTCTGAATTCGCGATGGAAGATAGACTTAACAGTTTTCAGGTTCATTATTTGGAGGCCTCCTCGGTCATGGTCAGATTGCGGAACACCACATCCAAGCGGCCTTGGGGATCCTTGGCGCGCAGTTCATCCGGCGTGCCGTTGGCCACCACCCTCCCGTCGGAGATGATGATCGCACGCGTGCAGACCGCATCCACCTCTTCGAGAATGTGCGTGGAAATAATGATCGCCTTGTCGGCCGCCATTTCCTTGATCATCTGGCGCACCACGAACTTCTGGTTCGGATCCAGACCGTCCGTCGGCTCGTCCATGATCAGCACTTGGGGATCGTGGAGGATCGCCTGCGCGAAACAGGTGCGCTGGCGGTAGCCTTTGGAAAGCGTCTCGATCGTCTGGTTGCGCACGCTCTCGAGCCGGCTTTTGACGATCGAATTTTCGACCTTATCGCGCAGCTCTTTTCCCATGTAGCCGCGCACCTTAGCGATGAAGGTGAGAAAATCTGTCACGGTCATGGTGTGATAACTTGGCGCATTCTCCGGCAGATAGCCCATGCAGCGCTTGGCGGCCACGGGGGCAGTTATGATGTCATGGCCGCAGATCGTGGCTGTTCCCGACGTGGGCGGGATAAACCCAGTAATCATGCGCATCGTCGTTGATTTTCCCGCGCCGTTCGGCCCGAGAAAGCCTAAGACTTCACCCTTCTCCACGGTAAAGGAGACGTCCTTAACCGCTTGGAGCGAGCCGAAGTCTTTTTTAAGGTTACTTACGGTCAGCATCTGGTTCCTCTATTTGTTGGTTGACGCAACACCCGGCCCGTAGAGTCCGGGTGACAAAAAGTCATGCAAGACAGTAGCAAAAGGTGTGCCATAATGTCTACTACGCATTGCTGGATCCGCGTAATCGGCTGGTGACAGGTGTGCGAGTATCCTCTCACGCACACTTAGTCGCCCACACTTAATCGAAAACACTTAGTCGCCCACACTTAATCGAAAACACTTAGTCGGTCGAACAAGCGACAAAGTGTATCGACGAAGCGTAAAACGACGAGTGTAAAACGACGAAGACCGACGAAGTGTGAACGACGTGTAGGGACGAGTACGGCTCGCGGCACCGCTTTTGCGTACCACCCTGCCGCCGCATTCGTGCTTGAAAAGCGGCGTCGTGCGAAATACCGCTTGCCGCACGCACTCCAAGTTCTCTTGCCAGACCTCTCTTCTCTTATATTGCGACCACCCAGTGGTCACAAAAAGTGGCTCGCAACCACGTACGCAAAAGCCCTGCTCTGCTTTTGCCGAACGGATCCCGATTTCGATAGCGATCCCGATACCGATTTGGATGAAACCCAGAAAACCAAGGAGCGTTGAACGTTCAACTTTCTAGAAAAACACGCATTCGACTCGCATGCCCCTGTCACTAACCGATTACACTGGCTCGACAATCCACACCCGCAGTGCTACCATCCAAAGCAATCGGGGCGGGGCGGTTCCCGTCTCCCGACGGTCTTCAAGATTACGAGATGGCAAAGATGATGAAATTTTATGCTATCGCTGCCCTTACGGTTGGCACTTTGTTTTTGTCCAGCTGTAGTCTCTTTGAACGACAGGCCGAGCGTTGGCAAAGTGTCTCCACAGCGACTTGCTTGAATGGTGATGACATGTGGATACAAGCCTGCTCTATTACTTCCTGCAAAGAACAAGTTTTTGTTTTGGATGGCGCCCACTGGAGGTTACTGAGGAAAGATATAGACGGGCAAGTTTATTATCTGGATTGTCGCGAACTTAGCTTCCCTTACGACATGGCGGTTAATGTGCAGGGGGAAATTTTTATCGCCGATACCGGTAATCATGTGATCAGAAGGATATCGAACGAAGGAGTGATTTCGATATTCGCAGGGCGTGTTGGGATTGCCGGGTTTACTGACGGCGCGAAAGAACAGGCACTTTTCCATTGGCCGTGTGGAGTGGCCGTAGATCAACAAGGGGGGATTATTGTCGCAGATAGCGGCAACAATGCCCTTCGTAAGATTCACACAAATGGTGATGTTGAAACACTTGTTGGCCGCCAGGAAGAAAGCGGCCCCGTGATATTTACCAAAACAATTGAAGGCCGTGAAGTCACCTGCGAATCGCGGGACGGGGATAGGTCTGTCGCGACACTACGTAATCCGATACGTGTTGCGGTTGATCAGGGAAACCGCGTTTTTATCCTCTGTGCAGCTCGTGATGAGACTCACTTCGATAACATGGTGCGATGTTACGATCCAGACGGAAAGCTAGTCACTTTGGCGGGAGAGACACATGTGGAGGCGCAGTTTCGTGATGGGGTTGGGAGGGAAGCGCGCTTTTTCGACCCGCGTGATGTCGCCGTAGATTTTAGAGGGAATGCCTACGTGCTTGACAGTGGAGCCATACGCCGTATTTCGAGTCATGGAGAGGTGGTGACGGTAGTCGGCAGGTTTCAGTCAGGATCCTGGTCTCAGAAAGAAGGCGACGGGAAGAATGGCAAACGGAGCGATGTTTTTCAACGGCCATCGTGCTTGGAAAGCGATAAAAACGGCAACCTCTACATTGGGGATGGCCCTTTTATCTGGCAAATGACTCCAGAATTAAAGGTGAGCCTGTATCGCAGCTTTTGAGAATGGAGGGTTAGAGCAATGAAAAGAATGCGGATGCGAACGGATGGATTGCTTACGTTAGTCCTTGTTACTTCGATGCTGTGGGTTTCGTGTATGCGCGCAGAGGATATGGCTTTTCCTAGGGCTCCTAAGTTTCCAGAAGACGTCGTAATACTGTCCGATGGAACAGCGATTTTCCCGCAGCGAGCCAAACCTGTAAACGGGGTTGGACGCCCGGATTTTGGTGAAGGCCCGTAAAAAGAGTAACGCGTCCAAAAAACATGAGCACGGACATTCCTGTCCGTGACACGGGTTGGAAAACCCGTGCCCCATTTGGCGTCGCCCTGCGATGTGGCGGCGGTCACCCTGTTTTTTTTTGACATTGGACAATCAAGGGTTGTGCAACGTTTTACTGTTAGGTAATTTTCCAGGGTTGACTGTTCCCCCTTTCCCATATAACGTGTGTTCATCGCGGTATGAGGGACTGGTGTGTCGCCGGTATGCACCTTGTGGAATGGTTGTTCCGCGAAAGAAGAGGCAAAAAATGAAAAAGTTAGTTGGTATCGCTCTGGCATCTCTCGCGGCCCCGCTGTTGCGGGCTGAGTTTTCGGCTGGCTTCGTGCGGCTGGACATCACGCCGCCCCCCGGGCTTCCAATGCCCGGATACTTCAGCAAGCGCATCGGCGACGGCGTTCTCGATCCGCTGTGCGTGGAGTGCGTTGCCGTCTCGGACGGTACAAATGACGCGCTGATCTATTCCGTTGATGACCTGCACCTCACCGGTCCGTTCTTCGAGAAGGCGTTTCCCGCCATCACGGCGGCGACGGGCGTACCGCGCGACCGCATCTATGTCCACTCCACGCATACGCATACCGGTGTCGCCGACATGCCGAGGGGAAGCTACACGCCGGAGGAGAATCAGCTTGTTACCGCCTATGCCGAACTGCGTGTCGCCAAGCTCGCCGATGCCGGGCGTGCCGCGCTCGCCGACCGCGCACCGGCGACGATTTCGATCGGACAGACCGAATGCAAGGACGTTTCCTTCATCCGGCGTTATCGCATGAAAGACGGCTCCTCGCGCACGAATCCAGGGACCTCGAACCCCGATGTCGTGGCGGCGATCGGCACACCGGACGAGTCGCTTCGCGTCGTCCGCTTCAAGCGGAAGGGCACGCCGGATATCGCCATTATCAACTTCGGCACGCACCCCGACACGGTCGGCGGCACGAAGTACTCCGCCGACTGGCCGGGCGTCGTGCGCCAGACGTTTGAGAGTGCTATCGGTGGCGGCGTGAAGTGCCTCTTCCTCAACGGCGCACAGGGCGACGTGAACCATCACATGCGTCTCCCGCCACCGGCGCGCCAGGCGCTCTACGCGGCGCGGGGGAACGGGACAAACCCCAAGGCAATCGCAATATTCATGGGGCGCGCTGTCGCCGGGGCGGCGATCTCCGTGTGGGATATTTGCGAAGATGTGCCCTCTGGTCCAGTACGCGGCATAGTGAAGGCGCACCCGTTGCCGACAAACCGTCCCAGTGCCGACGAAATCAAGTGGATCGAACTCTTTGACGCGGGACGTAAGAATGAAATCCCGCTCAAGGGCATGGAACTCACGACGCTCACAAGTCCGGGGGGACGTGCGCGGGCACTGAAAGACGGTCCCGACAACAGGGAGATTCTCATCAGCACGCTGGTGATCGGCGACGCGCTCGCGTTTGCGGGCATCCCCGGCGAGCCGTACGTCGACATCGGTCGTGCGATCAAGGCGCAGTCGCCGTTCGCAACAACGATCGTCTCATGTCTCACAAACGGCAGCCACGGCTATTTCCCTAGCACACAGGCCCATCAAGAAGGAGGCTACGAAGGTCTTTCCTCTTGGTTCGCCGCTCCTGCGGGCGATATGATTGTGGCGGCTGGTGTGACACAACTCAAGGAGTTGCGGGGGCAAAACAAGGAGTAGCGGCACAGTGCCGAATACTAGGCCCGCTTCTTCTTTCGGACCCACCCCGACGTCACGCGATTGAGCATACGTCCAGACATCCGCTTCCCTCCCGAACTGCCGATCTCCGCACATGCGGCGGAGATCACGGCAGCGTTGCGCGATCATCCAGTCATCATCGTCTGCGGCGATACCGGTTCGGGGAAAACCACCCAGCTCCCTAAAATCGCACTCGCGGCCGGACGCGGACAGCGCGGGCTCATCGGCTGTACCCAGCCGCGACGCCTCGCAGCGCTGGCAATGGCGCACCGCGTGGCCGAGGAGTTCGGCCAAACGCCCGGCGGGTTTGTCGGCTACCAGCACCGTTTCGACAAGAAGTTGTCGCGCGACAGCGTGATCAAGTTCATGACCGACGGCATCCTGCTGGCAGAGACGCGGCGCGACCGGCTCTTCCGTGCCTACGACACGTTGATCATCGACGAAGCGCACGAGCGTTCGCTGAACATCGACTTCCTGCTCGGCATTCTCAAGCGTGTGCTCGCACGCCGCCGCGACCTCAAGTTGATCATCAGTTCCGCCACGCTGGACGTGCAACGCTTTTCTGAATTTTTCAACAACGCCCCCATCCTCTCCGTTCCCGGTCGGCTCTATCCGATCGAAACGCGCTGGCGTCCGGCCGATGAAGCGGATGACCCCGACCTGCCCCGTCAGATCGCCAACGCATGTGATGAGCTGATGGCTGAAGGCCCGGGCGACATCCTGGTTTTCCTGCCCGGCGAACGCGATATCCGTGATGCCACCGAAACGCTCACCGGACGACGTCTGCCGAACACCGAAATTATCCCGCTGCTCGCCTCGCTGCCCGCTGGCGAACAGCAGCGTGCCTTCCGTCTCTCATCCAACCGCCGCATCATCCTCTCCACCAACGTGGCCGAAACCTCGGTGACCCTGCCCGGCATCCGCTACGTGATCGACTCCGGACTGGCGCGCCTCAGCCGTTACAACGCGCGCACGCAGGTGCAGCGCCTCCAGATCGAACCGATCTCGCAAGCCAGCGCCAACCAGCGCCAAGGCCGCTGCGGACGCCTCGCGCCCGGCATCTGCATCCGCCTGTACGGCGAGGATGATTTCCGTAAGCGTGATCCGTTCACCCCGCCTGAGATTGTGCGTTCCAGTCTGTCCGGTGTGATCCTCACCATGCTCGACCTCGCATTGGGCGATATCGAATCGTTCCCCTTCATCGATCCGCCGTCATCCGCGATGATCCGCGACGGCTACCGCCAACTCGACCTCCTCGGTGCCCTAGAAAACCCGCCATCCCAAAAGCCAGATGCTGAGGCCCGCGACTCCAGCCCCCCTACCCTCTCGGCGCTCGGTCGGCGGCTTGCGCGGTTGCCGCTCGACCCCGCGCTGGCCCGCATTCTCTTCGCGGCGCACCACAAAAAGGTCCTGGCCGACGCCCTGATCGTCGTGGCCGCGATGGAGTGCGATGATCCGCGCCGCCGACCCATCGAGAAACAGGCCGAGGCCGACAAGCTCCACGCGCGGTTTCTCACGCCGCTCTCTGACTTCGCCGCCACCCTCCGCCTCTGGCGCTGGTATCACGAACAGACCGCCGGTGCCTCACAATCACGCGCACGCCGTCTCTGCAAGGACAACTTCCTCTCCTATCCGCGCATGCGCGACTGGATCGATCTGCGCAGCCAGCTCGAACGCCTCTGCACCGAGCTGCAACTCGACGTCACCACCGCATCCGGCGGCGACAACGGCCTTCACCGCGCCCTGCTGACCGGCCTGCTGGGCAATCTCGGTAAACGCGACCCCGAAATCGGCGACTATCGTGGTGCGCGCGGGATCCGCTTCTCAATCTTCCCCGGCTCGGGTCTCGCCAAGCTTAAAGAGACGAAACCGACCCCGCCCGACCGCACGAAACCATCCACTGCTAGCCGACGTCCCAACGTGCTTTCGCGCGATTGGATTCTGGCGGGCGAACTGGTTGAAACCTCGCGCCTCTTCGCGCGAACCGCCGCGTGTATCGATCCGTCGTGGATTGAACCCATCACCAAACGGTTCTGTAAGTCCAGCTACCACTCTCCATCTTGGGATGAGCGGCGCGGCTTCGTGCGCGTCCGGGAGCGCGTCACTCTTTTCGGGCTTGTGCTGGTCGAAGGCCGCACACGCGACTACAGCCGTATCGAACCGATCGAAGCGCGCGCGATCTTTATCCGTGAGGGTCTTATCGCCGGTGCCTTCCCCAAGCCGGTGCCGCCCTTCCTCAGGGACAATCTCGCGCGTATCCGTACCCTGCTCGACGCCGAAGAAAAGATGCGCCAGCACGGTGCGCTCTTTGACCCGGAGAGCGCCTTTGCCTTTTACGACACCCGCCTGCCGCCGGAGCTGTGCAGTGCCGCCGACCTGCGCCGCTGGCTGCGCGAACATGCGGATGCGGCAGACACGCTGACCATGACCGAAGCGGATCTGCCGCCCGTGCGCGACCTCTCGCAGATGTATCCGGATGCCGTCACGCTCTCAGGCAACCGCCTCGCCCTGACCTATCGCAACGCGCCCGGCGAGACGGACGACGGCATCACCTGCACCGTGCCGGCCGCCATCCTGCCGCTGGTCGCGGCATGGCGCAGCGAGTGGCTGGTGCCCGGATTGCTGGATGAAAAACTGTGCTGGATGATACACGTCCTGCCGACCCGTTACCGCCGCCTGCTGCAGCCGATTGACGAGACGCTGAGCATGTGCCGCAGCTATCTTCAGCCCGGACAAGGCCCGTTGAACGTGGCTTTTTCGGATGCGCTGTACACCGCGCGCAACATCCGTGTGCCGACTGACTATTGGAACGAAGACGCGATCCCCGATCACCTGCGCATGCGATTCGTGGTTCAGGATGAGACGGGACGCGAACTGGGCAGCGGGCGCAACATCGCCCTGCTGGTCAAGCTCTTCGCGCCGCGCAACGAGGGCGCAAGCGCTGCCGTGCAGACGCCGGACCTGCGTTGGCAAAAGGACGGCCTGACGCAATGGGATTTCGGCGCGCTGCCCGCGCAAATCGACGCGGGCAAGGCGGGCTGGTCGCTCATTCACTATCCGGCCTTGGTCAATGCTGGCGACACCGCATCGCTGCGCTTGTTCGCAACGTCCGCCGAAGCCGCCGCCGCTCACGACAAAGGCGTATGCCGCCTGATCGCAATCGCACTCGGCAAAGAGTGGAAGCGCGTGACGCAACCGCCGTCGCTACCGTTCGATGTCGCCGCATATCTCAAGCAACTCGACATGAGCGCCGAATCCCTAGGGAAGGAACTCGGCCGTGCCGCGTTGCACGAGACGTTCACCGAGGGCCGTCCACCGATCCGCGACGCCGAGACCTTCCAGGGGCGCCTCACCGCCGAACGCGGGCGTCTGCATGGCGTACATCTCGCGCGCACGCGGTTGACAGTTGCAATCCTGCACGCCGCCCGCGACGTAGAGCGCGATCTGCTGGCGGCCACGCTGCCGACCGAGACCCAAGAGGATCTGGCCGAACAGTTGGCATGGCTGATCTTCCCGGGATTCGCGGAGTCGATCCTGTCTGCCCGGTTTCAACATCTGCCGCGCTATCTCGAAGCCTGCCGCGTACGCATCCAGCGGGCGCAGGGCAATCCGCAAGGCGACCTACGTAAACTCAACGACCTGCAACCGCTCTGGCAGCGCTACACGGACTTCATCGCGCTCGATGAGCCGCCGCGCCACGATCCCGTCCAGTTGACCGAATACCGCTGGCAGATCGAGGAATTGCGCGTCTCGCTTTTCGCGCAAGAGCTGCGCACGCCCGCGCCGGTCTCGCCCAAGCGGCTGGATGCTCTGTGGCGGCAGGTGCTGTTGCCGTTTGAGAAAGGTCTCTAACTGTGATACAGTCGCATCATGAATACTGAATTTTCAAAGTCGATCCGCCTCCTCTTGGTCTCGGCCACCGTTGCCTGCTCCATATTTGCCCAGAACGCCCCCGGACAGAAACCGCGCCTCAATCGCTTCATTGAACTCATGGAAGCGAATCAGCCTGCGTTCGGCCTGTTTTCCTCGATTGTCTCCACGCGCAACGGTTCGGCGATGGCCGGAAGTGGGCTGGACTTCGTCATTGTGGATCTGGAACATACTCCTTATGACCTGACCCGGCTGGAGGGTTACCTGCTAGGAATGATCAACAAAGCCGAAATCCTTAAAAAAGGGAATCTCCAACCCAGCGTGGTGCCATTTGTCCGTGTGCCTGCAGCCGGACGAGAGCAACTCCAATTCATCATTAAGCAGGTGCTGGACTTGGGGCCTTTTGGCCTGGTGGTGCCGCATGTCGATACTGCAGCAGATGCGCGTGCGATGGTTCAGGCGAGCCGATTCCCCCAAGTGCAGGGCGTTGCCGATTTCGAGCCGGCGGGCAAGCGTGGTGTCGGATATGGTTGGGCCGCACGTTATTGGGGCCTTTCCGGAGCCGATTATGGCGAACGCGCCGACCTCTGGCCGCTTGATCCGCAGGGTGAATTGGTCCTCTGGCTTATGATCGAGACCCGTGAGTCGGTGGACAACGTGTTAGAGATCGCACGCACTCCCGGTGTGGGCGGACTCTTTGTCGGCCCTTCGGATCTCGCCTTATCTCTTGGCGTTCCCTTTGATGACGCCGCAGTAGAAACCGCAATTGAAAAAGTACTCGCGGCAGGTCGGCAGGCCAAGGTTCCTGTCGGCACCCTATGTCCGCCCAATCAGGTCGAGCGGAGACTTGCCCAAGGATTCCTCTTCCTCGCCGTGGGCGGCGACGGCGGAGTATCCGGCAGTGTGACCGAGGCGGTGCGCCGGGGACGCGCGTTCAGATCTAAATAGGCATTCAGATAGCGATACCGATTTCGATCCCGATGCTCGGCAAGTCGGGAGAAAGCTTTGCCCGACGCCTGTCTTTGCATCGCATTGTGGAACTTGGTACACTGGACGCGGGACAATGAAAGGGGAGTTTATGAACATCGGTAGAATCACGGTCTTTGCGGTTTCGTTGCAACTCGCGTCTTTGACGCTGCTGGGACAAGTCAACCTGCTGACCAACGGACATTTCGAGGTGGGCGAGAAGACTCCGGTCGGCTGGACGCTGGCTAAGAAAGGCGGCGATTGGTTGCGCACAGAGGGCATCGACGGCAGTGCGTGCATAGCGGTCAGCGGCGACGGAGAGGGCGACAATGCGTGGCTGTCGGCCCCGGTGGCGTTCAAGCCCGGTCATCTCTACCGGCTCTCTTTTTTGGCGCGTGCCGGTGAGGCAAGCGGTGGGACCGCAGTCAGCGGACCGTCGTTCGCGAACGTGGATGTCGGCGTGCCGAGTACGACGTGGCGGCTCTACGAGCATGTTTTTGCGGTGCCGGTGCGCAAGGAGCAGTTGACAGCACCGGTGCGCCTCGGCCAGTGGCACGTAAAGGGGCAGATCTTTTTTGATGCGGTGCGTGTCGCGCCGGTGATCGCGGTGCATACACCGCTCGGCGAGTCCGCGCTGGGCGAAGGAGAACGGCGTGATGGCCGTCGCTACCGCTTCAACGCGCCGCTGAACGGCGAAGGACGTAACCACAGCCGTCCGCTGTTGGGTTTCACGGCGGGCTTCAACAGCGACCGCTGGTGTTTCGGCGAGGGGAGCTTCGTGACCTACCGACATGATGGCGGCGGGCGTCCGTTGCTCAACGGCATGATCGAGGTGAACAGTGGTTACTATGTCTCGGGGCGGTTGGTGATCGATGCCTCGAAGGACGGCAAGGCGTGGGAGCATGTAGGACAGCTCACTAACAGCGGCGCGGTGAAGATCGACCTGCCCGCCACGTTGTTCCCGGCCGAATTGCTCTGGGTGCGGTTGCGCGGTGCGAAGTCGCCTTGCAACCTGCAGGTGCACGGATACCACTTTGAGGGCGATGTTGAGGACGATCCGATTACGCTCACAGGCTCGACGCGATATATCGAAACCGAAGCCCATGAGCCGCGCGTGCGGGTGACAGTGCGAGGCGTGGGTGAGGCGCTGCCGGGCGGTGCCAACCAAGTGGACCTGCGTGTGCAAAATGCGACCGGCGCACCCTTGGAGACACAGGCGCGCGTGATCTTTTCCCATCCGGGCGATGTTCCACGTACCAATGCGGTCGATGTGAGTTTTCCCGGCGGCGGTGCTTATGACGTGCAAATCCCTTACGAGGTACCAGGGGTCGGCCTGTGGCAGATGGCCGTCGAACTGGGCGACGCCTTCACGGCGCGTAGCTCGATCCATGTGCCGGAGTTCTACGATGACAGCTATGGCGAGTTGCTGCCGTCCAACCACCCCGCACTCAATCTCTGGCGCGCATCATCGGGCTGGAAAATCCCCGAATACCGCGCGCTGCCGCGCCAGATCGCCAAGGCGTTGTCGCTGCGGCTGGCCGCAAATGAGATGGAGGCGGTACAGTTGGTGGTCGCGCCGAATATCGCGCTCACAAATGTGACGGTGTCGGTGTCTGACTTGCGATCTGGTTCGCATGTGATTGATGCGGGGCAGATCCAAGTGCTGCAAGTCGGCTATGTGCCGGTGACGCACAAGACCGACCGCACCAGTACCCTCGCAAACTGGCCGGACCCGCTGCTGCCGCAGACCGCATCGACGATTCTGCCGCCCGGCCGCCAGCAACCGTACTGGATCCGCGTCAAGGCGCCACGTGATGCCGCCCCCGGCATCTACCGCGGCACGGTCACGGTCCAGGCGGACGGCGTGAGCGTCACAGCGGGGCTGAATGTCGAAGTCTACGGCTTTGCGCTACCCGACACGCTGACCTGCGAAACCGCGTTCGGCTTCGGCCCGTCAACCGTCTGGCGCTACCATGGTGTACGCGAGCCGGAGCAACGCCGCACCGTACTGGACGCCTATCTGCGCGCGCTTGGCGAACACGGCATCTCCGTCTACAACCCCGCGCCATTGGATGGCTGGAGCGTAAGCTGGACGGGCGCGAACCCCTGGCAGGGCGGACGCATCGTGACAGATGTGAAAGCAGAGGGCAAGGGGTCGCTGCAGATCGTGGACGACAGCCCGAGCGCTAACGTGAGCGCGCGCTATCCCCACGCGGTCGCGTTGCCCGAGAAGGGGTTCAAGATCACGTTCATGCACCGCACCGACGTCCCCCACCCCTTCCTTTTCTCGATCAACTATCTGGGGGCGGACGGCAAATGGATGCCGGGGCGCAACACAGATATCCGCGTGAATGGCACCCCAGAGTGGCAGCGTTTTGAGACGGTGTACGCCAAATTCCCCGCCGGTGCTAAGGCGTGCCACTTCACCCTGTATGCGGCCGAATACAAAGAGCCGGGGGTGACCACGGGCACGCTGTGGGTGGACGCGCTCTCCGTGGTGGATGCGGAGACCGGCAAGAAGTTGGTAGCGGGCGGCGACTTCGAGCCGCTGGACGTTGCCGCCATGACGCCGGTGTTTGACTGGACGCGCTGGGACGCCGCGATGGAGCATGCCTTCGAGGTGTACCGCATGAACACCTTCCGGATAGGGATACACGGGCTCGGCGGCGGCACGTTTCATTCGAGGTATGAGCCGACCTTCATGGGTTACCCGGAAACCGCGCCCGAGTACGACATCCTGTTCGGCAAATATCTGCGTGGGATCGAGGCGCACCTCAAGGAGAAAGGCTGGCTGGACAAAGCGTTCGTCTACTGGTTCGATGAGCCGGATCCCAAGGACTACGCATTTGTGATGAATGGGTTCCAAAAGCTCAAGCGCCATGCGCCCGGTCTGCGCCGCATGCTGACCGAGCAGGTCGAAGAAGAGTTGGTCGGCGGCCCCAATCTCTGGTGCCCGCTGACACCGTCGCTGAACGTGCCGGGCGCGGAGGAGCGGCGCGCGGCGGGCGATCAATTCTGGTGGTATGTCTGCTGCGGGCCGAAGGCGCCGTACGTGACCGAGTTCATTGACCACCCCGGCACAGAGATGCGCTTGTGGCTGTGGCAGACATGGGCGGAACGTGTCACCGGCATTCTCATCTGGGAGACGGTGTACTGGACCAGCAACGCTGCGTATCCAGATCCGCAAGAGCCGCAGAACCCGTATCTGGATCCGATGAGCTGGGTGTCTGGATACGACTTCAAGCCTGGCACCAAGCAAGCGTGGGGCAATGGCGACGGGCGCTTCCTCTATCCGCCCCTTGCTGCGGCGAACGGCAAGCCGACGGCGCCGGTACTGGATCCGCCGGTCATCAGCTTCCGCTTGGCGATGCTGCGCGACGGCCTTGAGGACTACGAGTATTTCGTGATACTGAAACGCCTGCTCGCGGAAAAGGGCGCAGGTCTGACACCGCGCGAGCGTGAGAATCTCACAGCGCTGCTGACGGTACCGACCGATGTCTCCGCCAGCCTGACGAGTTTCACGACTGATCCGGCACCGATGGAGACGCACCGCGACAAACTGGCTAGAGCGATTGTGATGCTGCTGAAGCGGTGAGAGGAGAAACCCAAAAAATGACAGGCCAAGGAGGATGGATGAAGCGAAAGATCGGAAGTGTGGTGGCGGGAGTATGTGCGGCAGGCTGTGTGATGGCTGCGTCGCCCTTCGAGGGCGCATGGTGCCTGACCTCCCCGTCCGGCGGCGCGGTCTGGATGCACGTGGAGATGAATCAGGGCGCACCATCCGTCAAAGCCATGTGGGAGATCGGCGGCGTCGAGCCGATCAAGCAAGCCGCGCTCGAAGGCGAAGTGCTCGTCATGGAGCGACCGCACGACCGCTGGTATATGACGGCCAAGGGCATGCGACGCGACATCCTCGGGACCGACACACTGCGCGCGACCGTACAGGGCGACGCCATGACGATCGAACTGGCGCGCGCACTCAAAGACGGCACCCGGCTGCCCGTGCAAACGATGCGCGGCAAGCGGCAAGCGCCGCTACCGCCCCGCCCTGATCTGGCGACGTTGCGTTTCGCTGAGCCGATCGCGCTTTTCGACGGCCAGAGCCTGTCGGGATGGCGCTTGACAAATCCCGCCGACAACAACGCCTGGTCGGCGCGCGACGGCATGCTGGTGAACACGCCGCAATTGGAAGAAGGGCCGACGGCAAAACAGTTCGGCAACATCCGCACCGACCGCGAGTTCGAGGATTTCCGTCTCACGCTGGAAGTCCGGTTGCCGAAAGGCGGCAACAGCGGCATTTATCTGCGCGGCCGCTACGAGGTGCAGGTGTGCGACTACCACGGCCGGCCACCGAGCTGGGGCGGCATCGGCGGCGTCTACTCCCGCATCGTCCCGCTGGAGAACGCCGCTCGTCCGGCGGGCGAATGGCAGACGTTCGACATCATTTTGGCCGACCGCCACATCACCGTCCGGTTGAATGACCGCCTCGTGATCGACAACCATCCGCTCGAAGGTTGCACCGGCGGAGCCTTGACCTCAGACGACACCCTGCCGGGGCCGATCTACTTCCAAGGCGACCATACATCGGTCGAGTATCGTAACATCATGCTCTATCCACGTATCAAGTGAGAAACAATGGCTGCAAAATCGGCATGGGGATGGGTATTAGCGGGTGTCTGGGCGGCATGTGCCGTAGCATCTGAGCCGTTGTCGGCGCAGCGCCTTGATGCGCTGAGCGCGCGCTACGGCGTTGACACCCTGCGCGAGTATCGTCTGCTCGAACGCGAACGTACGCAGAAACCCCGCACACACAACGGGATTTTTGATGAAGCCGCGCGACGCAACCAAGCCTTCCATCCGCAGGCAACGATTCTGCCGGAAGACCGCGACCCGCTCGACATCGTGTTGCGCCGCACGCGCGCACTGTTCGAGGACCTCGCACGGCGGACCGACCTCGCCCCGCAAGGCGAACGGCTCACCGCCTTGGAGCAAGCAGCCGCACGCGTGCAGCCCGACGCGCTGGAGGCGCAGATCGAACTGCTGCAACGCCTGCTGGCCTTACGCCGCGAAATCGCATTCGCCAATCCGCTGCTGACGTCGATCTCTAAGATTCTGTTTATCACGCGTGAAGCCCTCCCGCCGGACGAGTACCACTGGGGCGTACACATGTGCGACCAGTATTTCGGGTTTCACGCCACGTTGCATGGCACCACACAGGGGAACGGCCTCTATGTGCTGGAGGCACCTTGGTCGGCGCGGCCGCACGCGCGCAACCTGCTCGCCGAATCAACGGTCGTGGCGGGACCGCGCCGCGGCGAACGCTTGGAAAACGGTGGCTTTCTCGCGCCGGACGTATCGTACGACGGCCGGCAGATTCTCTTCGCCTACACCGACGGCGACCCCGCGATCCGAGTCTGGAACACACGCACGACCTTTCACATCTTCCGCTGCAACGCCGATGGCTCCGGCCTCGTGCAGCTTACGGACGGCCCGATGAACGATTTCGATCCATGCTGGCTGCCGAACGGGCGGATCGCCTTCATTTCAGAACGGCGCGGTGGCTTCGGCCGTTGCCACCGGCGCGAGGTCCCCACCTTCACACTGCACAGCATGTTCGATGATGGCTCGGACATCGTGGCCCTGAGCGCTCACGAAACCAACGAATGGCAGCCGAGTGTCGACAACAACGGCATGATCGTTTACACGCGCTGGGATTATGTGGATCGCGGCTTCAATCAGGCGCACCACCCTTGGATCACCTACCCCGACGGACGCGACGCACGTGAGTTGAACGGCAACACGCACCTTTCGGAACGTACCGCGCCGCACATGATCATGGACATCCGCGCGATCCCCGGGTCCTCCAAATACGTGGCCGTTGCCTGTGGGCACCATACGGAAGCGCGCGGGTCGCTGATCGTGATCGACACCTCGGTAGCCGACGACGGCGCGATGTCGCAAATCCGGCGGCTCACGCCTGACCAACTGTTGCCGGAGGCGGAGTTTTACGATTGGCAGACGGCCAAGGGATCGGCCGCCTACGCTTCTCCATGGCCGCTGAGCGAAACGTATTACCTGTGCGTGTACGACGGCAATGCGAACTCCCAGTACGGCGCGATCGACTGTTCAAAGCGGCGTTATGCGGTGACGCTGCTGGATGCCTTCGGCAACAAGATACCGCTTTACACGCATCCGCAGATCTCCTGCCTCAGTCCGATGCCGCTACACGCGCGGCCCCGCCCGCCGGTGCTGACGCATGGCACGTTGGTGGGGCGTCCCTGTCTGCCGGACGGCACGAAGCCCGCGCCGGTGTCGGATGAACAGTTGCCAAAAACCGCAACCATTGGTCTGGTGAACGTCTACAACTCGCGGCGGCCATTTCCAGAAGGCACGCGCATCGCGGCGTTGCGCGTGTGGCAGATCCTGCCGAAGCTCAAACCGATGGTCGGCGAACCACGGCTCGGTGTTTGCGACCAGACCCCCGGACGGCAATACCTCGGGAGCGTACCGGTCGAGGAGGACGGCAGCGCACTCTTCGAGGCACCTGCCGGAGTTCCGATCCTCTTCCATGCAGTGAACGAACGCGGCGTCGCCGTGCAGGGCATGCGCAGCGTGACCTATGTCGCGCCCGGCGAGACCCTGATGTGCAACGGCTGCCACGAAGCGCGTACCGGGGCGGCCATGAGCGGACTGCGCGCCGCCGCCTCGCCGCTGGCCATGCGGCGTCCGCCATCGCGCCTGACCGCGGGGCCGGACGGCTCCAATCCCTACAACTATCCCCGGCTGGTACAGCCGGTACTTGACGCCAAGTGCGTCGGCTGTCACGGTGAAACGCGCAAAGCCTCGATGCCGGATCTGCGGCGCGGCGATCCGGGCAAGAACCGCTTCGCATTCTTCACCTCGTTTTACAGTCTGGTGCCCTATCTTCAGTATTTCACCCATGCCTACCGCGGCGACTGGTCCAAAGTCGGCGTGCAGCGCGACGCATTCGTACCGCCGCACACCGAACCGGGCAAGTTCGGCGCGATGGCCTCACCCCTGCACACGCTTCTGGAAAAGGGGCATCACGATGTCGTGTTGACGGCGGAAGAACGGTTGCGGCTGCTGCTCTTCATGGATTCAAACGCCTCATACTTCGGTCACGATCACAACATCGCGGCACAAGCCCGTGGCGATCGCGTTCCCCCGGTTTTACAATGATTGCTAGGCAGGATATGATACTCCTCGAAGCCCATCACGTGCCTGCGCGTGTTCGCTGTGTTCGCTGGCCCCAATGGAACTGACAAAAGAAATGAAAAAAACTCTGGCGTTCATCAACGTAGCAACTGCGATCGTCATCATGTGCTTGACGATTTGGACGGCATTGTCTCTAGGCTTCATTGGCAAGGATGTCGCACCGCTCATCATTGGGGGATCTGACGGCCCAACAGCAATCTGGTTGGCCACGGACAACTTGAATGCGCTTTATGCTCTTCCTGTGCTCTTCTGCGTGCTTCTAATAGCAAACGCTTATGCGCTCTGCAAATCAACCAAAAAAGCCTCAACCGAAGCGTGACCGAACAACCTGCGCCGTGCGGCCGCCGCCCTCCACGGCGCACTATTGGAATCCACTGATGAATAACAAAGACCTCGAATTCTTCCGCTCCAAACGCGCCTTCGTCTGCGACATGGACGGCGTGATCTACCACGGCAATCGTCTGTTGCCCGGCGCAACGGAGTTTGTTGACTGGCTCCACCGCGAAAACAAGGAATTCCTCTTCCTGACCAACAGCAGCGAGCGCACGCCGCGGGAACTCCGCGAAAAACTGAATCGGCTCGGTATCGATGTCGAAGAAAAGCACTTCTATACCAGTGCGCTGGCAACCGCCTCGTTCTTAGCCTCGCAGAAGGCGGGCGGCTCGGCCTACGTGATCGGCCAGCCGGGACTCACCCACGCCCTCTATGATGCCGGTTACTCGATGAATGACAACGACCCCGACTACGTGGTGGTCGGCGAGACGCCCGAGTACACCTATGCACGTATTGTGCGCGCCATCCGCCACGTGCTCAACGGCGCCAAGCTGATCGGCACCAATCCAGATGTCACCGGTCCGATGGAAGAAGGACTGGTACCCGCCACCGGCGCACTCATGGCACCCATCGAACTGGCGACTAACGCCAAGGCCTACTATGTCGGTAAGCCAAACCCCTTAATCATGCGCCACGCACTCAAAAAACTCGGCGTGCAGCGCGAAGAGACGGTGATCGTGGGCGACCGTATGGACACCGACATCATCGCGGGCATCGAGTCAGAGATCGCCACAATCCTCGTGATGAGCGGCGTCACCAACGAGCGCGAAATGCGGCGCTTCGCCTACCAGCCCGACGGCGTACTCGCCGGCGTCGGCGAGATACCTGGGTGATAACCTAACGCGGGCGTAGCCCGCAATCCAATTTAATTAGTTAATTAGCCCGCCGCCCGCGCTTCGCACGGGAATGTAAATGAGGATAACTTTGGCAGTTGCGGTGTAAGTTATAGGCAAGTGACAGGGATGTGCGTTTCTGATGAAAATGAAAAGAGGGAGAGTCGGGAGCGGGCATCCTCGCCGTAACAACGTGCCGTGCAAAAGGGTGTGGCACGGGCATCTTGCCCGCGTTCCATGGTTTCATTTTTTGACATGATTAACATGATTTGGAGGGCGAGTGTCCCCACGAGCCGCCTTCCGCTGTGCGGAAGGAT
>DAOTMQ010000025.1:0-24143 GCA_035450385.1 Kiritimatiellia bacterium | reverse complement strand
GCAAGCCCATGTGGGCATCGCCCATGTTGCCGTCGATCTCAGCCTGCGGGGTGAGCGCCGCGACGGAGTCGATCACGACCACATCCAGCGCACCGCTCTTGACGAGCTGCTCGGTAATGGTGAGCGCCTCTTCACCCGAGTTCGGCTGAGAGACCAGCAGGTTGTCCAGATCCACACCGATACGGCGCGCGTAATTAGGATCCATCGCATGTTCGGCATCGACAAAAGCCGCCAGGCCGCCGGCCTTCTGGGCGTTCGCAATAATGTGGAGCGCGAGCGTTGTCTTGCCAGAAGATTCCTGTCCATAAACTTCAACCACGCGGCCGCGCGGCAACCCACCGACGCCGAGGGCGAGATCCAGCGAAAACGCACCGGTGGGGATGACCGGGATGTCCTTGGAGGCCTCGGCGTCTCCCATGCGCATGATGGCCGACTCCCCGAACTCTTTCCGAATCTGATTGAGGACTGCATCCAGTTGTGTATTTCCCGACTTTTTCTCGGCCATGACTCACTCCTTGCTCGGTGTTGAAAAAACGGCAGCTACGATACCAAAAACGCCCCCCGGAGGGGAGCGTTTTCTATAACCCGGTAGTTTTCTGATCAAGTTTGTTCTATCCATCCTCCCAGAATTTGTAATTGTAGCGAGCGGTTTTATTCACGCGGCTCTAACATTTCAAGAAGATCGCCGCATCTAAAGGTGGCGGAAAGTTGTTGAAGCGAGATTTCTCCATCTCTATAACAAGCTTTCAGCGCATCTGCCACATCATCCACAGCGCTTGCATGATACTCCACTTGATTCTCTTCGAAAACTTGGCGGATTTCCTTGAAATTACGATGTGAGACCTCCGTCAGAGAAACATTGCTGTCGGCCAGAAGCTTGCGGCCAATCAGCATCGAAATGTAATACGATGCATACGGCATGTAATCTGGTGGTGTTGAAGATGCTGGCCGTTTTCTTTCGTTTTCAACTGCTCGAAAAATGAGAACAGCAAGAAGCACTTGCGCCGCATTTAAATCTTCAAAAATGTCCCCATAAAGCCTACCAAAGTGCTCTTTATGGCGAAATTTGCCTGATGCGGACGTTCTCGCCAAATTGCCAGAACCGCTTCCGCAACAACGGTGCTGATGATGACGTTGGCACCGCCGCTCCCCTTCTTCACGCTGCCGCCTAAGTGTAACCCAGATCAGCAATGTCCATTTCAAGTTCAAAATTTTCCACTTTTTCTGGCTCCCAATCCGGTCACATAAACGCTATACTGTTCTGCCGTTGGATTCGCGTTGGTAAGTTTCATTCACTTGTACGCTTTTTTATGCAGATTCCTCTTCCCAAAATCATTCAAGGCGGTATGGGCGTCGGCGTCTCCAATTGGCGCTTGGCCCAAGCGGTCGCCCGTATCGGTCAGCTTGGCATCGTATCTGGAACGGGGCTTGACCAGGTGCTCGCCCGACGCCTGCAGGATGGCGACCTCGGCGGCGACGTGCGCCGCGCACTGGCCCATTTCCCCTTTCCGCAGATGGCGCAACGCATTCTGGATGCGCTATTTATCGCGGGCGGCAAGAAGCCCGACGAGCCCTACAAGCCGAGCGAAAAACCGGCACTTAGAAACAGCCGCTGGTTCGATGAGCTGTGTATCGTCTCCAACTTCGTGGAGATCTTCCTCGCGCGTGAGGGCCACTCCAATCCGGTTGGCATCAACTATCTTGAAAAAATCCAGTTCCCCCATCTGCCTTCCGCCTACGGCGCGATGCTCGCCGGCGCGGCGGTCATGATCGTCGGCGCCGGTATTCCCGTGGAGTTTCCGGGCGTGTTGGACGCATTGTCGCGCCATGAGGCCGTGACCTACACCGTCCGTATCCAAGGTGCAACCCCGGAGACCGACTGCCAGCGCGTCTTTGATCCGGCCCTCTTCTTTGAGGACGGCTGCACGCCGCCCCCCCTGCGGCGTCCGGACTTCCTGCCGATCATCTCTGCGGACTCGCTCGCCACCATGTTGTTGCGGCGTGCCAGCGGCAGCGTAGAGGGCTTTGTGGTTGAAGGGCCGACGGCCGGCGGTCACAACGCGCCGCCGCGCGGTCCACTGCAACTGACTCCCGACGGCCAGCCGATCTACGGCCCGCGCGATGTGGTCAAACTGGAGGCCATGCGCAAAATCGGCATGCCATTCTGGTTGGGCGGCGGCTACGGATCGCCCGAAGCCCTGCGCACGGCACTCGAAGAGGGCGCCGCCGGCGTGCAGGTCGGCACCCCCTTCGCGCTCTGCGAGGAGTCGGGCCTAGATCCGGAGATGCGCCGCGCGCTGGTCCGTTTGGCACTGGCTGGCGACAGCAAGGTTTTCACCGATCCGCTCGCCTCGTCCACCGGCTTCCCGTTCAAGGTCGCGCAACTTGAGGGCACACTCTCCGAACCGGACGTTTATGCGGCCCGCCGCCGGATCTGCGATCTCGGCTATCTGCGCGAAGCCTACCGCAAAGAAGATGGTTCCATCGGCTACCGTTGTCCCTCTGAAACTGTGGCCGCATACCTCGCCAAGGGCGGAAAGGAGGCGGACACCGTCGGACGCAAATGCATCTGCAACGGGCTCTTCAGCAATATCGGCCTCGCGCAAGTGCGGCCCGGCGGTTACCGCGAGCCGGCCATTATCACGCTGGGCGATGATCTGGTCCACATCGGACGTTTCTGCTCGCCGGAAAAGCCGGACTACACCGCCGCTGATGCCATCCGCGTGCTTCTGGGATAAAGCCAATCTTCCGCGTACAGCACGGAAGGAAGGGTCATGTAGATTACTGCTCTTTTTTTGTCTGATCCCTCTGGCCTTTTCCCCCGGTGGTCAGAACGGCGCGGATTCCTCCTCATCCTCACCGAGCGGGTCCATACTGGAGAGATCCATGTTGGAAACATCCATCGTGGACGGGGCACTGCAGAACGGTGACGCGCCGAAGGCCGACGGACCGCGCGGAACGCCGAACGCCACCACACTCAACGCCTGCTCAAGAACCATGCCAAGCCCGAACGCCTCCACGTTGTTGAAGAAGATGCGCACGCGGGTGGTTGCATCGGGCGCGTCCTTGGCGCGACGTGAGACATCCAACGCATAACCGGCGTAAGGCTCGGTCTGGCGCGTCAGATTGATAAGCGTGGTCGCCGCGCGGGTGTCGTGATAAAGGCCCTTGCCGTCAGCAATGGTGGCGGTGACACCCTTCAGGACCAGCAGCAACTGGCTCAGATCTGTGAAGTTGAGCTTGACCGTGATCCGGTTCTGCCAGTCAAACGTGGCGTACCGGCGGTTGCCCTGTTCGACCGAACCGCTGGCCACGCTCTTTTGCTGCGCGAGCGTCATGAAAATCGCACCGTCGCGTTCGCCAGTGGCCGACATCAACTCAAAGCGCACCGCGCTGCCGGTGCCTTTGCTGTTGGCGTGAAAGAACGAGAGGCGCGGACGATAAACGCGCGCGGCGTCGGTGACGGGACGTGCGGTCGGTGTGATCGTTGCAGTGTTGTTCATATCAAACCTCCTCGGTGTTGATTGTGATCGTGCGCTTTTCATGATCCGGTCATGAAAACAGCGTCACCTTAACACACGGGGAGGCTTGGGATGTCGCTTGCCAAGCGACATTTTTAGGCAAGAGGTAACAAGCAAGAGGTAAGAGGTTTTTTCGGCGACGTGAACGCCGCCCACAGGACTGCGATACGCATTTTACACCAGAAGCAGCGGTTGGTTGAAGGCGTAGAGCGCGTCGTTGATGCGCAGGGGATCGTATTGGCCGCGCTCCATAAAAAACCGCACGATCAAATCGAAGGGCGCACTGGTCGAGAGCGCGAACCCGGCCGAGGCAAGCAGTTCCTCGGTCTGGTCGGGCGTCAGGCGCAGCGCGAGCGCGAAGGCGATCACCGTTTGCTTTTTAGGCTGATAGGCGGGATCGCTACGAATTTTCGAAAACAGCTTACGATCCACGTGCGCCCGCTTGTAAACCTCAACCTCGCTGAGTCCACTGGCACGGATAAGTTGAAGCAGACGACGCGAAAACGAGACATCGGCGCGGGCGAGGTAATCGCTCAATCCAGCAGGTGGCTCGCACACCTGCGCGCGCGGCACATCCGGCGGCACGCCGAATCCGGCGAGATAGGCGCGTAAGGCATGCGCGGTCTCCGCGTCGAGCGCGGAAGGCCGGGGTACGGGATCGTATAACTCACTGCCGCACATGACAGATTGCCATCAGCGCGCGAAGAGGCGCATACCGATCATCGCCGCATGACGGCCCTGCAAGCGGGCGGTCTCGAGTTCAATTGGCGAGGGCTGCCGTGAACCGTCCGACCCGGCAATGGTCGTGGCGCCATAGGGCGTGCCGCCGCTGATCGCGTCGCCCACATGCAATCCGGGTGCCGTGGGCGGCACGCCCACCACCACCATGCCAAGACCGAACAACACCGTGTGGAAGCTTAACAACGTCGCCTCGTGGCCGCAATGCTGGCTATTAGTCGAGCCGAAGACACCGCCCAACTTGCCAACTAGAACGCCGCGCGCCCACAGACCGCCGGTCTGATCGATGAACTGCTTCATCTGCGCGGCCATCATGCCGTAACGCGTCGGCGCACCGAACAGGATCACATCCGCCTCTTCAAGTTGGGCCACCTGTGCCACCGGAATATGCGCAAAGCGGGAGCGCGCCTCCAGAGCGCCGCTGTCCGCCAGCGATTCCTCAGACACCAACTCCTCGACCTGCCACAACGAAACTTTGGTGCCCTGCACCTCGCCGGCACCCGCCGCCACCGCCTCGGCCATCTGCCAGACGTGGCCGTACATGCTGTAAAAAATGACTTGGACGTTCATGTTCAATCCCCTGTTCTTACTCGAGACGTGATGTCGTTCTCACACACCCACACCCAACGCAGCGCACTGTAAACAGCCCCGGATGAGATTGCAAGCGCAAACGTGCATTGTATTACCGCCGTTATCCACTGTTCACCCTCCCCCTAACACGCTACAATAGCGGGCAGAAGGTCTGTTTGTCTCTGGCCTTTGGACCGAAGGATGCCCTCATGCGTGTGTCGCTTTGTTTAGCAGCCGTTGCTCTCGTCTGCGCCAGCTTGCCGCTCGGCGCTCAGCAGGGCTTTTACCGTGAATTCTATGCCGGCATCCCCGGCAACCGCGTCGCGGACCTGACCGCTGCCGCCGCGTTTCCTGATTCGCCGACCGTCGAAGAGGTTGTCAACAATCAGCTCGAAACCGGCGTCAACGTGGCCGACTACTACGGCCAGCGCGTGCGGGCGCTGCTGACCCCGTCGGTCACCGGTTCCTACACCTTCTGGGTGGCGACCGACGACGGCGGCGAACTCTGGCTCGGCACCGACCACACACCCGCCTCGCGCCGGCGCATCGCCTATGTCTCGGGCTGGACCAGTTCACGCGAGTGGACCAAAGAGGCCAATCAGAAATCCGCACCGATCACCCTCACCGCTGGCACGCGCTACTATATCGAGGTGCTCCAGAAGGAAAACAGCGGCGGCGATAACCTTGCTGTGGCTTGGCAAGTGCCCGGCACCACCGCCACCAATGTCATCCCGGCCGCCGTGCTGACGCCCTACCTCGATCCGCCTGTCATCCGGACGCAGCCGGTCTCGCTTGACATCGAGGAGCAATGGGCCGGCCTGCGCAACGCCACCTTCTCGGTCGAAGCCGTGCGCCGGGGCGGCGTTACCTATCAGTGGCAGCGCGACGGCGTGAACATTCCCGGCGCGACGGCGCCCAGCTACACGCTGACGGCCGATTTCGCCAACAGCAACCGCCTCTTCCGCTGTGTGCTCTCCAATCTGGTCGGTACCGTCACCAGCGCCGCCGCCTGTTATCGCCTCGTGCCGGACGTCACCACGCCTGCGCTGACCGACTGGAGTGTTTTCCACGACCGCCGTATCCTAGCGCTTTCCTTCTCCGAGCCGCTCGCTCCCGCTTCGGCCACCAACCCCGCCAACTATGCTGTCAGCGGCAACGCGGTGCTTCGCGCGACGTTGCTGGAAGACGGTTCCGGTGTGGCGTTGCACATGGACACCCCGCTGACCGCCGGCGTGCCCCACACGTTGACGCTCACTGTACAGGATTGCGCCGTGCCGGCGAACACGCTGACACTCACCAGCTATGCCTTCACCCCGCCGCTTAATGCACCGGTGCCTGCGGCTCTCGTGTACGGCGGACGCGAATCGCCCGGCCCCTCCTCGCGCCGCACCTCGATCGCCATCACCGAGATCAACCACACGCCAGCCGCCCGCAGCGATGGCCGCGACCTGCGCTTTGTGGAGCTGTACAACTCCAACCCGTTCTTTCAGGACATCAGCGGCTACCGCCTCTCCGGCGTCTTCGACTACACGCTCCCGACCGGCACCGTGCTGGCCGCCAACGGCTATCTTGTCGTGGCACCGTCGCCCGCCGATGTCATGGCGGTCACCGGCCTGCAACGGGTACTGGGCGGTTTCGAGGCCTACGCCTTCGACGACAGCGGCGAAATCACGCTGTACGACGAGCACGGCGCTTGGCTCAGCACCGTGACCTACGGCGACGGCCCGTCGTGGCCGGTCGCCGCCAACGGCTCGGGCCACACTCTGGTCCTCGCCCGCCCCTCCTACGGTGAGCGTGACGCCGACGGCTGGTCGGCTTCGGCCTTGCCCGGCGGCTCGCCCGGCGCGGCAGACCCCGCGCGTCCCACCGCCTTCGAGGCCGTGCTGATCAACGAAGTGCTGGCCCACTCCGGCGCGACCCCCGGCTTCATCGAGCTGCACAATCTCGCCGACACCCCGCTCGCGCTCGGTGGCTGCGTACTCAAACGCGGCGACCTCAGCGCGCCCGGCTACCTCATCCCCGACGGCACCCAACTCCCCGCGCGCGGTTTCCTCGTCTTTCACGAATCTACGCTCGGCTTTCTGATCAACGGCGGCGGCGACACCGTCTGGCTCTTCGCGCCCGCCGCGTCCGGCGGTTATGTGATCGACGCTCTGCGCCTGGACGACCAGCAGATCGGTGTCGCGCACGGCCGCTTCCCCGATGGCGATGCGCGCTGGAACATTCTGGTGACGCCTACGCCGGGTGAGCCCAACACCCCGCGCCGCCCCGCGCCGGTTGTGCTCAATGAGATCATGTACAACCCCATCTCCGAGAGCAAAGACGAGGAGTATGTCGAACTCTTCAACCCCGGCACGCAGAGCGTGAACCTCGACGGCTGGAAACTGGGCGGCGGCATCGCGTATACCTTCAGGTCGCTCAGCATCCCGGCCGGCGGCTATCTGGTCGTGCCGCGCAATCCCGCCGCTTTTGCACAGCTCTATCCCGATTGCGCGGCGCTCGCCACGCCCGATGGTTTCAGCGGCTCACTCGGTAATAAACGCGATACCGTCACACTCTCGCAACCGGTGCCGGTGATGGACACGACCGACCCGCTCGCGCCTTCCGTCACCACAAACAACACGGTCGTGGAGCGTGTCACCTACCGTGATGGCGGCGAGTGGCACATACTGGCGGACGGCGGCGGCAGTTCGCTCGAACGGATTGATCCGCGCACCGACCCCACACTCGCACGCAGTTGGGCCGCCAGCGACGAATCGCAGAAGAGCGCGTGGACCACGATCGAGTTCACCGGACGCATCGACCACGGCTTCACCGCCAGCTCCAACGGCGACCCGAACGAGATGCACATCGGGCTGATGGATGCCGGCGAATGCTTGATCGATGCCGTCGAGGTGCGCGCGGCGGGCGGCGCGAACCTCGTCAACAATCCGTCGTTCGAGCACGATACGCCCGACTGGCGCTTCATGGGCACGCACGACCGCTCCGCGATTGAGCCGGTCGCCGACGCTTTCGACGGCCAGCGCGTGCTCAGGTTGCGCGCCTCTGACCGCGTCCACACCGGCATGAACGTCATCCGCGGCGCCATGAGCGCCACGCTGCCCAAGAGCGGCACCGGCACCATCCGTGCCCGTGTCCGTTGGATTTCCGGCTGCCCCGAGTTGCTGATCCGCACGCGCGGCAACTGGCTGGAAGCCTGTGCTCCGATTCTCACCACGCGCGCGCTCGGTTCACCCGGCCAACCCAACAGCCGCGCCGCCAACGCCGCCCCCGCGATCTATGACGTGATCCACCAGCCTCTCCTGCCGCGCACCGGTGAAGAGGTCACCGTCTACGCGCGGGTGCACGATCCCGACGGTCTCGCGCGGGCGCACCTTGTCTATCGCGTGCAAGGCCAGGCCGCCACCAACCGGGTGCCCATGCGGCCGTGCGCGGCCGGTTTTCTGTCGGCTAACATTCCGGCAGGGATGCCCGCAGGCGCGTTGGTCGCCTTTCATATCGAAGCTGCGGATTGCAGCGTGCCTACCGCCTACGCCCGCTTCCCGGCCAATGCCCCCGAACGCGAGTGCCTGATACGTTTCAGCGAACCGCTCGACAGCCGCGCCTTCGGCATCTACCGCTTCTGGATGACGCAGGAGAATATCGATTACTGGACACGCCGCGAACGGACCAGTAACGCGCCGGTCGACGCCACCTTTATCTATGGCAACGACCGCGTGCTTTACCACGCCGCCATGATGTACGCCGGCAGTCCGTTTCACAGCAACTATTCGTCGCCGATCGGCACCGGCACCGTTGATTACAAGGCGGTCTTCCAGAACGACGACACCGTGCTTGATGACGACGGCATGGTGCTCTCGACCGTCGGTAATCTCGGCAATGACGACATCGGCATCCGCGAGCAGTTTTGCTACTCGTTGGTGCAGGCGCTCGGGCTGCCGCATGTCCACCGCCGCTTTGTTCACGTCTACGCCAACGGCGCCGAGCAGTTCAGTAAAAAGATCTACGAGGACACCGAGAAACCCAATGCCAGCTACATCAAACACTGGTTCCCGGAAGACGACGACAACGACCTCTTCAAGATCGACGACTGGTTCGAGTACACACTCGATATCTCGTCTTTTTCGATCATCACGGCGCGCCTGCAGCCGTATCGGACCGATGCGCCGGACGGTGGCGGCCAAGTGCTCAAAGTCGGCCGCTATCGCTGGAATTGGCAAAGGCGCGGCTATGACAATTTCTGCGCCAATGACTACGCCAACTTCTTCTCGCTGGTCGAGATGCTTAACACGACCGATCCCGCCACCTACACGCAGCGCATCCAGCAGGAGATCAACCTCGACGGCTTCGTCGGCGTGATCGCCATGAACCAGTTCGCCGGCAACTACGACACCTACGGCTTCAACCGTGGCAAAAATATGTACCTCTACGACAGCGCTGCCGGCTGGCAACTCGTCGCCTGGGACCTCGATGTCTCGTTTGGCGCGAACCGTCCGCTGACCGATCCGATCAATCCTTCGCTCGCCACATTCATGACCGATGACCCGACGATGCGGACCTTCTTGAAACATCCCGTCGTGGCGCGTGTCTTCTGGCGGGCCATCGAGAAGTTGCTCGCCGCCTCGGCTGATCCCGCGCTGCGCACCTGGACACGCGCCAAGTACGATGCGCTACGCGCCGACGCCACCGTGCTCAACGGCGATTACAATGCCCATTTCGCAAATGTCGAGACGCGGCGCGCCAACGTGGCCAGTCAGCTCGCCGCCGCCAACGCCAGCGCATTCCGCGTGACGTCGCCGGCCGCCGCCACGTCGGAGGCCGCCGTCAATATCCTGACTCTCTCCGGTGATGCGCCCTTCGCGGTCACCACCCTGCGCATCAACGGTGCGGAGACTCCCGTCACGTGGACCTCGTCCACCATGTGGAGCACACAGGTGGTGCTCAATAACGGTACCAACGCCTTCCAGATCGAGGCCTTCACCGCCGACGGTACGCGCCTGCCCGGCGGTAACATCACCCGCACGATCGTCTACACCGGCACGCCGCTCGATCCGCTGGAGGGTTACCTCGTGATCAGCGAGATCATGGCGCATCCGGTCACCAACACCGCCGCATACATCGAGATCGCCAACCGCTCGGCCTCAACATGCATGAACCTGACCGGCGTCTATCTGGACGGAGCGGTCACCTTCGCCTTCCCCAGCGGTACACGCTTAGACCCCGGCGAGTGCTTGATCATCGCGGCCGACCCCGATGCGATCGCGCAGGTCTACGGCACCAGTGCGCGGCAACGGGTCGTCGGCACCTACAGCGGTGCCCTGCCGTTGGCTGGTGCCCTGCGCTTACACCGACGCGCGACGGGCTTCGAGCCTGACGACCCAATGCTTGACCGCGTGACTTACGGCGACCGCTACCCTTGGCCCGAGGCTGTGCCGCCGGGCACCGCCCTGCAACTCATCAACCCCGCGCTCGACAACAACCGGCCAGCCAACTGGGCGGCGGGAAGTGCCGTCACCAGCAACACCGTGACCGTCGTGCCGTGGGCGCACATCTGGTCCTATCTCACTGACTATCCCGGCGACACATGGACCGTGCCCGCCTTTAACGACGCGGCGTGGTCCGCCGGTCGCGGCCCGCTGGGTTTCGAAACCGACCCGCTGCCGATCCCGCTCGCCACCACCATCCCCAAGGTGAGCGGACGCGTCGTCTATTACTTCCGCACGAAGTTCGCTTACAGCGGCAATCCCGCCAACGCCACGCTACGGCTCACCTACATGCTCGACGACGCGGCCGCCTTCTATCTCAACGGCGAAGAGATTCACCGTTCGTCGTTGATGCCTGTCGGTCTGCTGACCGACAGCAGCGTCGCGACCACACACATCCAGCCGGAAGGTCAAATACAGGGGGTCTTTGAGCTACCCGCTACCGCTCTGCACAACGGCCTCAACACCCTGGCCGTCAGCGTCCACCAGAATCAGGGTGCCAGCTCTGACCTCGTATTCGGCATGACGCTCGACATCATGACGACCTCAATCGTCACATGTACACCGGGCGCGTCCAACGTCCCCTCGCTGACGCCCACGGCCCTGCCGGCGGTC
The DNA here is from genome assembly GCA_035450385.1 of Kiritimatiellia bacterium. Classification (GTDB taxonomy): domain Bacteria; phylum Verrucomicrobiota; class Kiritimatiellia; order RFP12; family UBA1067; genus DUPH01. The sequence goes on along the minus strand of DAOTMQ010000025.1, from coordinate 13,216 downwards.
TGGCTCAACGAACTCCAGCCGCGCAATCTGACCGGTGCCGTCGACAACGTTGGCGAGCATGAACCGTGGGTAGAACTCTACAACAGCGGCACCAACGCGGTAGCGCTGGATGGCTGGACGCTGTCCACAGCGCAGAGCGACCCCGGTTGGAGTTTCCCGGCCGGCACCTTGATCGACCCCGGCGCATTCCTGCGTGTCTGGCTTGATGCCGAACCCAACGAGAGCGCCCCCGGCCACCTGCACGCCAGCTTCCGCTTCGATTTTGTTTCCGGCACGCTGCTGCTGCGCGCGCCGCTCGATGGCCGCACGGTGGTGGTCGATGCCTTAGAGATTACCGATTGCGCCGATGACGCGGCATGGGGCGCTTGGCCCGATGGCTCGCCGGACCAGCGCCGTTGGCTCCGCCCCGCCACGCCCGGCGCACCCAACCGCGCCGACCGGCCGCAGTGCTGCGTCGTGGTCAATGAGTTCATGGCGCAGAACGACCTCTTCACCAACCCGCTTACCGGCAAGAAGGATGACTGGTTCGAGCTGTTCAACGATGGTACGGAACCGGTCGACCTCGGCGGCTGGGTCGTCACCGACACCCTGACCAGCGAATCGCCGCCGACGCCGGACCTGCGCACCTCCAAAGCGCTAGTCATTCCGGCGGGTGTGGTGCTCGCGCCCGGCGCGGCACTGCGTATCTGGACCGGTGCGAAAAACGCCGCATCGCTGCCGGTCGATCCCGCGAATCTCCAGGCGCCCTTCGGCCTCAGCAAGAGCGGCGACCGCATCTGTCTCTTCACACCGACGCTGGCACTGGCCGATCGCCTTGAGTACGCGACCGAACAGATCGGCACCGCCAGCATGGGCCGCTGGTTCAACGGCGCATCTGGCGATCTCGTACGCTTCGACAACCCGACCCCCGGCGCACCCAACCGCAACCCACGCTTCACGGAAGCGCTGATCGCGCAACCCGGCCCCTACGTCTTGCGCGAGAAGGAGCCCTTCACCTGCACCAACACCCTCGCGGTGGCGCGGCCCGCCGCTTTCACCTTCCGTCTCTTCCCGACCGAAGGCGACGCACTGCCCGAGGGCCTTCAGTTCGACACCGAGAGCGGCGTACTGACCTGGACCCCGAGCGAAGCACAGGGCCCCGGCCTCTACGCATTGCGCCTCTGCGGCTTCTTGGTTGACGGCTTGAGCGTAGTCGGCTGTGACGAAACCCTGCTGACCCTGTGCGTGCTGGAAACACCCAGCCGCCCGCAACTCGGTCCGCTTGCGGATATCACGGTCGACGAAGGCCAGGTCGCCGCTTTCACCGTGACCGTCACGCGCGCGGAAGAGATACCGCCTTATCCCACCACGACGCGCCTGCGGCTAGAGGGCGCGTTGCCCTCGAACGCCGTCTTCAATGCCGAAACCGGCGTGTTCACTTGGCAGACAGATGAACCGGACGGGCCGGGCGATTATCTTATCACCGTAATCGCCGAGGACGCCGACGATCCGAGCGTCTTCAGCACCGCGCAGGTGACCATCCGCGTCAACGAGGTCAACCGGCCCTTCACCTACGTTTCGCCCACCACCTTCATGCTCTGGCGAGAAGAGCCCTTCTCCGTGCGACTGCGTTACAACGATCCCGACCTACCGCCCAACGTCTTCACCTACAGGTTGTCGTCCGATGGCCCAGAAGGACTGACGATCGACTCCGAGACCGGACACGTGCAGTGGCAGCCGCGCGCCGACCAGACCGGATCATTCAGCTTCCGCGTACGCGCCTTCGACGGTGCCGGCGCAGCGTTGAGCACGACGATCAGGCTAGTGGTCGACACGCGCAATCTGAGCGTTACCGCGCTGACGACGACTGCGGCGGGCGACAACCTAGAACTGAAATGGGCGAGTAAACCGCACACCTTCTACACCATTGAATGGTGCGCGGACCTGGCCGCTCCCGTCTGGCTTCCGGTCAACGCAGATACGCCGGTCGCGGGTACCGGTGCCGTGCTCAGTTACACGCTTGATCCGGCCGCACTGAACTTACCCGCCCGCGCCTTCTTCCGCATCCGCCAAACACGCGAGTGAGGCGGCGCGCGGTCCAGTCCTGTGGGCGGTGTTTACATCGCCACTGTCGGCAACCTGGCAGCCGAGCAGCGCCAAACAAACTCACGCACTAACACGCTCTGGCTTGTTTGAGTAGGTTCTGCCTGTTATAGTATATGTGTCCTATACCGAAAGGCCCGCATTATGAAAAAAATCACTGGTCTTTTGCTTCTGGCGCTGATCGCCGGATGCACCTGCCCCTTCCGTAGCTCGGAGCGGGATCTCACGCAGTACGTGAACCCCTTTATCGGCGCGGCCGACAACGGCCACACCTTCCCCGGTGCCTGCTTCCCGTTCGGACTGGTGCAGCCCAGCCCCGATACCGGTAACTGCACATGGGCTTACTGCTCCGGCTACATGTACCTTGACGAGAAAATCTGGGGATTCTCGCAGACCCACCTCAACGGAACGGGCTGCCCCGACCTCGGCGACATCCAGCTCCAGCCGTTCACAGGACCGATCGAGCGTGAAAATTATCACAGCCGCTACCGCAAGGAGACGCAGCAAGCCAAGCCCGGCTACTATGCAGTGACCTTGGATGACTTCGGCGTGGATGTCGAGCTGACCGCCTCGCCGCGCGTGGCCTTCCACCGCTACACCTTCAAGGACGCCGCGCCCGCACGTCTGCTGGTCGATTTGCAGTACGGCATCGTCAGCGGCAAGGATGCGCTGCGCACGCACATTCTGGCCAGCGACGTGACGGTCGAAGACGCCATGACGATCAGCGGCCACAACCAGGCTCAGGCATGGGTCAAGCGCCACTACTTCTATGTCATCAAGTTCGACAAGCCCTACGCCGCGATCCGCCAACTCCCGGCGCAGAAGGGCGAGAAGGCCCCGCGCTATGTGCTGGACTTCGATCTCAAGCCCGGCGAGACCTTGCAGGTCAAGGTGGCGCTCTCGACGGTCAGCGTTGATGGAGCGAAAAAGAATCTGGCCGCCGAGATCCCGCATTGGAACTTCACGAAGGTACGCGCTCAGACCAAAACAGCGTGGAACGCCCTGCTCTCGCGCGCCAAGATCGAAGGGACGCTCGAACAGAAGGAGAACTTCTACACTGCGATGTACCACCTGTTCATCCAGCCGAACAACATCACAGATGTGGACGGACGCTATCGCGGCGCAGACGACAAAGTACTGACCGCGCCGGACAAGACCTACTACTCGACGCTCTCGCTCTGGGACACCTACCGCGCGGCGCACCCGCTCTACACGATTCTGGCGCCCGAGCGCGTGAACGGCTTTGTCAAAACCATGATCGCGCACCACAAGGCGCAGGGCTATCTGCCGATCTGGACGTTGTGGGGCAAGGAGAACCACTGCATGATCGGCAACCACTCGATACCGGTCATCGCCGACGCCTACCTCAAAGGTTTCCGCGGCTTCAACGCCGAGGCCGCGTTCGACGCCGTCAAGACATCGCTCACGGTCAATCACCCCAAGTCAGACTGGGATGTCTACACCCGCTACGGCTATCTGCCGTTCGACATCATCAAGGGCGAAAGCGTTTCGCGCACGCTGGAGTATGCCTACGATGACTATTGCGCCGCGCAGTTCGCCAAGGCGCTGGATAAATACGACGACGCAGAAACCTTCTCCAAGCGGGCGGGGTTCTACAAAAACCTCTTCTGCCCGGAAACCGGCTTTATGCGCGGCCGCGACTCCAAGGGCAACTGGCGCACGCCGTTCGATCCGATGAAGCTGAACCACGGCGAGCACAGCGGCTATGACTACACCGAGGGCAACGCTTGGCAGTACACCTGGCATGTGCAGCACGACCCCGAGGGGCTGGTCACACTCATGGGCGGCAAGGCCGCCACCGCCGCCAAGCTCAATACGCTCTTCACGCTCCCGACCAAGACCGAAGGCGCGGGCTTTGTGCTTGATGTCACCGGCTTGATCGGCCAGTACGCACACGGCAACGAGCCCAGCCACCACACGGCCTACCTCTTCAACTACGCAGGCCAGCCGTGGCGCACGCAAGAGCTGATCCGCGAGATTTTCGATACGCAGTACAAGAACAAACCCGATGGTCTGTGCGGTAATGATGATTGCGGCCAGATGTCCGCTTGGTATATCTTTTCCGCGATGGGGTTTTATCCTTTCAACCCGTGCAACGACGGTTACGTGTTCGGCGCACCGCAGATCAGCAAGATCTCGCTGCGCCTGCCGCGCGGCCGCACCTTCACGGTCGAGGCGCGGAACCTTTCGCAGGAGAACAAATACGTGCAGAGCATCACGCTCAACGGCAAGCCATTCCCGGGCATGAAGCTCTCGCACGCGGACATCATGAAGGGCGGGACGCTGGTCTTTGAGATGGGCGCGGCGGCTCGTCGGTGACGTTTCAGTTTGGGTGTAAAAGTATGAAGATGCTTACAGTAGGTGCTTTTTTGTGTGTTGTCCTCGCTGCGTACGGAGAACCGTCAGCCCAGCCTGTGCGCGAGCCGGTTCCCGATGCGCAGCTCAGGTCCGCCTGCGACCGGGGCTGGGCGAAAATGATGGAGACTTGGGATCCGGTGACGTCGCTCGTCACGGGGGTGAGAGACAAATCGAAGTCACCTCCGCCGCCGGACGCGAAGAACAACCTCTATCCGATGTACGACAAACGCCCGGGTGGGTGGGGGCCTCCCGGCGTGGGAGACGCGCCGCTCATCTGCGGGACCGCGCTTTCCGGACTCGTTGACAAATGGGACGTCACAAGCGATCCGGCGGTCAAGGCCGACGCCGCCAAGCTCGCACGAGGTGTATTGAATCTTGCGATCCTCCACGGCTACAAGGGGTTCGTCTGCCGCGGCTTCTGCAATGACGGCAAGACGACGGTGTCGCTCTCGAGCCGCGACCAGTACACGCACTGGGTGCATGGACTCTGGCGCTACTGCAATTCTTCGATGGCCGATCCGGAGATCGTCAAGGGGTATCGGGAGCAGATCGTCGAGGTGGCGAAGTTCATGGAGGAGCGCATCACTGCGGAGAACCAGTGGAACTTCGGGTACGCGGATGATTATTCCAAGCCCGACTACCGCACCATCTGCACGATGTGGGGTCCGGAAGTGTGGCCGCACGAGGCGGCGCGTCTGCCGATGATCTATGTTGCGGCTCACATGGCGACCGACGATCCGCACTGGAAGGAACTGTACGAGAAATACATCGACGAGGCGATCGACATTACGCTCAAGATCAAGTACGGCGGGTTCAAGAACAAGACTCAGGATCAGATGCAGGGGCGGATGCCGTGTTATTCGCTCCTCCAGTGCGTGATCTCCTTCGATCCCATCCTCGCATACGAGAAGAATCAGAAGCGCCGGGACCGTATCCAGGAGGCCTTGGAGGTGTTTGCCGGGTTCGCCCGTAACCGGCAGATCCGGGCGCAGCGCGATCCGAAGTACAGGCCCTACGGCATGTGCTGGGACGGCGAGTTGCTACTGGCGCAGTCGATGGTGCCGGGGTTCCGTCCGGACGAGCCGTACCGCCGCTTTCTCGAGGATGCCGTGCTCAGGGAGCCGCCGGAACGGGCGGGCCTCTGCCGTACGGCGCATATTCTCGCCGCTTACTGGCGCTCGCGCCGTTTGTAATCAGGGTTTTTTACGTGAGACCGAAAGGGGTTGCGGGCAAAGCCCGCGTCGGTCTGACACAAACGCCCGGCTCGTGGCCGGGCAGGACACAACAGAGGAGTTAAGATGCAACGAATGGGGTTCGTTTTAGCGGCTGGTGCCGCACTGTTCGCCGGGGTGGTCTCGGCGGATGTCAGTTTGCCGAATATCTTTAACCACAACATGGTCTTGCAGCGCGGGCAGCCGGTGCCGGTCTGGGGCTGGGCCGCGCCGGGCGAACAGGTGACGGTTTCGTTCGCGGGACAGACGCAGAAAACCGAGGCCGGCAAGGACGGCGCGTGGCGCGTGACGTTGAGGGCGCTGCAAGCCTCGTCCGATCCCGCGACCTTCACCGTTTCCGGTGCAAATACGGTCACCTTCAACAACGTGGTCGTGGGCGAAGTCTGGTTCTGCTCGGGACAATCGAATATGGAGTGGCGCATGGCGAATGTGGACAACGCCGAACAAGAGCGCGCTGCCGCGAACTTCCCGATGATCCGTCACTTCAAGGCACCCAAGGCCTTCAAGCCCCTGCCGGAAAAGAACATTCAGGCCGCATGGGAAGTGACGACGCCCGAAGGCATCAGCGATGAGTCGGCCGTGGCCTACTTCTTCGGTCGCCGCCTGCATCAGGTGCTCAAGGTGCCGGTGGGTCTCATCAACTCCTCGTGGGGCGGCACGCGCATCGAGCCGTGGACGCCGCCGTGCGGCTTTGACGGACTGCCCGAGCTGGCTTCCATCAAAGCGCGGGTCGATACCGCCATTCCCGGTACCGAGTTGCACACAAAAGTGCTCAACGATTATATCTCCGCCATGCAGACGTGGATCGCCGACGCCAAGACCAAGAGCGCGGCCGGACAGGCGCTCAGCGAAGCGCCCGGATTCCCGCAGCATCTGGTGTTCTCAAACGCCCGCGGCAAGCATCAGGAGCCCACAGTGCTTTACAACGGCATGGTGGCGGGCCTCGTGCCTTTCGCCATCAAAGGCGCGATCTGGTATCAGGGTTGCTCCAACAACGGCGAAGGCATGCTCTATCTGGAGAAGACCAAGGCGCTCGTCAACGGCTGGCGCAAGGTGTGGGGCCAAGGCGACTTCCCCTATTACTTGGTGCAACTCGCGCCCTACAACTACGGCGCGGCTCGCGCCACGCACCTGCCCGGCATCTGGGAGGCGCAGGCCGCCGTGCCTGCGGCGATTCCCAACACCGGCTATACCGTGATCAACGATATCGGCAACATCAAGGACATCCATCCGCGCAACAAGCAGGATGTGGGTCTGCGCATGGCCAACCAGGCGCTCAACCGCACTTACGGCATGAAGGATATCCGCTGGGAGGGACCGGTCTACAAATCCTTCGCCATCGAAGGCGCGAAGATGCGCGTCACATTTGACCATGCCGACGGGCTGAAGACGCGTGACGGCAAGCCGCCGACCTGGTTCGAACTCTGCGGCCAGGACGGACTCTATCGCAAGGCCGACGCCGTGATCGAAGGCAACAGCGTTGTGCTCTCCGCCTCCGGTATCACCGCGCCGATGGCGATGCGCTTCGCCTGGGACCAGCTCGCCGAGCCCAACCTCGTCAACGGCCTGGGCCTGCCCGCCGGCGCGTTCCGCTGCGGCAACAAACCCAAGCTGGACGGCGCACTGGCCCTGTCCGAGCTTCAGGGCTTCCGCAAAGTCTACGAAATCGACCTGCCGCTCAACGGCAACTTCGGTGCGACGCCGCCTAAGTACTCCGTCGACGCCAGCGGCACCGCAGGCGCCTTCACGCGCGTGGCGTACGTGCTCCAGCTTCAGCAAGCCGAGAGCATCCGCTACGTCTGCACGGTCATGGACGCCTTCACGAAAGACGCCAAGAAACTGGGCATCCCGCACGCCCGCAGCGGCATCCACCACCAGACCAAGGTCGCCAACCTGACGGTGCGCTCCAACATCGAGGGCATCCCCACGCTGGACAACTCGGACGGCGGCAACATCGAGTTCTGGCCGGTGAATTACGGCAATCCGAACGGCCTGAACCTGCCCGGCGCGAACGGCTCCAAGTATGACTTCGACGACAAACCCGCCGCCGATGGCAGCTACGGCTGCATGCAGGTCCACAGTTGGAAGAACAGGATGACGCTCTTCGCGTACAACAACTTCAACGGCGGCGCAGCTTGCGACATCGGCATCGGCAACAACACCGCCGGTGAGCATCCTGACTACACCTTCATGGGTAACGGCGGCCAATATGAGGTCCGCCGTCTGACCGTGCTGGTCAAGTAATTCGATGAGCTCCTTGCAAAACTCTTGGCCTGCAGATGTGGCACGGGCATCTTGCCCGTGATCCGAGGGTTTTGCAAGTGCTCCCACTGTTAACCATTTAGCCCCCGGACCTTGAAGCCATGACGACAAACACACCCTCGCGCACGACCGCCAACTGGCGCTCTTCGAAGGCACTTACTGTAGTAGCAGCTTTTCTGGCGCTCTTCGCACTCGTGGGGTTCGCCCTGTACGGGCTACCGTTTTTCTATGACTTCATGGTCCGGGAATACGGCTGGTCACGCGCCATCGTGACCAGCGGTAACGCGCTGGGCAAACTGCTGGTCGGCCCGCTGTTCGGCTTTATCGCCGGATGGATGGTCGACCGCTTCGGGCCGCAGCGCATGATGGCGGCAGGCGCGTTGATGGGCGGTCTCGCGCTGGCAGGGCTGAGCAGGGCCGACACCCTGCCGCTCTTCTACCTCTTCTATATCCTCAATGCGCTGGCGTACGTCTGCGGCGGGCCGTTGCCCTGCCAAGTGCTGATCGCGCGGCGCTTTGACAAAAACCGTGGCAAAGCCATGGGCATCGCCTACCTCGGTATCGGTGCGGGCGGCGCGCTGGTGCCGTTGCTGGCCGCGCGCCTGCAAGACGTCATGGGCTGGCACAATGCGCTGCTTGCGCTGGGCGGACTGATCGTTCTGCTGGCGCTTCCCCTGCCGCTCATCCTTAAGAGCCCCGATGCCGCGCCGCAACCGGCCGACACCGCGCCGCAACCGGCCGCCCCCAAGGGAGAGATCGGCGCGATCCTGCGTTCACCTGCTTTTTATCTGCTGGCATTCGGCAGCATGTGCTCGATCGGCGCGGTCGGCGGCGTGATGCAGCACCTGAAGCTCTATCTGCGCGACCAAGCCTTTACCCAAGAGGGCGCGGCGCGCATCCTCTCCCTTGTCCTGCTGTCGAGCCTTGTCGGCCGCGTGCTGATGGGCTGGCTGGCCGACCGTTTCAGCCGCAAGCGCGTGATGATACTGATTTACATGCTCGTGGCGTGCGCCATCCCGCTGTTGCTCATGCCGGCCTTCCCGGGACGCATCTACCTCTTCGCGCTGATCTTCGGCATCGGCTTGGGCGGCGACTACATGATCATCCCGCTGATGGCCGGTGACCTCTTCGGCGTACGCGCATTAGGCCGTGTCATGGGGATCATCCTGGTCGCAGACGGCGTGGCCGAATCAGCCTTCCCGATGCTGGTCGGCGCGTTGTACAACGAAGCCACGAAGAGCTATGCACTCGGCTTCTCCGTCCTGATCGTCCTCGCCCTCACCGGCGCTGTCCTCATTGCCCTCCTGCCCAAGCGGAGGGAAGAGGTAATAGGCAAGAAGTAATAAGCTGGTTCACACTTCTGCGTCCGGTGTTCGACGTTCTGCGTTCTTCAACGGGCGCAGATCGACCGCCGCACCGGACTTGGAAATAATAATGTTCTTTTTCCAGTGCCCTGTATTGGTTGCAACAGCGACAAGGGCAGGTACTTCTGATTTGTAATCTGCGGATGAAAACGGAAACTCATTGTCCGCAGGGCGAGACCTGTGATAGAGTGGCACGGACTTCATTCAAGAGAGGAGAGATAGCGAATTATGAGTGAGAAGAACCGCGTTTGTATTGGAAAACATGAGGGCCATCTTTGTGTGCTGGCCAGCCAATCGCAATTTGAAATGATCAAGCAAGTGACTAAAGAACCGAAACACATCTGCTTCAACTGCGGTCGGGTGGCTGACAAAGAGGAGAATCTCTGCAACCCCATGCCGTTAGAGTAAACGGGCGATCCCGCGTCTGATGAATGAGCTAACTGTTTTTTACCTTCAGAGTTCACCTCTGGAGCACGAGCGTCTTCAGGCGCTGACTCACGGCCTGTCGGACATCTTCCGCCGTTTCTGTGACGAGACCTTCCCGTCGGACGAGCCGATCGACTGGCCGCCGCTGAGGATCGTGCCGGTCGCCTCGCCTGAAGAGCTTCAACGCGGGCTGTTCTCGGACGAGACGGTGGAGGGCATGCTGACGGATGACGGGAAGACCTGCATCCTCTTCATGCTGGACGACGCCTTCGCTGACCCGGTACAGCCGGAGCGACGTCTGCCGCTGCATGCCCTGCACCTCGAAGGTCTACCGCTCACTCGGTGGCTCTACACCTATTTTCCGCCGATTCCCAAGATTGTGCTGACGACACCGGGCGCGGAACGGGTCCGCGTGCCGTCGCGCCGTTGGGTGCTCAAGTCGCGTGAGGTGTTTGACAATATCCAAGCGCACCAGTCCCGCGTGCATCACCTGTTCCGCGCCTTGTGGGAGCCGCGCTTCTGGCACGCCTTGCGCCACTATGTGATGGACGAGGCGGGCTCCTCTTGGCACACGCCCGGCCACAACGCCGGTCACGCCTTTAGCCGTTCGCTTTTCTTGCAGGGATTCCGCCACGAGTATGGCCCGATGACTTTCCGCGCCGACCTCAGTGTTTCGGTCCACAGCCTGGGCGACCTCTCGACGCCGGGGTCGCGCACGCCGCTGGCCGATGCCCAACGCCTCACCTCGGAAATCTTCGGCTCGGCCCAGAGTTACTACATCACCAACGGCTCGACCACCTCTAACAAAGCGATGTTGATGACGTTGCTGCGGCCCGGCGAAACGGTGCTGCTCGATCGTAACTGCCACAAGTCGGTCCATCATGCCGTCGTGATGGCGGGCGCCATTCCCAACTATCTGCCGGCGCGCTTCAACGCCCATCTCGGAGTCTGGGCGCCGATCGCCATGGGGGATCTGCGGCGTGCCATCACCGCACATTACCCCGAACATGCCAAGCCGCGCATGCTGGTGCTCACCACCTGTACCTACGAAGGGATCCTCTATCCGGTCTGGGAGGTCGCGCGGCTCTGCGAGCGCCACGGCATCCTTTTTTACGCGGACGAGGCATGGGCATCTTATCTCAGCTTCCATCCCTACTACACGGCGTTGACCGCAAACGGACGTCGCGTGCGCTACAACGCTATTCACGAGACCTCCAGCGCTCATTTCGCCGTACACTCCACTCACAAGACGTTGGCCGCCTTCAGCCAGTCCTCAATGATCCACGTCTCGCTGCGGTTCAAGCAACTTTTCGAGAGTGAGTCTGCCGAGTGGCGCTGGCTGCTCACGCGCTTTGCCGTCAATGGCCGCGGCTCTTACGAGAAGTTCATCCATAACCTGCACGAGGTGTTGCGCTACTGGCACTCGACCTCGCCCCACTACCCCATGATGGCCACACTCGACTGCGCCGGCGTGCAGATGCGGCTGGAGGGACTCAAGCTGATCGAAGAGCGCCTGCGCTGGGTCAAGACCTTCAAGGCGCGTGTCGCGCGCGACTGCGGGCTGCCCGAGGAGGCGTGCTTCGCGGGCCTGCGCGAAGTGGTGGGCGCGACCGACGCCCCCGCCTATGAGCGTGAAGGTTACCTGCATGATCCGCTCAAGATCATGCTCTCCTTCAAAACCTCCGAAGCGTGCCGCCGCTTCAAGAACCTGCTGCGCGCCGCTAGGATCCAGTGGGAGAAATCAACGCCGGTCACGCTGCTGTTTCTGGTCACGATGGGCACGGTCGAGGACCATTTCGAATATCTCTACCGCGCCATCATGCTGATGAAAGAGGCGATCGGCAGGCCTGAGCGCGATGCCTTCGACAGCAGCGTGGCCGACGCCGTGAACGGCCAGGCCACTGTGCTGCCGCGTGACGCCGCCCTGTGCGACGGCGAGCTGATCGAACTTGACCAGACCGAAGGCCGCGTCAGCAGCCAGTTGCTCGTGCCTTATCCGCCGGGCATCCCGGTCTTCCTGCCCGGCCTCACTATCACGCGGCCGATGATCGAGATCGTCCGGGCCGTGGCTGATGCCGAGGGCGCGGACGCGGTGCACGGGCTCTTCGTGCGCGGCAAGAAGTACTATGTGGAGGTGATCCGCCGCGACGAGGAGGATAAAATCCAGTGGTTGAAAGAACGTCCCGCTGATATACTGTTCCCCAAGGAGTAAGGCTATGAAACCTGCAACGTTGCGCCCCGTGCTCAGTTGGTTGGCCGCTGTCCTGCTGGCAGGATGCGACTACACGGTGCCTCTCGCGGAAAAGCCCGAGGTCCCGGTCGACAAGGCTCTGATCGGCCAGTGGCAAACAACCTTGGACGGCAAGGATGTGCGGCTGTCGGTGTTGGCCCTCGCGGCTGATGAATATCTGGTCGCCTATCCCTCCGGCACGCCGGATACGCTCTATGCGCGCGCCTGCCTCTGCCAAGGCACCGAGTTTGCGCTCGTGCAGCTCCGCTGGTTCGGCTCCGCCAACGCCCGTGCCGACTTCAGCGCCCATCCCTACCAGTATGCCGCCTACGGCATCGAGGGCGACACGCTGGTCGCGCGTCTGATCAACCCCGAGGTCGTGAAACCGGCGCAGACCGCCGCCGCGCTGCTGAGCGCCATCAAAGCCAACAACACGAATCCCGACCTCTTCCGATCGGAGCTGCGCTTCACCCGCGTCAAACCGCCCGCAGATCCCCGCGCGCCGCTCGCCCGCCCGCCGCTCCCCGCCGGGTGGGATAAGTGACGAGCAGTGTGTCGGAAAGACTTCGGGTGAAAAAGAGGTGTGGCGGCATGTTGAACGCTGACAAAACACAAAATTGGAAAAACGACACCCTGGATTCCATCGATTATTATAACGATTGGTTTCTTCGTTTTGCCCCACTCACTTACCGCGAGCAGAGAAAGGTCAAGAAAGACGAGGTCGAACGTGCGTTTGTTGTTACAGAATATTTACGGAAGCTGACGATAGAAGTCATGGTTAAACATCCGGAGATCCTTTCTGTTTTACGGATGTGTGCGGCCCCTCCGATTGCGCAGGACAGATTGGCAGGCTTGGCGTATTCCAAAAAAAGTCTGATTGCTACTATGGAAGGGGACGGTGGAAGATCCCCGAGTCTGCCTGCCAAAATGACAGACGCTGAACGGGAATCTCAGTTGGCCAAACTGTTGGATGTTTTCAACGAGATGATGGACGTTGACATTTTTCCTTGGACGGTCGAGGACAGGTTGCCGACAAACGACGAATATAAAATGGGGGTTTCCATCGTTACGGATCGTCTGTGCGGCTCTGCTGCCGACCCGATTATCCGTAATGCACAGGAAGCACGCCAACTTCATGCACTGGCCGTGTTCCTGAAGCATTTAGGGTATCAAGAGGTTGCATCTTCTCAGATCAAGAAGATGTTGGGTAAACAGACACATTTTGTCCTGTTCTTATGCGG
>DAOTMQ010000024.1:5574-24297 GCA_035450385.1 Kiritimatiellia bacterium | reverse complement strand
CAGCAGTGGGCAGTGGGCAGTCGGCAGTGGGCAGTAAGCAGTCGGCAAGCGACAGGCGTCAAGCGGAGGAGGAGGGGGCGGGGGGGGATGAGGAGTGGCTGGTGGCGGAGACGCCGGAGGTCTCGTTCGACGACATCGCGGGCATGGACGAGGCCAAGGAGGCGCTCTTCGACATGATCGTGCATCCGATGCGCGAGCCTGAGAAGGCGCGGATGCTCAAGCTCAAGCCAGGCGGCGGTGTGCTGCTTTACGGACCGCCCGGCACCGGCAAGACGATGTTCGGCAAGGCCATCGCGCACGAGATCGACGCGCCCTTCTTCTACGCCTCGGGTGCGCAGCTCCGCTCGAAGTGGCACGGCGAGAGCGAGCAACGCCTGAGCCGCTTGATCCAGGCGGCGCGGTCGCGTCCGGTGGCGGTGTTGTTTCTGGATGAGGTGGACGGGCTTCTGCCGCGCCGCACCGGCGGCTCGTCGGTGGTGGATAACCGTATCGTGACGCAGTTCCTGGCCGACATCGGCGGGTTCCGGGACTCTGACAACATCCTGCTCCTGCTGGGCGCGACCAACAAGCCGTGGGAGATCGACGAGGCGGTCTTCCGCACCGGACGTTTCGATGAGAAGATCTACATCGGTTTGCCGGATGCGGCGGCGCGTAGCGGGTTGTTGGAGATGCACTTGGCGGGATTGCCGCTGGGTGAAGGTTTTGAGATGGAAACGTGGGTTGCGCGTCTTGACGGCTATACGGGCAGCGACATCGTGGGCGTCATCCACGACGCCAAGCGCGCGGCTTTACGGCGCAGCGTGCAGGCGGACAGCGACCCGCAGATCGAGATGGCCGACTTGGAACAGGCGCTCAAGACCATTCCGGCTTCGGTGACCGACCGCATGTTGGCGCAATACGAGCGCTTCCGCCAGCAGCGGTTTGGGTAGGCGCTGTTTTCTTGAGATGAGAATGATGTTCGGCATAATGAAAAACAACCCCATGCTCTTTGCCGCCCTGCTGCTGGCACCAGTGCTTGCGCTGACTGCGAAAGCCGACTTCTTCGTCTTCCATCCGGCTTATGCGTCTGGTCCAGCGGACAACCCATTGAAAGGTTTTGTTCCTTCTCGTTCTTGCGTAACGGCTTGTTCAGTTGAGGATCATCACCGTGCCGCCATTACCGCGCCGCACGATCAGCAGGCCCGTGCCGGAGAAGCGGGTGGCGTCTGTACGCTGTGCGCCACTGCCCGGTGCGCCGTATGTGCCGCCGGGCCGCTGTTTGTCCCCGAACCAGAGGGTGTCGACCGTGACGTTCACGTTGTTCGGGAGGTCGATCACGCCGGTGCCGTTCTCCGCGAAGGTGACGGCCGCGTCGCTGCAGAGGGCGGTGTTGTTGGAGAGCGAGAGCGTGCCACCCGCCACGATGACCTGAACGGCATCGGGCCCGAAGCTGCCGGTCGCGGTGACGGCGAGCACGCCGTTGCTGACGATCACGGCGCCGGAAAGGGCGTTGGTCTGGCCGAGGGCGAACGTGCCGCTGCCGTCCTTGATGAAGGTGAGCGGTCCGCTCATGATGCTGCCGACGCGCGTGTAGCTGCTGGCGATGTCGCCGTTCACGATCAGTGTGGAGGGTACGGCGCAGAGGATCCGCTGGTAACCTTCGTTCGGTGTGCCGTTGAAGCCGTCCCAGTGCAGGTCGATGATACGTCTGAGCGCGAGCGTATGGCCGTTGAGATCCAACGTGGCCTTGTTGCCGGTGTTTTCGTATCCTTTGCCGATGTTCATCGGGGGCGGCGTCGCGAAAGCCGCGTCGGTCTCAAGCCGGATGTTGCCCTCAAGGAAACCGACACCGGCCACTGTGTTGTCCGATGAGCGGATGACCAACGTCCCTTTGTCGTCGCGATTGAAATTTACCGTGGGCATCGCGAAACGGCTATTCAAAATGGTGGTCCCTCCATCGCGGAAAGAGGTAGTCACCGTGCCGGCGTTGGTGATGACGGTGCGTCCGAGCGAGCCGAGTGTGAAGGTACTGCCGCCAGCACTGCCAATCTGCAACTGGCCGTCCGAGGCGATCAGGATGTCACCATCCCAGCAGGCAGTGCTGCCGCCGGTCGTCCACAGGCCCGCGCGCCGTCCGCTACCGCCAGTGACGGTCAGGAGTTCGTCGGTTACGGTGACGCCGTTGGCGATCTTCAAGTGGTTGTAGCCGCCCGCCGTCCCGCCGCGCAGCACGGTGCCACCCACCGTCGAGCCGAGCGCGCGGTCATTGTAAAGCGTGAAGGTCTTGGTCTGTTCTGCATAGCCGAACGTCGCGGTACCGTCAAACGTGTTGGTTCCGCGCAGGTCGGCCGAGCTGCCGAGCGTAATGTCGCCGGGGCCCTCGATGATCGCCGTTGCCGATTGGGAGAGGGTGCCCGCACCGGGGCGTACGAGGATCTCTGTGCCGATGGCGAGCGTGCCTTCCAGTGTCAGTGCGCCGCCGCCTTCATACGTGCTGCCGACGATCTGCCCGACGGTCAGCGTGCTGTACTGGTGCCGCCCCTTGAGCGTCAGTGCGGCGGTACCGAGCTTGACCACATCGTGCGCGACGAGCGTGTGGACATCGGCGTCCAGCGTGTAGGCGTTGTTGGTCGCGGCCAGCGTGATACTGTGCGGCGCCACATCCGTCGCGAGCAACACCGGTACGGAGGCGACGCCACTGTCGTCGAACAGCACATCGGTGCCGTCACTGAAAGGTGCGTCCGCGGGCAGCCAGTTGCCGGACGTGAAGTCCCAGGTATTGGCGGCGACGTTGCCCTGCCAAGTCATGCGCGGCACGGTGCCCGAACCAGTCACTTCCAGCGTTACGGCGGTTGCACCGATCGTCAAGGTGGCGTTGGGGTAGGCGACCGTTAGGGCGAGGGTGCCGTCGCCGCTGTAGGAGGGATAGGTGATGAGCGGGTAGCTGCCGGCGGGCAGTCCGCTCTCGGGCAGGGTGAGGGTCAGGGTGCTCGCGCCGAGAAGCGCGAGCGGTCCGCCCAGCGCGAGACAGTCGGAAATGCCATCGGCCGGGGCGCGCAGGTCGAAGCTCATTGTGACCGAGTCAAGCGTCACGCCTGCCGCATGCGCGAGCGTGAGGGTGCCGTGCCCGTTGCCGGCGAGCGTCAGTCCGACACCGGATGCTAAAGAGACGGCGCTGTAGACGGTGCCGGTGCCGCCGAGGGCCGCGCCGGTAGAAACGGAAAGCGAGGGGCTTGCATTCGTGGGGCTGTTGATCAGTAGCGTGCCGGCGCTCACGGTGGTGGACCCAGTGAAGGTGTTGGTGGCCGTCAAGATCAGCGTACCGAAGTCGGTCTTCTTGAACGGTCCCTCGCCGCCGATCAGGCAGTCGATGGTCACGGTGGCGTCTCTGGCGATTTCGAAGCAGCCGCCGGGATAGATGTGCGATTTTGGGTTGTTCTCGTTGTTGAGCCAGATGCCGCGGTTGGGATCGTCGAGCGTCAGGGTGTTCTGGGCGCGCAGGACCGAGCCGTTCAGCGTCAGTTGTTGGGGATTCCACGTCGGCGGGTTGCCGCCTAGATTGTTTTCGTCATAGATCGAGAACTTGCCGGTGCCGATCATCGTGATGGGGCCGGTGAAGGCGGTATTGTCAGCCTGCAACAAAATCTCTTTCATATCACCTGTGGGGCGCGGGATGAAAAGTTTTAGTGCGCCACTGCCCGTGAGCGGGGCGAAGATTTGGAGGATACGGCGGTCTTCCTCATGGCCAGTACCAAAGGTCGCTGTCGCGTCCTCCGGGATGGTGATGGCACCGTAGACTTTTGCGGTGGTGTGGCCCGTACCATTGTTGATTGCTCCACGCAGGATCATGGCGGGAACCGTGATCGAACCATTGTTGGGACCTTTGCAGAGGATGTTGCCGGTGACGGTCAACAGGTCACCCGCGAAGGTATGGCTGCTGCCCGAGGGCGGCGTGCGCAACTGGAAGTTGGCGACATAGGTGTGGCCGGCTTTGGGCGCTTGCCCGTCATCCCACTGCCCGCCGGTATTAAACGACGAGGTGCCCATTGGATCATGGCCCTTCATGGTGTGTTCGGTCGACTGGGCCAAACTCACGCAGGGGAGAGCGGCTATGATGACAAGCATGTGAAGCAATGGGCGGATCGTTCTCATGGCAGTTGCTCCTTTTCTGTTTCTGTTTCGTATCGCATGACGGCGAAAAATAATGAGGTCTTGCAAAACCCTTCGTGGCATGGGCGTCCCGCCCATGAAACACGGGCAAGATGCCCGTGCCACACCCATGAAACACGGGCAAGATGCCCGTGCCACACCCATGAAACACGGGCAAGATGCCCGTGCCACACCTGCAAGCAAAGGGTCTGGCAGGAGCCTCTAATGCCATGCCAGTAATAATACCTTACGCCGCGCGCGACTGTCCAGCCGGGAAACGGCGGGTAGCAATCGATTTCACGTTATTGCGGCGAACCGGATTTTTTGCGATACTGTGTCTGATTTCACGTTCCGGAGGGGAACGGTCACGGACTACAAAAAGAGGAAGATATCATGATGCAGTTTTCTCGCCGCGATTTCATCAAGGCCGGTGCCGCTAGTCTGGCGCTCACCGCGCCGGTGTTGTCTCAAGCCGCCGCATCGGCCGGTAAAAAGGCTAAGATACGGACCGGTGTGCAGCTCTATTCTGTACGCAAGCTGTGTGAAAAGGATCTGATCGGCACACTTAGGGCGATCAAGGAGATGGGGTACGCGGGCGTCGAGTTCGCGGGCTACTACGGCAAGAGCGCCAAAGAGCTGAAGCAGATCCTGTCTGACCTCGGTCTGGTCGCCTGCGGTACCCACACGGGGCTCGACTCGATCAAGCCGAACAATATCGCCAAGACCATCGAGTTCAATCAGGAGATCGGTAACAAGTACTTGATCGTGCCGGGCATGAACGCCAAGGACGCTCAAGGCTGGATCGATTTCGCGAAGATCTTCTCGGAGGCCGCAGTGACCGCCAAAGCGGCTGGCATGTTTGTCGGCTATCACAACCACCAGCACGAGTTCAAAGACAAGTTTGACGGCCGCTGCAAGTGGGACATCTTTTTCAGTCATGCGTCGCCGGATGTCTGCCAGCAACTGGACGTCGGCCATGTGGTCTCGGCCGGTGAAGATCCGGTTTACTGGCTCAAGAAGTTTCCGAACCGTTCACGCACGCTGCACGCGAAGGAGATCTATCCCGGTCCCGGTATTCTGGGCCAGGTGCCGGAAGGCAAGCAGGGCGTGAAGTGGGACGAGGTCTTCGCGGCCGCCGAGGCGGATGTGACCGAGTGGTACATTGTGGAAAGCGAGGCGGACCCGAATACGCTCAACAACATTCGCGGCTGCATCGAGTTTCTCAAGGCCAAGGGCCGCGCCTAAGGTGCGATTGCCTTACGGCTCGACAAGCGCGATAAAAAACAAGTTGGTTTCACCACGAAGGACACGAAGGTTTTTTGGAGGGCAGGGCTGGCCGCAAGTCGCGGGGCGCGAGTGTAAAAATCACGCGTGCGCGCCAGAGGCGCGTCGGTTCGGAGAAGTAGGGCACGATCCAGACCGGTGCGCCGGGGCGTCCTTGCGGGCTGACCTACGCGAACGCGCCGTCCTCGAGTTGGCAGGCGCGGATGTGTTGCAGGCAACGGTCAACCGCCGGGCGCGCCGCAGCATTCGACGCGCGGTTGTCGGCCTGCACCGCGCCGACGCCTGCGACGCAGAGTGCCAGACATAGAACGGCGGTTTTCATGATGTCAACCCTGAAGCTTTTTCGCTGCGCAGATCTGCGCAGTGCTAGACCCAACGCAACGTCAGGGCACCCCACGTCAAGCCCGCGCCGAAGGCGACCAGTACCAGTACGTCGCCCTTTTTGACGCGGCCTTGTTCCAGTGCTTCGCAGAGTGCGATCGGGATCGTGGCGGCCGAGGTGTTGCCGTAGTCGGCGATGTTGACGAAGACCTTTTCGGAGGGCAAGTCGAGTCGTCTGGCTACGGCATCAATGATGCGGGTGTTGGCTTGGTGGGCAATCATCAGCGAAATATCGTTCGAGCTGAGTCCGGCGCGGTCGAGCGCGCATACGGCACATTCCGACATGTTGCGCACTGCCTGCTTGAAGACTTCGTTGCCCTGCATGGTGATGTAACGCCCCGGCACATCCGGATTGGGACGGACGCCGCTGTTGGCGATCTCCAGCAGATCGGTCAGGTTGCCGTCGCCGCCCAGTTTCGCGGAGAGCACGCCGTCAGTGGTGGCCTCATGCGCGCTGAACACGGCAGCGCCCGCGCCGTCACCGAACAGGATACAGGTGTCGCGGTCTTTCCAATTGACGACCGCACTGTTCACCTCAGCACCGATAACCAGAACGTGCTTCGCCAGGCCGGAACGGATCATGCCCCAGGCGAGGTGCGCGCCGTAGACAAAGCCGGTACAGGCGGCGCTGATGTCCAGCACGCCCGCATGGAGCGCGCCTATGGCCTTTTGCACCAGGCAGGCTACCGACGGGTAGACCGCGTCGGGTGTAGAGGTTGCGACCAGGATCAGGTCGATCTGGTCGGCCGCAACGCCCGACTGGGCCAAGGCCGCTGCGGCCGCCCGCGCGGCGAGGTCGGAGGTGTATTCGCCCGGCGCGGCGATGCGTCGCTCGCGGATGCCTACACGCTGCCGGATCCAGGCGTCGCTGGTCTCGACCATCTTCTCAAGGTCGGCGTTGGTCAGTCGTCTTTCGGGCAACGCCTTACCGATACCGGTTATTTTTGCTGTCAATGTACGCTCATTCATGCGCGTGTCCACTGGTTTCGTCTTTGATCAAAAGAGGGCCAAAGTATATAATATTCTGCCGCTCGCAACAATAGAGGATACACGCGGACGGAACGGACGGGATGAGAGGAGCAAAATGATGATGAAACGAGCGGGGATGGTCGTGATGGGGCTGTTGCTGGCGCAGACTCTGCTGGCTGGGGCCGACCGTTTGGCACGGGTCGACGCCGAAGGCGTACTGCGCTGGACTGACACCGGCGACGAGGTCGCGTTGCTGGGCGTCAACTACTATACGCCGTTTACCATAGATCATGCGGCACTCAAGCGCTTGGGCCTCGACCACCGGCAGGTCATGCGCGATGACGTGGCCCATTTCCGCCGTCTGGGTTTGGGCTGCATCCGTGTCCATTGCTTTGAGCGTCAGTTCAGTGACCGCGAGGGTAATCTGCTCGACAACGAGCATCTGGCGCTGCTGGATGAACTGATCGACGTCTGCCGCGAGCAGGGGCTCTACACCGTGCTCACGCCGATCGCTTGGTGGGGCGGCGGTGTCTGGACCGAACGTACGCAGGGCTTCTCGGATTTCCACACGATGCGCGAACTGACTGCCGACCGCGCCACCTGGCCGGCCCAAGCCCGTTTCCTCAAGCAGTTCGCCGAGCACGTCAACCGCATCACCGGACGCCGCTACGCCGACGATCCTTGTGTGCTCGCCTTTGAGTGCATCAACGAGCCGCTCTATCCGAAGGGTACGCCGGACAGTCTGGTGACCGATTACATCAATACGCTGGCGGGTGCCCTGCGTGCGAGCGGCACGACCAAGCCGATTTATTACAACTCGTGGCAGGGGCGCAACGCTGCTGCCGGTGCCTCGCGTGTCGATGGCGTCACCTGCGCCATCTATCCCACGGGGTTGGTCGCGGGATATGAGTTGGAAGGCCCGCAGCTTGGTCGCGTCCGTGCAACTTCGCTCCAACCCGACGCCTCGATCGCGCGCAAGTCGCGCATGGTCTACGAGTTCGACGCCGCCGACATGAACGGTTCCTACATGTTCCCGGCCATGGCCCTCCTGTTCCGCTCCGAAGGGGTACAGGTCGCCTCGCAGTTTCAATACGACCCCATGCCGCTGGCGGATGTGAACCGCAACTGGCAGACCCACCACCTGAATCTGGTTTACACGCCGAACAAAGCGATTTCGCTGGCTATCGCCGCCGAGGTCTTTGCCCGCGTACCGCGCGGCGCGTCGTTCACGCCGGCCGATACCGAGATGCGCTTCCCGCCGTTCCGTGTCTCGGCGACAGAAAACCTTTCGGAACTGGTGACCGAGACGCGCTATCTCCACAGCAATGCCACGCGCACGCCGCCGCCCGCCCCGGAGCGGCTGGAACGGGTGTGGGGCTGCGGTGTCTCGCCACTGGTTACGTTGTGCGGCAGCGGAGCCTATTTTCTGGATCGTGCGGAGTCCGGCGTCTGGCGCTTGCAACTTTATCCCGATGTCTTTACCGTGGCCGATCCCTTCACCGGTACATCGGAACCCAAGGTGCGGGTGTTGCCGGGGCGTCCCGTTATGACGCTACGCTTGCCGGATCTAGGAACGCGCTTTGCCGTACGGGCGTTCGCCGGCGGCCGTGTCGGGGAGCGCCTCGCGACCGTGCGGGACGGCACATTCGAGGTCGCTCCGGGCGACTATCTGTTGACTCGTGACGAGGCCGCACCCTCCGCCGCGAGTGTGAGCCGCGCGGCGGTGCTGGCACCGCGTTGGGTCGCGCCGCCGCCCGCTCCCGAAATTGTCGAGCCGTTGCTGCGTGCAACCGCGCGGTCGCAGTGGCGTGCCGGTCTGCCGTTGGAACTGCACGCCGAAGCCGCGCTTGCCACCCAGGTCACGGCGCGGCTGGTGTCGACGGGCGGTCGGTGCATGGAAGTGGCGTTGGCGCGCGCGGAACAGCCGACACGCACATCCGGCCGTTTTACCGGTACGGTGCCGGGGGAAGCGCTCACGCCCGGCGTATGGAACCTCACCTTCCGTGCATCTGGCGCGGGCGGCGTGGCCGAATATCCGCGTGCCGCGACTGCCGGCGCGAAGTGGTCCCCGGCGGAACCGTTGCGGACGGCGGCGCTTATCCAACTGCCGGAGGAACCGCCACGTGCCATCGTTAACGGTACCGGCGAGACATCGGTTACGTGCATTCAAGACGGTGCGCGGCGCGCGTTGCGGTTGAGCGTCGCGGACGTAGGGACCGACCGGGCCGCCGCAGGTTACGTGCTACCATTCGTGGCGGATGCCGCCACGCTCCGACCGGCAGAACGTAACGGCGCGCCCGATCCACTGGGGTGGGGCTTACGTGTCGTCGCGCGCGGCGGCGCGCCCGGTGCGCGGGTTGAGTTGGGTTTCCGCATGAAGAACAGCCAAGGGCTGGGCTGTAACCTGCGCGTCGGCAACGGCTGGAGCGAGACGATCGTCCCGGCTGCTGATCTCATCCCGTTGTGGGGGTTGCCTGCGCGCGATGCCTTCCGCTGGAGCGAGGTCGAACGCCTGAGTGTGCTGACCGGTGCGTGGCTGTTCCCCGAGGGGACGTCGACGAATGGCGTGAGCATTGATCTCGCCGTGCTGGAGTGGGTGGCGCTGACGCCGGCGTTACGCTTGGACGCAGTGGCCGGCGACGGTGCTTGGAGTCTGTTCGACACTACCGCTTGGTTGCGCGTACCGCTTTGGCAGGCACCCTTGCGGCGCTGGGGGCTGAGCGATGATGAGGGGCGTCCTGCGGTGCATTTGGGTGCGGAACGGTTCGACGGCGAACGCGACAGCCTGTCGCTGCGCGTGCCGTGCGATGGCCGCACCTGCGCACGGCTGTGGCAGACCGAGGGAGCCGACGCGGTGCTGGTCGTCCGCGCACGGGCGGCGCAACCCCGGACGACCGCCTTCGAGTTGGCTTTGATCGAAAACGACGGCGTGGCGTGGGGAACGAATATCCCGTTGACCGCCGCCTGGCAGACGCATCGCATCCCGTTGCGCAAGCTGAGGCTCTTCACGCAGTGGGATCGCGCGATGGCCGACCGGGCTGGACCGCACCTACGGCTCTCGCGCCTGGCAACGGTCAACGTCTGCTTTGGTAAATGGCTCTATCCGCAGGCGGCTGACGTGCCGCACGCTTTCGAGATATCCACCATTGCGGTCGTGCCTGCGCCTTAGCGCCTTATCAGTCAAAAAATTAGCGGAATACTTACACGAACCCAACGAGATACTTACAGTATAAAGGTATCTTTTGGGGTGTTGAGCCTGATTGGTGCCTCACGGCTTAACAGGCACGATAAAAAACAAGTTGTTTTCACCCTCTCCCGCTGGGAGAGGGCCGGGGTGAGGGTTGCGGGCTTCGCCCGCGTTAGGACCGGCGTGGGGTGAACGCAGAGCGTAAGGAGTGGAGATATGGACAGGTACTTGGAGGGTGCGGTGTGGTGCGTGGGCGTCCTGATGACGGCGGTGTTTGTCTCGGGATTGCACGCTGATCCGCTGCCGGTGCCGCTGGTGCATTGGACCTTTGACGGCGGGGCGGCGACCAACTGCGGCAGCGGCGGCTTCTTGTATGACGCGGACGTGTCCGGCGCGGTGGCGTACACGAACGGCATTGCCGGGGGTGGACTTTGTTTGCTTGGCGGCAGCGAGGGGTATGCGGCGGTGTCTCATGCCCTCGGCGATCAGGGCACCATCGCGTTTTGGTACAAACCGTCCCGATTTTATAATTACCACTCTCTCTTCGATAACATCATGAATCCCGACCAATGGGAGATGTGGATCTACGGCAGCTCGGTCGTGCGCTTCAGGCTGGCAGGCCAAGGGATCGTCTCTTATGACAATCTCAACAACAAGCAAAATGGCACAAATGTCTGGTATCACTTTGCCGTGACCTGGGATCGGTGGGCAGAGACAAACCACGTCCGTCTGTATGTGAACGGTTGCGAGGGCGCGCGCACTCACATCACCGACTGGCTCGTCCCCGGCGCGAAGATTTACTTCGGCGGGCACAAAGGCAACAATCCGGCAGAGGGCATTCTGGACGATGTACGCATCTACACGACGACGCTGGCAGACACGCAGGTGCAGGCGCTGCACGCCCTGATCGCTGAACAAACGCCGGCGGTGAAGGTGTCGTTTGATGGTGACCTGACGAACACCGGCACGGGCGGCGCGGCGTTTGACGCGACGCTCGTCGGCGACCCCGTCTGGACGAACGGGCTGTACGGCCTCGGTCAGGCGCTGGCGCTGGACGGCGTGGATGACTATGCGTCCATACCGTACCGGCTCTCCACTTCGGGTTCGGTGGCGTTGTGGTACTACGCGCCCGGGCCGTGGTACGACTTCAACTCGGTTTTCGACAATTCGGTGGGCGCCAACCATTACGAATGCTGGATTGACGGGGCAGGTAATCTCCAGTTCCGTTCTACGGGATCGGGGTCGCAAAGGGCGCTGGTCGGGCTGGGTAACGGGTCCAACTGCTGGTATCACATCGTCAGCACATGGGACGCGCTCTCCAGCAACATGGTGCTGTATGTCAACGGTGTTGAGCGCAGCCGCATTACTGACACCAACGGCTCGGCGTGGCCGACCCCGGGGACAAATTTTTATATCGGCGGCGGACATTCTGGCAATACACCTGCGCGCGGGGCGGCCTCGGACTTGCAGATCTTCGAGACGCCGCTCTCGGCCAGCCGTGTGGCCGAGATTTTCAACGAGAAGCGCATGCAACAGGGCGGGTTGATCGCATACGTGCCATTCGACGGCACGGCGGTGGATGTTGTCGGCGGCAACGCGGTGGTGCTGGGCGGCTCGCCGGTCTACGTCAAGACGCAGGGCGCTTTCTACAAGGGGCTGAGCTGCGGGACGCCGACGGGGAACAGCGGCGACAACGCATCAATCTCCAACGTATTGGGATCGACGGTCGGCACGATCGCGCTGTGGTACTACGCACGCCCTTGGTACAACCACCAGACCCTATTCGACAATCCGGTCTATCAGCAGTATTGGGAATGCTGGATCTATGGAGACGGGCGGCTGGCTTCGCGCGTCAGCAACAAGACCGGCGGCGGCTTCGTCCAGTATGATCTTGATAACCTGCGCGGCCCGGACAACTGGTATCACATCGCGTTCGTCTGGGATCTTGGTATGGGCAAGACATGGCTGTACATTGACGGCGTCGTCCGGCAGACCAGTACGCTGCTAGAAAGCGGCTGGGTCGATCCCGATCCGACGTTGAATCTGGCGGGCGGGCATGCGGGCAATTCCAAAGGCAACGGCATTTGGGACGAGGTACGCGTCTACGATCGCGCCCTGACGGACGGCGAGATCGCCGCGCTGACGGTCGTCCCGCCTGAGCCGCCGCCGCGCGGCACAGTGATCACGCTCCGCTGAGTGTGCTGAATTTAGCGCATCTCATGCGTGACAACCCGTGCCAGTCACCATATTTGGTGGGTGTCGCAAGCGCAGCAGGGAACTCACCTGCTGAACAACGAGCGGACATAGTCCGCGTTGCGTTTGGCGTCGGCCACGCTGTTCTTTGAGGGGCTGGAGGTTTCAAGCACGATCCAGCCTTTGTAGCCGGTCTCGGTGATCGCGTCAGCCATGCGCTCGAAGAAAGGCTTGTCGTCGTCGAGGTACTTCGGCCCGTTCTTAAAGTGGATTTGAGCGATGCGCCCTTTCAGGGTGCGGATCTCGGCGGCCGCGTCATAGCCCTGCGATTTACCGGTGTTGTACACATCGTAATAGATGCGCACGGCGTCGTGTCCCACCGCTTCCAGCAGCCGCAGGTTCTGTTCGGCGCTGAGCATGTTCTCCACCGCCAGCGTGACTCCAGCGGCGGCGGCGCGCGGTGCCGCTGCCTTGAGGCGCGCCACGGCCGCGTTGAATTCAGGCTCCTTGATCTGCTTGCCGCTCTGCAGGTCGCCCTTGCCGAAGAACGCCACCAAAACAGTTTTGGCACCGATGTCGCGTGCGGCGTCGATACACTGCTCCAGCCAGGCCGGTGCGCGCGGATCGCTTGCCAGCGGATACTGGTTCAGCAGGCCCATCATGATTGAACAGACCGGAAGCCCCGTGGCCTTCATTTGCTGGTGGAGGCGTTCGCGCGTTCCGGTCTGAAAGATGTTGAGCGTGTCGGCCTCACCGCCGGCACCGACCTCGACGCCGTCGAGTCCCGCCTGCTTGGCGGCCTCAAGCCCGACCACACATGCGCCGACACGGATGGTCGGTTGCGCGGCTGCCGCCCTGCTGTGGGACGCCAGGGTGATGGCGGCCAGCGATCCAGTTGCCTGCCGCATGAAACGTCTACGAGATAGATTCATTTGTACTCCTTCCTTTGCCTCTGCCTATTCACGATGACACTCATTATGGTGCGATCCGGGTTGAAGTCAACCGGATATTCCCATTAAACCGTATGAACTGTGAATTGATGAATGTCCGGCCCCTCGCCTTGTGTGGTCTTCGTGCGAGGAATATGAAACTTGAAACCAGAAACCAGAAACCCTTACAATCATCGAGACAGTCGAGGTTGGGCTGTCGTTGGTCTGAATGATACGGAGGATGGCATGGACGAGACGGTTTTCACGATGGGCAAGGAATTGGACATGAAAGAAGAGATGAAGCGTACGCTCGCGACGCCGAAGCTGCCTGCGAATGTCATGCTCAAAATCATGTTCCTGACCTTTGACCTGCTGTACGGCAAGGCACGGTCGCTACCCAAGGTTCTGGTGCTGGAGATTCTGGCGCGCTATCCGTATTGGGCTTGGGAACACGGCTCTTACCGTCTGCTCTCTAAGTGGTATTGTGGCACACGATCAGTGCCGCGTGAAAAGATCGAGATCGCATTGCGCCACATTCAGATGGGACGCGAAGCGCAGGACAACGAACAGTGGCACATGCTGCTTTGGGCCGATCTCTGCCACCAAAAGGGCATTCGGCTCTCCTGGTTCCGCCATCTGCTGTTACCGCGCATCATGACCTTTGTCTACTTCTGCCTGACGCGCGTCATGTACCGGCTCAATCCGATTTGGTCGTTTGCGATGAATGCGGCTTTCGAGTCGCACGCCGAACACGAATACATGCTTTATGCGCGCGAGCACCCAGAGTTCGAGCAAGAGCCGGTCGATTCCGTCTGGTTCGCCTATTATCCGCGCCAGAAAACTCTGGCCGACCTTGTGCGCCGCGTGGGGCTGGATGAGCGCGACCACATGAATCACTCACTGGCTGAGATCGAGCGTCTGAAGGCCGCGCAAGTGAAACCATGAAACATGAAACTTCATGAAAATCAGTGGCGCGTCATGGCGGTTGGTTCTGCGCGTGCGCGTAACTCCAAAAAGCCTTCGTGTCCTTCGTGTGAGAAAGAACCGGGGTAATGCTTTTACTCTCACGGTTGCGAGCCACTGCGTGGCCGCAACAAGAGAGGTTGACCCGCGACATTCGACTCGCGACCTGCGGCTGGAACAACGCCCCCCAAAAAACCTCTGCGTCTCTGCGCCTCTGCGTTAAAAACATCCCGAGGACTGCCCCCAAAAACCTCTGTGTCCTCTGTGCCTCTGTGAGAGAAAAACGCAGAACTTTCAACGCTCAATTTTTTCGTTTAAAGATGCGGGGCGAGGATAGCGGGGATGGCGGTGGTGAAGGAGGTGCGGCGACCAATACCCAGTCGCTCTAGATCGGAGGAGTCGAGATGGGCGTCTTGGGGACGCGGTGCGCCTGTGGGCGGCGTGGGGTCGGCCACGATGTAGGCGGGATCGGCACCGACCAACGGCGCGAACAGACACGCCATGTCGTACTTGGTCATCGCTTCGTTGCCGCTCCAATGGAAGATGCCGCCGAAGTCCGGGTCTTGCAGTCTGCGTGCGGTCATGCCGACAAGCACGGCGGCAACATCCGTCGTGTTCGTGGGATAGCGCGTTGCCCAATGCTCCATCTTGACCTGTTGGCCGGGTGCGGCTTTTATCAGGGCGTCGGCCAGTACGGTCACGGATGATTCGTCCAAGCGCTCGACGTCGCCGTAAAGAAGCGGCACACGCAACACAGCCGCCGCGCAACCGGCTTGCAACACCGCGTGTTCGCCATCGAGCTTGCTCTGGCCGTAGGCGTTGAGCGGGTGCGTGGCGTCGGTGGGCCGGTAGGGCGGCTGCGTGCCGTCGAATACGTAGTCGGATGAGATGTAGATCACAAAGGCACCGTGCGCGGCGGCCCATTGGGCGATGGCGGCGGTGCTGCCGACATTCAGGCGTTGCGTGCCTTCCGGATCGCGCTCGCTTACGTCGGGCCGGCGCTCGGCGGCGGTGTGGATGATGACGTCCGGTGCGAGTTGGTCGAGAAAGCCGGGGATGGCGTCGGTCTGCGACAGGTCGATGCGTTCCAGGCCGGGGGCGGTGCGCCGGAATGCGGTACCGGTCACGCGCCAGTCATCGCGGTTGTTGCAGGCGCGCAGCAGCGGACGTCCGAGCAGGCCGGTGGCGCCGGTGATCAAAATGTGCGGGGTGGGGGATGTCGTTGTTGTCATGATTTAGTACCTTACGGATTGTTTGTTTAACGCAGAGGCGCAGAGACGCAGAGGTTTTTTGGGGCAAACTAATGCACTAATTAACTAACGCACTAATTAACTTGGGTTGCGGGCTGCGCCCGCATTAGATGATACGTGTGAGTAGATGGTTGGCCAGTGCCGCGAGCGGCATGGTTTCGCCCGGCAGACCGTCGAGCGTCGCGACCGCTTGCGCCGTGAGGCTGTGCGCCCAGTCGCGTGCCTCGTCGGCGGACATCACCGCGAGGCAGGAGAGTTCCGGCGTCGCGTCGGCAGAAGCGGAGGGCGCGTCGAGCAGGTCGTCGATGATCTGGAAGGCGAAACCCAAGGCGTCGGCAAAGCGCGAGAGTTTGTCGACGGCGTCCTCGTCCCCGCCGGCGGCCAGCGCGCCGAGGCGGCAGGCGGCTTTGAAGAGGTCGGCGGTTTTGTGCTGGAAGACGAAGTCGATGACGTCGCGCGTGGGCGCGGCGGCAAAGCGGATGTCTTCCACCTGTCCGCCGATCACGCCGGCGAAACCGACGGCGGCGGCGAGTTCTTTGACGAGCCGGGCGACGGTGCCGGGACGCCGTTCCGGCGTGTTGGCCAGCATGTCGAAAGCCAGCGTCTGCAAGGCGTCGCCGGTCAACACGGCGATGGCTTCGCCATAGCGGGCGTGTACGGTGGGCTGGCCGCGGCGTAGCAGGTCGTTGTCCATGCAGGGCAGGTCGTCATGCACGAGCGTGTAGGTGTGGAGCAGTTCGACCGCCGTGGCGGCGTAGCGCGCGTCTTCTGCCGAACCGCCGACGGCTTCGGCGGCGGCCAGACAGAGGATCGGCCGCAGGCGCTTGCCGCCTGACAGCACGGCGTGGCGCATCGCTTCCACGAGGATCGCAGGCCGCGTTTCGGCGGCGGGCAGGCTGGCGAACAGATGTTCTTCGACCGCGCGTTTGCGGTCGGCGAGATAGGTTTCAAGTACGAAGGGCATGGCGGTTGTCCTGTTGGTCAGCAGACCTTGCCGGGGTTGAGGATGCCGTTGGGGTCGAAAGCGTGTTTGATGTTGCGCATCAGGTTCATGGAAACTTCGCCGAGCGACTCGGCCAAAAACTCTTTCTTGGCGAAGCCGATGCCGTGCTCGCCTGAGACCTGTCCGCCGAGTTCGTGCGCCTTGGCATAGAGCAGATCGAAGGCTTCGCTGAGTTTACGCGCGTAGGTCTCAGAGTCGAGGTCGTCGCGCAGCACGTAGACGTGCAGGTTGCCGTCGCCAGCGTGACCGAAACCGCTCAGGCGCACGCCGACTTTCTGCTCGACCTCTTTGGTGTATTTCACGAAGTCGGCCACATGGTTGCGCGGCACGACCACGTCGCACTCTTCCATTTCGGTGGTTGAGGCCTTGATCGCTTCGAGGAAGGCGCCGCGCGCGCTCCAGATCGAGGTCTGGCGCTCGTCGGTGTCGGAGATCAGTACATCCCGAGCACCGGCTTGCAGGCAGATTTCGGCGACTTTCTCATAGATGGCTTCGACCTCTTCGCGGCTGTTGCCGTCGAAGGTCAGGAGCAGGTAGGCGTCGGACGAGTGATCGGGAAATTTTTTGCCCAGATACTGTTCGGCGCAGAGGATCACCGGTTGCTCCATGTATTCGATCGCCGTCGGGATGTACTTGGAGCGGATGATGACGGGGACGGTTTCGATGGCCGTCGCGAGATCGGCGAAGGGGATCAGCAGGCTGATGGCTTTCTTGGGCAGAGGCAGCAGTTTGAGCAGGGCTTTTGTGACGAAGCCGAGCGTGCCTTCGGAGCCGATGATCAGATCCTTGATGCTGTAACCCGAGCTGTTTTTCACGATCTTGCCGCCGACCTCGATGACGTCGCCGTTGGCGAGTACCACTTCGAGGCCGCGTACGTAGTCGCGCGTGACGCCGTATTTGACGGCGCGCATGCCTCCGGCGTTGGTGCTGATGTTGCCGCCGATCGAGGCGCTTTTCTCGCCGGGGTCGGGCGGATAGAAGAAGTCGCGTTCTTCGACAAACTTGGCGATCTCCATCAGCAGCACGCCGGGCTCCACGGTCAGCGTGAGGTTGTCTTCATCCAGTTCGAGGATGCGGTTCATACGCGCGGTGCTCAGCATGATGCCGCCATGGAGGGCGACGGCGGCACCGACCAGGCCGGTGCCTTGTCCGCGCGGGGTGACCGGCAGACGGCGCTCGTTGGCGTAGCGCAGCACGGCGGCGACTTGCTCGGTGGAGACGGCCTCGATCAGGAGATCGGGGAATTGATGCACCGCGCCCATTTCATCGTGGCTGTAGTCCTCATGGATCTGCTCGCGCGGCACGACTTTGCCGGTCGGCTCCACCACGGATTTGAGATAGGCGATGTCCGCTTCGGTCAGGCGGTTGAAGGTGGGTTCAGACATGGGCGCACTCTCCTTTCGCGAGCATGTTCAGAAGTTCGGGGATGATTTCGCAGACATCGCCGATCATGGCGGTGTGCGCGACTTTGAAAATCGGCGCGTCGGGATCGATATTGATGGCGATGATCTTTTCGGCGCCGCTCATGCCGGCGACAAACTGAACCGAACCCGACACGCCGCAGGTGATGATCAGCTTGGGCTTGACCGTGCGTCCGCTGAGTCCGATCTGGCGGCGCGGTTCCAGCCAGCCGGCTTCGATGACCGGACGTGTACCGCCCACCATGCCGCCTAGGCGGTCGGCGAGTTGTTGCAGCAGTTCGATGTTTTCACGCCGCTGGATGCCTTGGCCGGCCACGACCAGCACATCGGCGTCTTCGATGTTTTTGACCGGCTCCTTACGGCGGGAGTCCAGCGTTTCGATGCGGGATGCCAGCATCGCGTCGCTTGGCGTCACGGCGATCACTTCGCCGCTTGGCTCAGCGCGGCGCTGGGGCGCGGAAAAGATTTTATAGCGGACGGTGGCGAACTGGGGACGGTGGCGCGGCGTACGGATATGCGCCATGATGTTGCCGCCGAACGCCGGGCGGATTTGGTCGAGGTCGGTGTTGGACTGTATGTCCAGAAAAGTGCAGTCGGCGGTCAGGCCGGTGCGGAAACGCGCGGCCACGCGCGGTGCCAGCGAACGGCCGATCGGCGTGCCGCCGACCAGAATGACGGAGGGCTTGCAGCGGTTGACGAAGTCCTCGAACACCGCCGCGTAGGGACCGATGCGGAAATGTTCCAGTTCCGGGTGGTCGTAGACCGTGATCGCATCGATGCCGTAATGCCGCAGATCTTCGGTCAGCGCGGTGAGCTGGTGGCCGGCCACCACTGCGTAAACCGGGTGGCCGATTTTGCCGGCGAGTTCGCAGGCTTTGCCGACCAGCTCCAATGAAACCGGGTGGATCTCGCCGTCGGTCTGGTCGATATACACTGCGACGCCGCGCCATGCGTTTTTATCGACCGAAGTCCGCTGGGCTTCGACGAATTCAAACGCGCCGGGCGGGCCGTTTTT
>DAOTMQ010000024.1:0-5474 GCA_035450385.1 Kiritimatiellia bacterium | reverse complement strand
TCGTGTTCGGGCGGGAAGATCCGCACCACGTTGGTCGGCGAACCGTTCAGCCCGTAACGGTTGGGGTCGGTGTCGGGCAGGTCGGCCAGCGTCATGCGGCGCACGGCAACGTCGCGCGTCGCCTTCTTGCGTTTAAACGAGGGCAGGCGGGGGGTGTAGATGTCTTTGTTGACCGAGAGCAGGCAGGGCAACGGCAGACGGATGGTCTCTTCGGTGACGGGTAGGTCGACCTGCACGGTTACCGTGCGCTCCTGCAACTCGTGGATGGCAATGACGTTAGTCGCATGGGGGATGTCGAGAAATTCGGCGATTTCCGGGCCGACCTGCGCGGTGTCGCCATCGGTGGTCTGCTGGCCGCAGATGATGATGCCGGCCTCGCCGATGACCTGAATGGCTTGCGAGAGCGTGTAGGCGGTCGCCAGTACGTCGGCGCCCGCGAACGCGCGGTCGGTGACCAGGACCGCTTCGTCGATGCCCATCATCAGCGCCTCGCGCAGCGATTGTTCAGCCTGCGGCGGCCCCATGGAGAGCGCGAGGGTCGTGGCCTCCGGCCAGTACGATTTGAGGCGCAGCGCGGTCTCGATCGCAAACAGATCGTACGGGTTGATTTTTGATTCGACGCCGTCGCGCTTCAGTACGCCGGTTTTTTCGTCGATGTCCACCTGCGTTGTGCCGGGGACCTGTTTGATACAGACCAGGATTCGCATCTTACATATCCTCCACAATAACTGACACGCCATCCGGGATGACCGTCACGCGCGCGTCGGGTGGTGCCGTGCGCCGCGCTTTTTCAATCGCCTCGGGCAGACTCGTCGCTATCTCCATGCCCATACTCTGGATCATTGCCGGGTCGCAAAGATCGCTGACTAAAATCACGCGGTGCTTGGCCAGGATGCGCGCAAGGATCTGGACCTCCCATTGATCGGGCGTGGTCTTGTCCTGCGGCACCTGCTTGATCGCGTCCAACAGTTCTTGCGGACTTTGCATTTCGGCCAGCGCCTTGAAAAAGTGTTCGCCGCCCGCGCCGTCAGAGCAGCCCGCCACCATAATCACGGTGCCGCCGGGTCGGCAGCAGGCCTCGGCAGCGGTCATGCCCTTGACGGCTTGATAAACATTTTGGTCAAGCGGATAGCCGCCGTTACCGGTGATCACGATATCGGCGAGGACGCGGGGGACGGTGACCTCGCGTGCGAGGTGGCTGCAACCGGCGGCGTGCGCCTCTTCGGGGTGGCCGGCAAAGGCGGCGCGGACACTCTTGTCGGCGTTGATCGTGACGTTGAGAATGAACGCCAGACGCGCCTGCTGCGCGGCGAAGAGCATGTCGCGATGGATCGGGTTGTCTTCCAGACTGCCGGCGCGGGCGTACGGGGCGGCGATAAAGGCGGAGCAGTGGTTGGCGAGCACAGTGGCGCGACCGGCGATACCGGGCAGGATGCTTTTGCGGCCACCGGAAAAGCCTGCGAAAAAGTGGGGTTCGATGAAGCCCTCGGCCACCAGCAGATCGGTGTCCAGCGCCGCGCGGTTCAGCCAGAGTTCGCCGCCGGAAGGCAGGGACGCGAGTTGGCGCAGGCTCGCGGTGTCGGTACAGTCGTGCATCAGGAAGGTTTCGCGCTGCACGACCTCTGCGCCGAATTTATCGCGCATCTCGTCGGGCGTCATCGCCCGGTGACAGCCGGTGGCCACAAGGATGCGGATGTCGATGGCGGGATTGCCGCGGCGCAGGCGTTCGAGCAGCAGCGGCAGCGTGACGCGGCTGGGTACCGGACGCGTATGATCGCTGGTGATGACCGTGGCGGTCGTCTTGCCGACTGCGAGCGTTTCAAGCGGCGGCGAGCCGATGGGGCGGTCCAGCGCACGAGTGACGCGCTGGCGTTGCTCGTCGATGGAAGGCGACTGGGTATCTGTGGTGGCATGGCCGGGCGGTGTTAAAATCACCGCCTGGCTTTCGGGGGGGAGATCCGCCTCCAGCGCGGACGTATGGTAGGGGATGCGTATGCGCGTCATGATACAGTTTGTTCCGATGGAGGGACGATGGGATATTGCCACTCGCCACGGTAGGTGCGGCGCAACAGCTTGTCGGCCTCGGGGTCGCCGGTTGTTTCCTTTTCACCCTCCCACATCACGCTGCGTCCGAGCTTCATGGAAATGTTGCCGAGCAGGCAGAGGGTTGTGGCCCGATGGGCACCTTCAATGTCGCACAGCGGCTTGCGCCCGGTGCGGATCGCTTCCAGAAAGTCAGCGAAAAGTTCTTTGATGTTCTGTCCGTCCGGTTGGTTGAGCGCGGCGGCTTCTTGGATGACCGGCTCTTTGCGGTTGGAGGGGTAGAAGCTCCAGCCTTGCGTCCAGGCCAGATGGAAAACGCCTTTCTGGCCGTAAAAATAGACACCGACATTCTCACCTTTTTCATGCGGATTGCCTGTGAAGAGGCGGTGCTCCCAGGTAACGGTGGGGCCGTCGGCAAAGCGCCATGTCGCGACCTGCATATCCGGCCCGTCGCTGGTTTGCTCTTCATCCGTCAGGATCGCCGGCCCGCGGATCGGACGGCCGCCGGTTGAATAGCAAGAGACCGGATGTTTGAGATCGGTGATCCACAACACTTGGTCGAGCCAGTGGATGCCCCAATCGCCGAGTTGGCCGTTGGCATAATCCATGAAGTTGCGGAATCCGCGCGGATGGATGCCGCCACCCCAAGGGGTGTCGATGTCGCCGCAATGTGGGCGCAGCGGGGCGGGGCCGCACCAGAAGTCCCAGTCGAGTCCTTTGGGCGGCTCGCTGTTGCGGCGGGGTTTTTCCGAGCCCCCGCCGTAGGTGATGAAACAGCGGATCAGTCCGATTTCGCCGAGCTTGCCGGAGCGGATGAATTCGCGTGCGCTCTGGTTGTGCGGTGCGGCGCGGCGGTGCGTCCCGACCTGGACGACGCGGCCGTATTTTGCGGCGGCGTTGACCATGGCGCGCCCTTCGAGAATTGTGTGGCTGATGGGCTTTTCGACATAGACGTGGGCACCTTGACGGCACGCTTCGATCATGATGAGAGCGTGCCAGTGATCGGGCGTGGCGACTAGGGCGATGTCGGGTTTTTCAGTGGCGAGGCACTCGCGGAAATCCTTGTAGCGTTTGGGGACGGTGACCCCGCGTTTCGCGAGATTTTCGGAACAGCGCGCCAACATGCGTTCGTCGACATCGCAAAGCGCGGCAAGGTCACACACGCCAGTATCCAGCGCCACGTTTAGAATGTTGGTGCCCCACCAGCCCGCACCGATCAGTACGACACGGAACCGCCGTGCCTCTTGCGCTCTCGCGATAAACGGGGCGCGCCCGGCGGCGATCATGGCAGCCAATGAAGCGTGAGAAAACGCTCTACGTGTTAAAGTCATATCAGCCTCCGCATAAGGCCGATAGTTTAGCACATTCGGCTTGCTGCTCAAGACTACTGTTCGAAGTAGGTGTAACCGCGCAGTCCGTTGTCGTAGGCGGCGAGGATCTCGCGACGTTCAGCGGGCGTGATGCGCTTGCCCTTGACCGCGTCCTCCGCCAGTGAGCGAAACTGCTCCATCAGCCGCTCGGGACGGTATTCGACATAACTGAGCACATCGCCGACCGTATCGCCCTGCAACTCCTGCACGTATTCGATCTCGCCGTCCTCATCGACCTGTACGCTTACGACGTTCGTGTCGCCGAAAAGGTTGTGCAGGTCGCCCAGCGTCTCCTGGTACGCGCCGACCAGGAAGGCGGCGAGCATGTAGGGCTCGCCCTTGCGGAGCGTATGCACCGGCAAAACCGACTTAACATTGTGATGGTCGATGAACTTATCGATGCGCCCGTCGCAGTCGCAGGTGATGTCCGACAGGTAGGCCATGCGCGTGGGCTTTTCCGTCAGGCGGTGGATCGGCATGATCGGGAAGAGCTGGTCGATGGCCCAAGCGTCGGGCAGTGACTGGAAGACACTGAAGTTGCAGTAGTAGACGTCCGCCAACAGGACATCGAGTCCTTGCAGGTCCTTCGGGATGACCTTGAGACCAGGCAGTAACTCGCGGATGCGGGTCAGGATGTGCCAAAACAGGCAGTCGGCGGCAGCGTGCTGGCGCAGCGTGATATCGCCGTGCTTAAAGGCCTTTTGAATCTCTTCGCGGTAGTAGAGCGCGTCGTTGAAAGACTCTTGGACGTTTTTGAGGCTCAGCGTTTGCGACACATACATCATGTTTTCAAGCGCTTCGGGAAGCGGCTCGGGGATGTTCTCTGGGTGGTCCCACTCCTCGTGGATGGCGGCATCGAGCACGTTGAAGACCAGCACCGAGTAATATCCGATCAATGCGCGGCCGGACTCGCTGATGACCTTGGGGTGGGGAACCTCATCCTCATCGCAGGCGGTCATGATGCCTTCGATCACGTCGGCGCAGTACTCAGAGACATCGTAGTTCGCGCTGCTGGCAAAGTTGGTGTGCGAGCCGTCGTAATCGATGGCCAGCCCGCCGCCGATGTCGAAAATCCCCATGCGCGCGCCCTCCTTGACCAAGCCGACGTAGAAACGTGAGGCCTCCTTGACAGAATCGCGGATCTCACGGATGTTCGGTACTTGCGAGCCGAGGTGGTAGTGCAGCAACTCCAGACAATCCAGCATTTGCGCGTTGCGCAGTTCGTCAACCACGTCGATCACCTGCGATGGCGTGAGGCCAAACACACTGCGCTCGCCGCCAGACTCGGCCCATTTGCCGCCGACACGGCTGGAGAGTTTCACGCGGATGCCCATGCGCGGCCGTATGCCGAGTGCGGCTGAGCGTTCCAAGATCAGGTTCAACTCGTCAGTGGTCTCAAGCACCAGAATGGTCTGGAGCCCCATTTTGAGCGACGAGAGTGCAAGGTCGATGAACTCCGCGTCTTTGTAGCCGTTGCAGATCAGAAAGGCTTCGGGGTCGCGCATATAGGCCAATGCGGCGATCAACTCGGCCTTGGAACCCGCCTCAAGTCCGTGGTGGTAGGGGGCACCAAACGTGACCACGTCATGGACCGCTTGCTGCTGCTGATTGACTTTAATCGGGAAGACGCCGCGATAGACGTTCTGGTAGCCATAATCCGCAATCGCTTTTTGAAACGACTCGTTGATCAAACGGATACGGCTGCCCAGCAGGTCACTGAATCGCAGCAGCAGCGGCAGGCTCATGCCGCGATCATGCAGGCCCCTGACAATGTCGGAGAGTTTGACGCAGACCGTGCCGGTGGCGTTTTTCAGATTAACAGCCACGAGACCATCATCGGTCACTGTGAAGTAACCCTGGCTCCAAGCGTCGACCCCGTATAATTCGGCACTTTTCACGCTGCTCCAGCCGTCCAGCGCCTCTAGCAAATTTTGTGACATTTCAGACCTGCTGCCTCGTATGCTCGTGTTGTTGGCGATCAAAATCCCTGCACGTCCTGTCTTGTGTCAAGGACACGTAAAAAACAGACGCAACCTTGCCAAACCCGCAGCAAAAGCGCAA
>DAOTMQ010000023.1:0-24313 GCA_035450385.1 Kiritimatiellia bacterium | reverse complement strand
CGGGGCGCGACATCACACCGGCTGACTTGTTCATGCTGTACTTGTCAGCAGATGAAGCGGTGGCGCACTTGCAGCACAAGGACGGCGGGGGCGCGGCGGTAACGCTGGCCGGTGAAATCGTGGAAGCGTTCTACGACCGTCCGGAATTGGCGGGCGAACTTGAAGAGCGTTTCAACGCGGCAGGTTTCGCCGTGACGCGATAACACAGGGAAACCCGCATGACTGGCAGGGGGCGCGTTCGGTATTGTCCGGCGCGTCCCCTGCTTTTTGCCGGACAGTGTAGGGCGCGGGGGCAATGCCGGCATGACAGCACGGCGGGGGCACGGGGAGACCGGCGCGGACGGACGGCACGAAAAGCGGAACCCGAAACGCCGGAAACCTTTACCACGCCCCCCGGTCGATTTTTCGCCGGAGTCCCAAGCTACCCCGCGTTTGCCGGATACGGTGAACTGGCGTACAATCAACGGCAGAAGAGGAAAGGGAACGGAAGCTATGACACTAAGAGAGATATTTTTGAACGTGCGTATGAATCATCCGGATCTATCGCTCGAAGATTGCAGGAAGATCGCAAGAGAGACAATGAGCGAAATGAACAAGAAACGGTTGAACGGGAGGCCACTGTTCAAGATAACGGACGAGATGAAAGCGCGGTACCTAAAAATGAAAGCGGAAAAGGCGGAGAGGAAAAAAGCGGGACAGTAGACCTTGGGCTTGAATTGGCGACCGCGTTTCTGGCAACGCCGGTTTGACTTTTCGGAGCCAACCCTGTATCATCCGGTTGCGCAAGCAACCTTGCGTCGGCGGGATAGGCTGATCCCCGAACGGTCGTCCAGTCAACGACCCCTCCCGCCACACTTTCTTGACTTTGGAGTGACTGCCCATGAACGCAAAACCTTTGCCAAGCCCCCCGGCTGAAAACGCGCCGGAGCCCCAAGCTACCCATGCGGATTCCCATCATAAAATCCTGACCCGCGAAAAACTCAAACAGGAAGCACTTTTATCTGCACTTGAACGCGCCGAGCAGTCCGGCGACTACACCCGTGAAGAAATGCAGGAACTGTGCCGACAGGTAAAAGAGCGCATATTGGATTCCGGCGAGCGTTGCCGCTTGGTCAAGCTTTCACATGAGACCCTGACGGCGGTCGGGGCAATCCCAAATGGCGAAACGTTGCCCACGGACGGCAAGGGCGATAAGGCGACCCCCACCGAGTGCGGACGCCTACATGTGAAGGTCTGGGGGAAGGAACTCACGTA
The DNA here is from genome assembly GCA_035450385.1 of Kiritimatiellia bacterium. GTDB lineage: Bacteria > Verrucomicrobiota > Kiritimatiellia > RFP12 > UBA1067 > DUPH01. The sequence continues at coordinate 23,059 of DAOTMQ010000023.1, read as the reverse complement.
TCCGGTCACTAAAAATGGCGATACCGAGATAAAGACGTTCCACGTTAAGGGGGCTAAACAGTGGGAAGACCTCCGTAAACTGATGGAAGCGGACGGAAACTTTGTCGAGATGGGCAAGGGGTTTATCCAGAGATGGAACTTAAGCGATGCTAAGGAACTCCGTAAAGCGGCATTTGAGGCGGCTTCAGGGCGCGGCCCACGGGGGACGGGAAGCTATCGGGTGATAAAATAGCGAGGGCATCACCACCTACAAATCAAACTACTTTTTGCGTAAAACAGCATTGTTTTAAGGGGTTTTTGGGGGCTGTAATTTGTAGGTCACCTACAAATCAAACTACAAATTGAAGACATTTTCACAACATGGTTTAAGGTGCCCTGTCAAGGGGGAATGGTGCCAAATCGGTGCCACTCTTGGCACGGAGATTAAACTATGCTCACACCAACACGACAAGCGATAGCCGCTATTCTGTCCGCCGACCCCACAATCAGCCCCGATAGGCGCAAGGGTATGTTGGCCTCGTTGGCCAGTCCAGAAGCAACAAAGAACGAAATCCCCCGCGTCCTGTCCCGCACCGAGTGCGGGCGGATTTTGGGCGTATCGGTCAAGCGAATCGATCAGCTTGCAAGGGCTGGGCACTTGAAGCGAGTAACGGCACCCGGAACAGCCCGCGCGATCGGCATCCTTGAAACCAGTCTGCGGAAACTTTTGGAAGGGGGCGCGGCATGAATCGCGAAATAATAAAGTCGTACAAGCCGTATCCATGCTGGCGTAACGACGGGGGGCCGAAGTGTCACGCTACTGTTTCAGTCTCATGCCCGCACTCGGAAACATGCTTTACATTTTTAGCTTTGCAATGTAAGCGTCCGAAAACGATTGAAGAAGTGGCGGCACAGATTGGACTCCCGCTTGACGAAGCAAAGAAACGTGTGGCGGCTGGGGAATTGCGGCCAGTGGTCGGCAATCCCGAAGCCAAGGGCGCGACGTTTTCATTTCTTGAAGTCATGCGCTTTTGGGACACCCTTGGGGAAGGTGGCGAAGAAAACGCGGGAGAAGAGGAGGCAGATAATGGCGATCAGGGTTAAGCATGAAGGTAATATCACGTCGCGTGTTGTCGCGTCCTCTCTCGGGGGCAAGGGCAAGCGTCAGGCGGAAGATGCGGCGCGTCTGGTGCAGATTCAGAACCAAGCCGACATAGCGGCGCAAGACCGGGCGAGCCGCGAGAGTATGCACACGTCCGGGACGGCGGCGCACTTGGCGGCATCTGGCTTGCGCGGTGCCCCCGGCATCATGGGTGCGCCGTCGGGGCCGAGCGGACTGATAAGTCCGCCGGGAATACGTGGCGGCGGCGGTCAGCGGTTCAGCGTCGATTCCGCGCCGTACGATGACAGGCCGTATCCAGAAGAGGCTCCCGTCAAGACCGGCTACACCGACAAACAGCGTGAGGAGTTCAACGCCTTGTCGGAAGCGTTGGTGCGGGCCGAACAGTCAGGCGACTACACGCCGGAAGAGTTGAAGGAACTGCGGCGGCAGGTAACGGCCAGACAGCTTGGAATCCAGCCCGTCAGAATCATGGGCAAGGAATCCGCCTATCCGGACGGGCAGGGCATCGGAGAAATCTGGACGCTGGACAACGGCACGGTCGTAACCCGCAACAGCAAGGGGGATGTCAGCAAGATTGCCGACGCGCGAAACGAAGGCGGCATGCCGAACGAAAAGGCGTTCCAGATGGCCTTCAAAATGGCGAGCGACGAGGCAGGTGCAAAAAAAGATGGCGTCGTTACCATGGCCCGCGTGAAAGAGATCATGGGACAGATTCAGGCGACAATCAGCGGCGGCGCGGTTGATGAAGGTGGAGGTGAGAGTCAAATCCCGTACAGCTTCATGGATGACTTCTTTGGTTTCTCGGAGCACTACGGGTCAAAGTTTGCCCCTGCTCCCAAGGCGGCGGATGACGGCGCGAAGGATGACCCTGCCAAGAAATGGAGGGTAAATTGATGCAGCAATCAACAATCCTTGAAGCGGCGTTGCGGTACGCGGCTATGGGATGGCACGTCTTCCCCTGCCAGCCACGGAGCAAGAAGCCCTACCCCGGTACACACGGCGTCAAGGACGCCACGACCGATCAGGACGTGATACGGGCATGGGCGGCGCGGTGGCCGGACATGAACATTGCGCTTGCATGCGGCGTCGGTGACGTGCCGGTTTACGTTGTGGACGTGGACGTTGACAAAGAGAAGGGGGTCAACGGGTTCGAGTCACTGAAAGAGTTTCGGGACGTTCTCCCCTTGCCCCAGACGTTGACGCAGTACACCCCGAGGGGCGGGGCGCACTTCTTTTTCACGTCCGACAAGCCCATACTGAACCGGAATAACTTCCGTCCCGGCATCGACATGCGTTCCAAGGGGTTTTACGTTATCCTCGCGCCGTCCACCCATCCGAACGGCAAGGCGTACAGGTGGTTTAACTGGGGCGCGGCGTTGGCGCAATTCCCCGACGCTATGAGGCCGAAAGAGAAGGCCAGGCCGTGGGAAGCCACCCAGACAACACCCGCGCCGGTGCAGAAACCGGTTCAGTGTTCAAGTGGTGACGCGGCAATGGTGGCAAGCAGGGCATCCGCATACCTTGCCACGATGGAACCGGCCATACAGGGACAGGGCGGGCACAACGCCCTATTGCGGGCGGCGGGGGCGATGGTTGTAGGGTACATGTTGGATGATGACACGGCTCTATCCCTGCTATGGAACGAATACAACCCCCGTTGTATCCCGCCGTGGAACCGTGAAAGCCCGTCCGACGTGAAAGACTTTGAGCGGAAGGTGAGGGAGGCGCGGAAGAAACCCGCTAACCCGTTCGGCTATCTGCGTGACGCTGACGACTTTTCCGGCACCGCAGCCGACATCGAGACCGGCGCGGAAATCGCACAAAGCCTGCTGGCGTCGGAAGCTGGCAAGCGGGATGATGAAGAGGACAAGCCAGAAAGACCGGACGTGTGCAGAAAACAGTCATGGGGAGAATCCGACCTCCCCGACGAGGTTTTCTTCCCCCCGGGGTTCATTGGCGATTTTGTGCGCTACTCCGTTGAACACGCTCCCTACCCGCACATCGGATCTGCATTCGGGGCTGGGCTGGCCACTTTGGCCTTGCTTGCCGGCCGGAAATTCAGGACGGCGGGTGGCGTCCGTCCCAACCTCTACGTTTGCGCACTGGCCGAATCCGGTTCAGGGAAGGAATTCCCAAAAGGCGTGATCGACAAGTTAGCCGTGGCGGCGGGGTTCTCTGACATGGTAGGCAACAGGTTTGCATCCGGTGAAGGCGTGGAAGACGCTTTAGGGGTGTCGCCTAGCTTCCTGTTCAAGGTGGATGAGGTGGATACGTTGTTGCGCCCCATCGGAAGCAAGGGCGGGGACTCTTTGGTTGAGAATTTGACTTCAATGCTGTTGTCGGTTTACGGTGAATCGGGCGGCGTCCACATCTGCCGGGCAAAGGCAGGCCAACAGGAAGGCGACCGGAAGACCGTGATTGCGCCCAATCTTGTCCTGTTCTGCACGGCTATACCGGGGCAGTTCTACGACGCCCTTAGTGAGCGGGTTGTCACAAGCGGGCTGTTGTCGAGGTTCCTGACGTTTGACATAAAGCGTCCAAGAATCGGCCGTGATCCAGTTGAAAAAGACGTGCCACCGCATCTTGTCGAGACCGCCAACCGGCTCGTTACGTTCTGGCCGATCGGGGACGGTAAACGCGGCGATATAGCCACCGTCAAGACTCCTGTTCCGATTGTTGTTCCGATTACCGACGAGGCCGAACGCCTGATGAGGGAGTTTAGGACACAATGCGACGAACGCGCAACAAAAGCCATTGGTGACGGCGATAGTGTCATGAACGCGGTTGTTGTACGTTCATACGAAAAGGCGTACAAGTTGGCGTTGCTCTATGCTGTGAGTAAGGACGATGAAAAGCCGGAAATCGCAGCCGACGCGGCGCGGTGGGCTATTCGGATAGAGCGTTTTTGCTCTGGGCGGCTTCTTGAAATGTTCGGACGCTATGGGAGCGCGAGCGACTTTGAAAAAAAGTGCCGTCGTATTTTAACCGCGCTTGAAAACGCCAAGGGGCACTACATGAAACGCTCGGACTTGTTAAACAGTATGAGGGGTGTTTCTGCAAAAGAGTTGGATGAGTTGATGCGAACACTTGTAGAACGTGAAAAGGTTTCGGAAAACCCGTTGCCGACCAAGGGGAGAACCGGCAAAGTTTACTCCCTGACCTCACAAAAGACCGCATGACTTCTTCGTAACTTCTTCGGACTTTTTAATGATATTCCCCCCCCAGACCAAAAAGGGCGTGATACGAAGAAGGGGGAAGAAGTCTTAAGAAGTTACGAAGAAGTTTTTAAAAAAAAACCTTTAAATCCTACATATCCCCCCCTTCTTCCCCTTCTTACCAGTGCCCCCCCCTCGCGTCTCATTTTTCAGTCTTTTCCCCCTTTCGTACCCCCGTAATCGCTTACGAGGGGAGGGATATGTTGAAAAAGGGGAAAAAGGTCAAGAAGGTCAATCGCGCGCGCGCGTGGGGTAGACCGCGCCGACTGCTTGCGTTCGGTAAAACCGATTGATTACTTTTTGATTACGATTGAAACATCTAATAAGGGGTATTTAGGGCTAACGAGGGGAGCGGCGGAAAATCGGCGGCAACGCTAAAAAACGCAAAAACCCCAATAAATCAGGGGTTTTTAGAGCAAAAAAATGGTGGCAAGGACCGGGATCGAACCGGTGACACGCGGATTTTCAGTCCGCTGCTCTACCAGCTGAGCTACCTCGCCACAACCGTCGTTTCGGAAAACCCCTTCTTGGGGAAAAAACGGGTGCCACTCTAAACGATCGGTTTTGCGCTGTCAATGCTCTTTTGAGGTTTTTTGTTTTCGTTTGCTGACATTCTGGCTGGAAGTTAATGGGCGTGGAGTGTAAGATAAGAGCTTTGTTTTAAAGATGTCGGAGGCGGGGACGGTCGTTCCCCGCAGTTGAAGTCAGGTGAATCCGTTTCCGTCCATGGCGGAAACCAGAGAGGAGCAGAGTATCCATGAGCAAAAAGAGCGTTGAAGCGGCATACAAACTGGCATGTGAACGGTATGCGGAACTTGGAGTCGATGCGGAAGCGGCCCTGAAGAAGTTGGTGAAGATCCCGATTTCGCTGCACTGCTGGCAGGGCGATGACGTGCGCGGTTTCGAGAACCCTGACGGCGATCTCACGGGCGGCATCCAGACGACCGGCAATTATCCGGGGCGCGCCCGCACGCCGCAGGAGCTGCGCGGCGATCTTGATTTTGTCTTCTCGTTGATCGGCGGTTCGCATCGCGTGAATGTGCACGCCTGTTACGCCGAGTTTGAAAAAGGCAAGAAGGTCGACCGTGATGCGTTGCAGCCTGAGCACTTCAAGGGCTGGATTGACTGGGCCAAGAAGAACGGGCTGGGCATGGACTTCAATCCGACCCTCTTCTCGCACCCGATGTTCGACGGCTTTTCGCTGGCCAGCCGCAAGAAGAAGATCCGCGACTTCTGGATCCGCCACACCATCGCCACGCGGCGCATCGCGGCGGCGATCGGCAAGGCGCTAGGCTCGCCCTGCGTCAACAACGTCTGGATTCCGGACGGCTTTAAGGACATCCCGGCTGACCGCGCGACACCCCGTAAGATTCTGAATGACTCGCTGGATATCTGTTTCGAGGAGCAGTTCAGCCCCAAGCACATGCTGGATGCCATTGAGTCCAAGCTTTTCGGCATCGGCGCTGAAAGCTATACGGTCGGCTCGCACGAGTTTTACATGGGATACGCGGTCAAGAACCAGAAGGTGTTGACGCTGGACGCCGGCCACTACCACCCGACGGAGACGATCTCGGACAAGCTCTCCGCCTGCCTGTTGTTCGTGCCGGAGATCCTGCTCCACGTCAGCCGCGGCGTCCGCTGGGACAGTGACCATGTGGTGATCGTGAACGATGACCTGCTCGCCATTGCCCAGGAACTGGTGCGCCTCGATCAGTTCAAGCGCGTGCATATCGGGCTCGACTACTTCGACGCCAGCATCAACCGCATCGCGGCGTGGGTGATCGGCGTGCGTGCCATGCAGAAGGCGTTGCTCTTCGCCATGCTCGAACCGATCAAACTGATGACCGATGCCGAGAAGAGCGAAGATTACGCGTCGCGTCTGGCCTGGACCGAAACGGCGAAGACGATGCCGTTCGGCGCGATCTGGGACAAGTTCTGCGAGGATGAAGATGTGCCGCTGGACACGGCGTGGTTGCAGGAGGTCAAGACCTACGAGGCCAACGTGTTGTCGAAGCGTTAATCGCCGCAGCGTCGTAGGGGAGGCGTGACGCCTCTCCTGCGGCATGACCACCTTTGCAAATCAAATCAGTTATGACGAGCCTGTTAGACACCATCACCCAGTTGTCCCACGAATTCGGCAGCGACGAGTATGTCAAAGCCGGCGGCGGCAACACTTCCTGCAAGACTGACGACACGCTGTGGGTCAAGCCTTCCGGCACCACGTTGGCCGCGCTCACGCCGCAAGGTTTCGTGGCGCTGGATCGTGCGCGGCTGGCGGATCTCTATACCGCGCAGACGCCGGACGATGCGGCGGCGCGCGAGGAACTGGTGAAGAACATGATGGCGGCGGCGGTCAAGCCTGAGACACCGGGGCGCGCGTCGGTCGAGGCACCGCTGCACGATTCGCTGGCGGCGCGTTTTGTGGTGCATACCCATCCGATGGCGGTCAACGGGATGACCTGCGCCGTGGGCGGCAGTGTGGCCGCCGCGCGTCTTTTTCCGGATGCGCTGTGGGTGCCCTACACCGATCCCGGATACACGCTCTGCATGGCGGTGCGCGAGGCGATCCGGGAGTATCGCGCGCGGCAGGGGTGCGAGCCTGCGTTGATCTTTCTGGAAAATCACGGCGTCTTTGTCTCCGGCGATACGGCGGAAGAGGTGCGCGCGACGTATGCGCGCGTAATGCAGACGCTGGCGGACGCCTACGCGGCGGCGAGCGTCGATGCTACCGTGCCGGAGGGTCCGGCACCGGAGGCCGCGCGGGTGGCGGCGTGGCATGGTGTGCTGGCCGAAGCGCTGGGGGCGGACGCCGGCGCGGTGGCGGCGGCCGGTCGCTTTGAGGTCGGCGACGGACCGATCTCGCCGGATCATATTGTGTACGCAAAGTCGTATCCGTATGAAGGTGCGCTGACGGTCGACAACCTGCGCGCCTTCCAGCAGGTGCGCGGCTATGCGCCGCGCGTGGTTGTGACGGACAGCGCGGTGCTGGGCGTTGGCGCGAGCGACAAGGTCGCGCGGCTGGCGTTGGAGTTGGCGCGTGACGGAGCCGGCGTGAAGCGATTGGCGCGCGCCTTCGGCGGCATACGGTATTTGAGCGACCGCGCGCGTGGTTTCATCGAAAATTGGGAGGTTGAATCGTACCGGGCGAAACAGGTTTAGAGCGGCTCCGTTTGTTGTCTTGCGGCTCGACAAACACGATAAAAAACAAGTTGTTTCTCACACGAAGGCACGAAGGGCACAAAGTTTTTTGGGGCATTGCTCGGTTTTTTGGAATTGCCAAGAACGCCAAGAGGAGTCTCTGGTTTTCATGAAGTTTCATGTGTTTCATGGTTGAGAATGGGTCACGGTGGGCGCCGTCTGGGGGGCGAATGCGTGCGCCGCATGGTGAGTGTATGGGGGAAGAGTTTATGTGGATGGCAGGGAAAAACCTGCGTGAGAACATTGCCTGGCGGTTGGTTGCGGCTGGCTGTGCCGTTGCGGCGTTGGTCGCAATGGTGGTGGCAGCCGGGTGTATGACGCCCGAGAAGGCTTACCGCGAAAGCAACGAGACCGGTGTGCGCTTGGCCACAGAGTTCTGGCAGCGGCAGAGCGGCAGCACCCGAGAGTTTGACGTTCACCGTCCGGCGGACGCCTTGACGTTGCGTATTGCGTTGCTGGCGGTCGTGCGCGGCGAGCAGGGTGTGGTGTTCCCCAAGATTCCGCATGCAGCCCCGTTCTCGGTTTCAAATGGCGTGTTGACGCTCTCGTTGCCGGACGCCATGTGCGTGGCCGCGCGTAATGACCGCACCTACCAGAACATGAAGGAGGCGGTGTTTACCTCCGCACTTGATCTTGATTATCAGCAGTATCAGTTCGACACCACCTTCAGCGGTATGATGCTGGGGCTGCTCTCAGGCGAGCCGGAAGTGGAGAAGGCTACCGGGCGCACGGCGGGTGGTTTTGCACGCAAATTTGAGAGCGGCGCGGAGGTCGCGGGCAGTCTGGCGCTTGATGTCGTGAGTCTGTTGCGCGATGATTGGCGCTCGCTCGGGATAACCGGCGACCTGACCATGACGCTGCCGCTGATGCGCGGTGCCGGGCGCGACATCGTGCGCGAGCCGTTGACACAGGCGGAGCGGAATTTGGTTTACGCGATTCGTGCGTTTGAGCACTATCGGCAGACGTATGCGGTTTCGGTGGCGGTTGCCTACTTCGATGTGATTGAGTATGTGCAGCGGGTGCAGAACGCGCTGGACAATGAGCGCAATCTGGCCGAGAACAGCCGCCGTGCCGAGATGATGTTTGAAGCTGGACGCATGCAGCGCATTCAGGTCGACCAGGCGCGTTCGGACCTGCTGGCGGCGAACAAGAGCGTAATTGATGCACGCAAGAGCTATGAGGTCAGACTCGATGCGCTCAAGCTCAAGCTCGGCCTACCGCCGGAGGCGCGCATTGAAGTGGATTTAGCGGAAATTGAGCGGCTAGAGCAAAAGATGGAACGTTGGGCACAGGCCAGCGACGACGCTGTGGCGGCCTATCCGGACGAGGCGGAGTCGTGCCGCATTGCGTTGGCTGAGCGGCATGACCTGTTTGTCACGCGCTGCCGTGTCGAAGATTCGGCGCGCGCCGTGAAGATCGCGGCGGATGCGTTGCGCGCGGATGTCGCGCTCACTGGCGGTGCGCGGCTGGATCGGGCGCGCGCGACCGGCGAAAGCGGTTTTGATGGCAAGGAGACGTGGGACGCCGGTGTACGCATCGACTGGCCTTGGAACCGTCGGCGGGAGCGTAATGCGTTCCGCAAACAGTTGATCGCCTTGGAGCAGGCCAAGCGGTCGCTGGAGGAGCGCGAGGATGCCGTCAAGCAGGCGGTGCGCAGCGGGTTGCGCAACCTGATCGCGGCGCGTGCCTCGTACGTGAATCAGGTTGAGGCAGTCAAGGTGGCGCGCCTGCGCGTGGAGAGTAACGCGCTCTTCTTGCAATCGGGGCGCGCGTCGATGCGTGACGTGCTTGAGGCACAGGAGAATTTGTTGGCCGCGCGCAATGCGTTGTGCTCGGTGTTGATTAGTTGGCAGGTAAGCGATCTCGAGCTGCAGCGCGACATGGGGGTGCTGAAGATTTCGGATGCCGGCATGTGGCTTGAGACCAGCGAGGAGGATCATGGGTAAGAAGCGGTCAAAGAAAAAGTGGATCATCGGCGCGCTTGCGGTTGTGCTGGCGGGAGCAGCCTGGCTGTTCACACGCAAGGGCGGTGCGGCGGGTGAACAGGTGCCCGTCTTCACCGTGCAACGCGGACCGCTGACAATCGCCGTGACATCGGGCGGCTCAATTCAAAGCCGGGACAAGGCGGTGATCTCCAGTGAGCTTGAGGGGAACAACACCGTGATCTGGGTGATCGACGAAGGTGTCAACGTGCAGCCCGGCGACCTGTTGCTGGAGTTTGACTCTAGCGATCTGATTGAGAAGAAAAATGAGCAAGAGATCAAGGTGGCGAATGCCGAAGCGAATCTGATCATTGCCGAAGAGAAGCTCGGGATCACTCAAGGTGATTGCGAGGCGGCGCTGTTGGACCGCGAGGTGGATCAAATGTTGGCGAACATGGCCCTTGAAAAGTATCAGAAGGGCGATTACCCGCAACAGGTGCGGCAGTATGATGCGGACATCGCGCTGGCTGATGAGGAACTGAAGCGCGCCGCCGAGAAGCTGGAGTGGTCGCAGCGTCTGGCCAAGGAGGGGTTCCTGACGCGCACGGAACTGCAAGCCGACGAACTGGCCTTGCAGCGCAAGAAGCTCGATCTTGAGATGTCAATGAGCAAGATCAATGTATTGACCAACTATACGGTGCTGCAACAACGGGCGACTTTGGAAAGCTCGCGCCGTAAGGCGGAGCGCGCGTTGGCACGTGTCAAGTGGCAGAACAAGGCGTCGTTGCGTCAGGTGGAAACCGAGGTGACCGCCCGGACCCGCGAGCGCGACCGCGCCACCAATCGGCTGGCCGAGCTTAACTTCCAGATATCAAAGAGTAAAATCTACGCGCCGACCAACGGCATGATCCTGTATGCCTCGACCGTGCAGATCGCCAGCCGCAAGTGGTGGATCAAGCCCTTGGAGGTCGGCTCCATGGCGGTGGAGCGGCAAGAACTGATCTACATCCCGCTTGAGTCCGGCATGGTGGTCGAGGTCATGATCCCCGAGGCCAGCCTCAACAAGATCGATATCGGCATGCCGGCGCGCGTGAAGGTCGATGCCTTTCCGGGCCGGGTCTTCGATGGCCGCTTGGTTAAGATCGGCATCCTGCCGGACGGGCAGAGCGCACAGTTGAATCCCGACCTCAAGCTCTATAAGTGCGAGATCGAGAGCGACTTCAAGGACGTCACGATCCGCCCCGGCATGAGTTGCGCGGTAGAATTGGTCAAGGAGTCCTATGAGGACGCCTTGTACGTGCCGGTGCAGTGCGTGGTGCGCGTGGAGGGCGTGCCGCGCGTCTATGTCAATGACGGCGGTGAGTGGGTGCCGCGCATCGTACGCGTCGGGCTCGACAACAACCGCATGATCCATGTGCTCGAGGGTGTGCGTTCCGGTGAGGAGGTCATGCTGGCGCCGCCTGTAAAAGAGGAGAAGCAGGAAGAAATCAAGGAGACCGAGCGCTCCAAGGAACCGGCCCGCGGCAACGGCGCGCGTCCCGAAGGGGGTGCGCCGCGTAAGCCGAAGACCGCAGCCGCCAAGCCTGCTACCGGACGAGTCCGCGAATCCAGCGGACCTAAAAAGCCGCCTGCCGGAGGTGTCCGTCAGGGATGATCCTCCGGACCACAGAACGTGAGCGGCCGCGCGCGAATGAGGTGGTGCGGCTGGATGACGTCAAGCGCTACTACCGTGTTGGTGACGAGACGGTGCGTGCCCTTGACGGTGTTTCGTTTTCGATCAACACCGGTTCCTATTGGGCGATCATGGGCCCCAGCGGATCAGGCAAGAGCACGATGCTCAACATCCTCGGCTGCCTCGACCGTCCCACAAGCGGAGCCTACTGGCTGAACGGCGTGAATGTCGCGGAGATGGACGACAATGAACTGAGCGACCACCGTCTGCGCAATCTCGGCTTCGTTTTTCAGAGTTTCCACCTGATCCCGCAGCTCACGGTCTACGAGAATATCGAGGTGCCGATGCTCTATCTGGGGGTTCCGCCGAACGAGCGCCGCCAGAAGGCGGAGGTGTTGGCTGAGCGCGTGGGTATCGCGCACCGTTTGCGCCACTTGCCGTCGGAACTCTCCGGCGGTCAGCGGCAGCGCGTCGCGGTGGCGCGTGCGCTGGCCAATGACCCCGCCGTGTTGCTGGCCGATGAGCCCACCGGCAATCTGGATAGCGCGACCAGCGTGCAAATCATGGCACTTTTCCAAGAACTGCACGATCAAGGTAAGACCATCATTCTGGTCACGCACGAGTTGGACATCGCCGAGTACGCGAAGGCTAAAATCGTGTTGAAGGACGGCGTGATTCTCTCGAGTGAGGAGATCCGATCGTGAACCAGATCCTCTACTTCTGGCCTTTCATTAAGTTGGGTCTCACGGATGTCTGGCGTCACAAGACGCGCTCGTTCCTGACGATGCTGGGTGTGGTGTTCGGTGTCGGTAGCGTGATCGCCATGCTGGCTGTGGGCGAGGGGGCCAGCCAGCAGGCGCTGGATTCCATCAAGCGCCTCGGCAGCGAAAATATCATGGTGATGTCGGTTAAGCCGACCGACGAGGAGGGCTCGAACACCGGTGCGCAGCGCGGTCGGCTGGCGGTCTACGGCTTGCTGTATGACGACGAGGCGCGCATTCGCGAGACCGTGCCCGGCGTAGTGCTCACCGTCCCGGCACGTATGACCCGCCGCATGGCGCGTCTCAAAGAGCGCCAGCTTGAATTGCGAGTGGTGGAGACTGTGCCCGATTGGTTTGAGGTCGTGCGGCGACCGGTGTTGGCTGGACGTACCCTTGCGCCGAACGACTTGCAGATGTACGCCAACGTCTGCGTGTTAACCGAGCACGGCGTGCGCCGCCTCCTTGCGGGCGAGCACATGGTCGGCCAGCGCATCCGCATCGCGTCGGGTGTATTCGAGGTAATCGGCATCGTGCAAAACGAGGCCGGCGGCACGGTGCGCGCACCCGACAGCGAGGCCGACGTTTACATCCCACTCACGACCGGCACCAAGCTCTTCGGCGAGGCCAACATCCGCTACTCGGCTGGAGGTATGGAAGGCGAGAAAGTTGAACTCAGCCAGATCATTGTGCGTATGGCTGATACCTCGCTCGTGGAGCCGGGTAGCAAAGCGATCGAATCTGTGTTGTCGCGCTTCCATAAGAAGAAGGATTACCGGATTGATGTGCCGTTGACCCTGCTACGCGAGGCTGAGCGCACCAAGCGCACCTACAATGTCGTGCTGGGGGCAATCGCCGGGATCAGTCTGCTGGTGGGCGGCATAGGCATCATGAACATCATGCTGGCTTCGGTCACGGAGCGGACCAAGGAGATCGGCATCCGGCGCGCGATTGGTGCGCGACGCAGCCGGATTGTCGTGCAGTTCCTGATTAACACCTGCGTGTTGTCACTCGGCGGCGGTTTGGCGGGGCTGTTGGTGGGCATCACGATTCCGTTGCTGATCACGACCTTCACCGACATGCCGACCGTGGTACGGCCCTACAGCCTATTGCTCGCCTTCGGCATCAGTGCGGGCATCGGCATCGTCTTTGGCCTCTATCCTGCAATGCGCGCCGCATCGCTCGATCCGATCGAAGCCTTGCGCAGAGACTGAAGAGAGTGCAGCTCGTGAGGACGCCCGCCCTCCCCCAAACTCCGCCCTGTCGTTATTCGTTATTCACTCTCTCTCCATCGCCAATGCGTGTAGCGTGGCGCGGTCAAGAGCGTCGGCGGCTTCGCGCTTGGCCATGGCGCGGCGGTGCTTCTCCCACTCCTCTGGAGACCAAGCGGCGGCTTCGGTATAGTCCGCGCAGAAGGGCACGCCGAGATCGACCCAAAGCGCGAGACGCGCGAGATCGTTCGGCTTCAAGGTCTTGCAGTGTCCCTTGTCTAGCCTCTCGCTGAAGAGCTTGCTGGTGGCCGAGCCAGCCGAGCGCGGCGGCTGGATGGGCGGGGCCGATGCAGCGGAAACCCAGTTGAGCAACGCATGATCGGGGACGCCGCGCCAACGCGCGGGCGGTTCCTTCTGCTCAGGGCGTGCGTGCGTCAGCGTGAGGTAGGCGCGCGTCCAGTGACGTTTGGCGGCGGGATCGGTGACGACCGTCGCGGTCAGGTCGGGCCGATCGGGCCGGCCATCATGACAGTCGGCGCAGTGGGTGGTGAGGATCGGCTGGATCTCTTTCAGGAAACTGAAACCACGGCGCGGCCCAAAGATCGGTGCCAACTGACGGGGGCCAGCGGCGAGTGCGCGCGTCGGACGCGCCGAGGCGAGCGGCACGCTGTTTTTGGATTCGTGGCAGCCCACGCACGAGGCGTTCTCGCCCGGCTGTAACGAGGTCCAACTTCGCATTGTCTGCACCATACGCCCTTTGTCGTCGAGCAGCATAAAGTAGAGCGGGGTGCGCGCTTCTGTTGTGAAGAAGACCGAACCGTCCTCATGCACCGGAGCATCGCCGATCAATATCTTGGGGTCCCATGCTCCGTTACCCACGGAGGGCGGCGTCGAGATCAACGCCCCGCCCCCCGGTCCGCCGTTGCCGTTGCTACCGATGCCTGCGGCGCGGTAGTCGAGGCCGATGACACGCAGAGTCTTGACCGTGCCGCGCGCCACGCCTTCCATGGCCGGGCCTGCGTAAACATCCTGCACGTAGAAGGTGCCGGTCGGTCGGGCATAATCCACGAAGCTCGGGCGTACCGGCGGACGTGGACGCGGACGCAGTGGCACTGCACGACCGCAGGCTAGCCCGCGACGCGAAACCAGCAACTCGCGCTGACCATCGATGTCCATCCAGTATATGCCGAAGCCAGTCATGCGGTTCTCGTGGCGCTTGCCGTCGACCCGCGTCCAGCCGTCGGGGTTGTAAGTCACCAGCAACGTACGCTCATTGATCGGATAGGGATAAGCGAAGAGGTCGGCCTCCTGTCCGTAAGCGTCGATGATCACCGACTTTGTGGGGCGCACCGGCGCGACGCGCGTAACGCCCTCCGCCTCTTGACGCCCGCGCGCCGGGTCGATCAGGATCAACTCGCCGGGCTGGCGCGAATGGTGGCCGGTGGCGATTGCGAAAATCTTGCTGCTGCCCGGAACACCACGTGCATGGATAATGGTGGTCGGGAACCAAGAGTTTTCACCATAGACCGCGCTCTGTTGCGTGCCGTCGGGCTGCATCTGAAAGAGCGGCTGGGTATATATCTGCGAGCGGTCGTTGTACTCCCAACGCGTGTAGAGTGCGCGTCCGTCTGAGGTCATGGAGGGATAGTTCAGGTGGACTTGGTCGAAGGTCAGCCGCAGGATATTCCGGCCATCGCGGTCGCAGCGGTAGAGGTTGCTGACTTCGGTCCACCAGCAGTCGACGATCTGCATACAGCGCGTGGAGTTGAAGAGAATGCGACCGTCCGGCAGATAGCATCCCTCGTAATCAGCGATTCCGAGTCCTTCGGTCAGCGGACGGATCTTGCGTGTCGCGGCATCCATTTCGTACAGGTGGTAGTCATCGCCGCGGTCAGAGCGTTTGAGAGCAAAGAGAATGGCGCGGCCATCATAATCCACATCCGCGTCACGGATCACCCCTTCCTTCGTCTCGGTAAGCACCGTCTCATGCCAAAGGCCGTCGCGCCATTCGGCGAGGCAGAGCTGGCCGCCAGCCCGAAAGCTGCGCTCAGCCTGAGCGTCGGAGAGTGCCTCGGTATAGGCATAGTGCGAACCGCCCATCACGAAATGGCGCGCATAGACCAGACGCGGGAACTCGGCCTTGACGCGGGCCAAGCGACGGGCGCGGCGTTGCTCGCAGGCAGAGCGGTAGGCAGCGAGCGCGGCCTCGTAATCGGCCGACCCAACCTCCTCGGAGGGCTTACTGGTGACAGCGGCGACGGCCAACAAAAAACATGTGCGTCCATCGGCACTCTCCAAGAGTTTCGGTCCCGTGGTCGCAAGGTCTTGGCGCAGCCAGTCGGCCAGCACCTCGTCGTGCGCCTCGATGGCGCACCAGAGTGTCTGCGAGTTTTGGCGTTCAGCCTCTGTCGCGGCGCGTCCCAGCAGGACCGTAGCCAAGGCTAGGCCATCCGGCGTGATCCCCGGTTCGCCCCGCGCGAACAGCACGGCAAATCCCCAAACGACAACGCATGCGACTCCCCGGATGCGATGATACTGCATGGCTCTTCCTCTTCCTTCCCGTGGTGTGCCCCACATCACCTCCACACCATAGCGGATAGCGGACGACGCCGCAAGCGGCAATGGTTTCAACCTAAAGGGAGCAGTTGAGCGTCGAGCAGATCTGGGCGATCATTCTGTCGGTCGCTTTTGTCAAATGGTTGCGCAGAAGGGTGCTCCACCCCGTCTCAGAGGGCAGTCAAATGCTGCTTCAGCTAATAACTTGAAAGTTCAACTGCCGCGTCTTCGCGTCAGCAGCGGAATCGCACCCAGCATGCCGACAGCCGCGACTAGAGCGTGGCCGGCGAGGCTGAGCGCGACCAGATGCGTGTTGTCGAGCCCTAGCGGTCCGGCCACCGCTTGCGCCGTCAATTCGCGCACGCCTAGGCCGCCGATTGAAATCGGCAGGGCTGAAACCACGCCGAACAGCGGAATCACCATCCACATGCTAAGGGCCGGAATCTCAAGGTCAAACGCATAGATGATGAAAAGATTGCTCAAGGTCTTGAACGCCTGAGAAGCGAGTGCCGCCAGCAGCAGCGGCACTAGACGGCGCGGTGCGCCTGCGAATACACAGGCCGCGCGAAACAATGCACGCACGATACCTCGCCAACCGGTCGCGTCCGCCCCCTCAGACGCATCGTGCGCGGGTGCCGCGTAACGTCGCGCTGCCATACTGACGAGCGGCAGTGTCACGAGCACGACCCCCGCAGCCGCCACAGCCATGACCAAGCCGCAGCGGTCGATCAACAGCGCGAATCCGCCGATGCTGAGCAGCATCGCGAGATTGAGCGCGCGATCCAACAGTAGGCTCATTACCACGACACGCCACGTCGGCGCGGTGGTGGTTTCACCGCTCGGGGCGGGCGCACCGTTGCGCATCACGAGATAGCCCTTGACCACATCACCGCCGACATTGGAGGGCAGGAAGCTGTTGAAAAACATGCCGCTCCAGTGACAGGCCGCCGCATCGCGGAAACGCATCGACGGCAGGCGCGCGCGCAGAATGCAGAACCACGAGGCGGCACCCGCGAATCCGCCTAACACCAACAGTAGCGCGGCGACCAGCAGCGGACCGGGGCGCGCCTGGCGCAGACTGGCGGCGAGCACATCAAGGCGTACCCAGCGCAGGCTCACCGTAAGCAGCACCAGTGTGACGGCAACCTTTATCAGCAAGGACGAACGTTTGCGGGCGGCTTCTGCCATGTCAATCATGTCAAAAATAAATCTGAATCATTCTGGCTAAAAAAACCAAGGCTACGCGTCTCTGTCAGAAGAGCATGAGCTGGCCCGGCGCATCGGTGCTCTTACGGCTACCACGCCG
The DNA here is from genome assembly GCA_035450385.1 of Kiritimatiellia bacterium. Lineage (GTDB taxonomy): Bacteria > Verrucomicrobiota > Kiritimatiellia > RFP12 > UBA1067 > DUPH01. The sequence continues at coordinate 6,119 of DAOTMQ010000023.1, read as the reverse complement.
TGCGAGTTTCGGCATGCCGGCCTCCAGATCGTTCTCTTCGAGATTGGCGAGGATCTCACGCGAACGCGCCACCACCTCATCCGGCATGCCGGCCAGACGCGCCACATGAATGCCGTAGCTCTTATCCGCCGTGCCAGGCGCGATACGCCGCAAGAAGATGATCGAATCCCCGTGCTCGCGCACCCGCACCGTGTAGTTTTTGACACCGTTCAGCGTGATGGCCAAGTCGGTAAGTTCATGGTAATGGGTGGCGAAAAGGGTCTTGGCCTTGACAGAGGGCGTGTTGTGCAGATATTCGGCGACCGCCCACGCGATGCTGATGCCGTCGAAGGTGCTGGTGCCGCGTCCGATCTCATCCAGTACGATCAAACTTTTGGCGGTGGCGTTGTTGAGGATGTTGGCGGTCTCCTGCATCTCCACCATGAAAGTACTGCGGCCGCGCGCGAGATCGTCGCCCGCGCCGACGCGTGTAAAAACGCGGTCCAGCAGACTGATACGCGCGGTGCTCGCCGACACGAATGAGCCGATATGCGCCATGATTGCGATCAGCGCGACCTGCCGGATGAAGGTGGACTTGCCCGCCATGTTCGGCCCTGTGATCAGCATTATCTGGTTGCGTTGGCAGTCGAGCAAGACATCGTTGGGCACGAACTGCTCGGCGTCGGGCAGTTGCTCGATCACCGGGTGGCGGCCGTCGCGGATTTCCAGTGTGTCATCCTCAGTGATTTCCGGACGTACATAACCAAGGGCGAGGGCGCGGTCGGCCAGCGAACCCAGCACATCCGCCTGTGCCAGTGCGTCGGCGGTTTCCTGCACGGCTGCGGTGTGCGCCACGACCTCTTCGCGTAGCGCGCAGAATAGCTCGAATTCCATTGCGGTAGAGCGCTCCTGCGCACCAAAAATCTTCTGCTCGTAGGTCTTTAGTTCCGGCGTAATGAAGCGCTCGGCATTGACCAGCGTTTGGCGTCGCTCGTACTCCGGCGGCACGGCACCGGCTTGGCCTTTGGAGACCTCAATGAAGAAGCCGAAAACTTTGTTGTGGCGCACCTTGAGAGTCTTGATGCCGGTACGCTCTTGCTCGCTGGCTTGATATTTGGCGAGCCAGTCGTGGCCTTCCGAAGCCAGCGCGCGCAACTCGTCCAATTCCGCGTTGTAGCCGGCGCGGATGATACCGCCGTCCTTGAGACTGACCGGCGGCTCGTCGGCAATGGCACGCTCAATCAGCGCGACCAGATCGGGCAGGGGGTGGAGCTGCGCGGCGGTCTCGCGCAACAGAGCGTCGGTCGTTTGCTCCAAGCGCTCGCGCAGTGCGGGTACTGGCAACAGCGATGCCGCCAGTGCTCTTACGTCGCGCGCGTTGCCGCGTCCCGAGTCGATACGCGCGATGAGTCGTTCAAGATCACGTATCTGCGCGAGCTTTTCGCGCAGGTCATTCAAAACCAGACGTTGACAGGTCAGACACTCGACCGCATCAAGCCGCGCTTCGATGGCGGACGCCTGTCGCAACGGCCGGATCATCCACGTACGCAACAGGCGCGTGCCCATCGGCGTCTGCGTGTTGTTGAGCACGCCGAGCAGCGTCGTCTCCTGCGGTTTGCCGCGTCGAGGGATCAGGTCAAGGTTGACGCAGGTGCTTTCATCGAGCGTCAGGAAAGCGTCGGCGTGACGCACATGCAGGGCGCGGACGTGACCGACCGCGTGCCGCAACTCCTCGTTGACGTAACGGAGCAGCGCACCGGCCGGACCGACCAGTTCGGCCGCGCCCTCGCAACCGTAACCTTCGAGCGAGTGTACTTGAAAGTGACGTAGCAGGCGGTCGCAGGCGCAGTCATACTCGAACGTCCAGTCGTCGATGTCGGTGACGGTGCTGAGTGCGCCTGCGGCGCGGATGCGCCGTATGCGCGGGTCAGCGAGCGCTTCGCGTCCGATCAGGCACTCGCTGGGCGCGTAGCGCTTGAGCAGATCGGCCAGCGCGTCGTCATCGGGCACGGCTTCCACCGTGAAGGCACCGGTCGAGAGATCCAGAAGGGCCAGTCCCAGCTTTTTGCCGACATAGATCGCGGCAATGTAATTGTTGCGCGCCGCGTCGAGTATCTCATCCTCGGTGACGGTTCCGGGGGTGACCACGCGGGTGACTTCGCGGCGCACGAGCCCTTTAGCCTTGGAAGGGTCTTCCATCTGGTCGCAGATTGCGGCCTTTTTGCCAGCGCGGATCAACTTAGCGAGGTAGGCATCGATGGCGTGGTAGGGCACGCCGCACATCGGGGTTCCAGAGCGTTGAGTCAGGGCCACGCCCAAGATCGGCGCTGCCGTACACGCATCCTCAAAAAACATCTCATAGAAATCCCCGAGGCGGAACAGCAAGATCACGCCGTCCGGCAACTCCGCTTTGATGCGCCGGTACTGACGCATCATCGGGGTCAACTCTTCACCAGCCATCGAACAAACTCCTCTGGGTCGGCGATCTCCGATCCCATTGATAGCCAGTTTCGCATGTTCACGCGCCTTCCGTCAATCCGGTAACGCGAGAGTGCGATAACAGAGTGCGGGTTGACACCCTCTAGCGGAAGCGATAAGCTCAAACACAAATCGCTACGAAAGGAAAAAACCATGAACGGGGCTCTGTTGCTTGTCGGTTCTTGTGTGTTGTTTTATCTCGCGTATCATTTTTACGGGCGCATCGTTGAACGGGTGCTCGGAGTTGGTCCCGCGCGACCGACGCCCGCGCATACGCTGCGCGATGGCGTGGATTATGTGCCGACGCATCCCGCGATCTTGTTCGGCCACCATTTCGCGAGTATCGCCGGTGCCGGGCCGATCGTCGGGCCGGTGCTGGCGGCGCAGTTCGGCTGGGTGGCGGTGGCGCTCTGGGTTGTGTTCGGTTGTATCCTCATCGGGTCGGTGCATGATCTGGCCGCGATGTTCCTTTCGATTCGGCACCAAGGCCGTTCAATCGGTACGGTGATTGAGTCGCTGATGGGGTACTGGGGGCGGATGCTTTTCCTCTTTTTCAGTTGGTTCACGCTGGTTCTGGTTGTGGCTGAGTTTCTGCGCATCGTGGCCGAAACTTTTGTCGAGATCCCGGCCGTCGCCACGGCATCGCTGCTGTTTATCGCGCTGGCGGTTGGTTTTGGACGGTTGGTCTATCGGGGCGGCATGAGCATCTTGGTCGGATCGCTGATCTTTGTGCCGCTGACTTTTGCCTGCGTCTATTTCGGCACGCTGATCCCGATTGATTTGGTCAAGCTGCTGGGGTGCGAGGCGGCGACCGCCCGGCAGGTCTGGGTGGTGGTGTTGCTGGCCTACTGTTTCGCGGCCTCGGTACTGCCGGTGTGGCTGTTGCTACAACCGCGTGATTACCTCAATTCCTATCTGCTCTACGCCATGATGGTGCTCGGTTTTGTCGGTATCTTGGTGGCACGACCGATGTTGAATCTGGACGCCTTTACCGGCTGGCATGCGGTGAGCCCGTCGAGCGGCCGCTCCGATCCTCTGATTCCGCTGCTGTTCGTGACCGTGGCGTGCGGTGCGTGTTCCGGTTTCCACGCATTGGTGGCCTCGGGCACGACCGCCAAGCAGATAGACAGCGAACGCCACCTCCGACCGGTGGCTTACGGCAGCATGTTGATCGAAGGGGTGCTGGCGATCATCGCGCTGGTCGCGGTTGGCGTGATGACGCAAGGCGAGTACACGGCGGCGCTGAAGGAGCAGGGCGCGGTCAAGCTGTTTGCCGGCGGCGTTGCGAGTTTCACCGACAAACTGGGGTTGCCGCACAATGCGGGTGTCGTTTTTATCTCGCTGGCGCTGGCGGCTTTTCTGATGACGACGCTCGATACGGCCACGCGACTGGCCCGCTTCACCTGGCAAGAGCTTTTCCTGCCGCGTGGGCAATCGGAGGAGGACGCGCCTCCGGCCACTGCCGCGCCGGTGTTGCCTGCGGTTCAAGCGTTCTTCTCTAACCGCTATATCGCTACGTTGATCGCGGTGGTTGCCGCTGGCTGGTTGTTGCTCGGCGGCGGGGCGAAGAGCATCTGGCCGGTCTTTGCCTCGTCCAACCAATTGCTTGCCGCGTTGACGCTGCTCGGGTGCAGTCTGTGGCTGTTGCGCCGCAGGCGCCCGCTGATGCTCACACTGCTGCCGATGCTCTTTATGATGGCCACCAGCGGCTCGGCGATTGTTACCCTCTTCCTGCGCAACGTGCAGGCTTGGCAGGCGGATGGCTTTAAGGCCGGGGGCGTCATGACGTTGACGACCGGTATCTTGATCGTGATGTCGGTCGCATTGATCATAATGGGGACTGTTAGTATCCGGCAGACCGTAAGACAGACTGAAAGGAAAGTGTAAACATGGCGAAGGAACTGGCGTTCGTCCTCATTAATCCGTATTCGATCCGCAAATCGCGTACCGGCGGTATCATCGCGCGCTATCTCGTCCGCACCGATCTCAAACTGGTCGGCGCACGTGTTGTCGGGGCGTCGGCAGAGTTGGTCGACGAGTTCGCCACCTATCTGAAGACCTACGATCCTGACGACCCGGAAAAGTGCGCGCTTCTTGCGAACTATGTGCGGCGTTTCTACACGCCGGACGCCGCGACCGGCCGTCCGCACCGCTCGATGCTGCTGCTCTTCGAGGGCGACGATGCGATTCGCAAGATTTTCGATGTCACCGGCTCCATCCGTCAGCAGTGGGGTAGCGGGCAGAGCGTGCGTGACACCTACGGTGACTTGGTGCGTAATCCGACGACCGGCGAGGTCGAATATTTTGAGCCGTCGGTGATGGTCGGTCCTTCCCAGAAGGTCGTGGGCGACATCCTGCGTATGTGGCTACCGCATCTCGCGTCGCAAGCCGGCATCGTACGCGGTGCGCTGGACGTGCCGGGCGGCGCTGACGTGCAAGAGACGCTGGTGATGCTCAAGCCGGACAACTGGCGTCAGCCGTCGTTGCGCGCCGGCAACATCATGGATCTGCTCTCAAACTCAGGTCTGCGCATCGTGGGCGTGAAAAAGTTCTCTATGTCGGTGGCGCAAGCCGAAGAGTTTTACGGGCCGGTGCGTGAGGGGCTGAAGAAGGTCTTCAAGAAATTCGCGGCGGACCGCGCCGCGCAGGCGTTGTCACGCGAGTTCGGCTTCCCGGTGGATGCCGCGCCGCTCGATGACCTGTGCGACATGCTGGCACCCTCCTTTGCCGAGCGTGAGTTCGAGAGTATCGTAGAGTTCATGACCGGACGCCGTCCGTCGAACTGCCTGCCCGAGGAGCGTACCCTGCCCGGCACCGAGGAGTGCCTGGCGATTGTGTATGAGGGCCAGGATGCGGTGGCCAAGATTCGCGACATTCTGGGGGCCACGGATCCGACCAAGGCGCGTCCCGGCTCGATTCGCCGTGAGTTTGGCACCAATATTATGGTCAATGCCGCGCATGCCTCCGACTCGGTAGAGAACGCACGGCGCGAAATGCGCATCCTCGACGTGGCAAACGATCCGCACTTTGAGACGCTGATCAAGAAGTACTATGTAGACTGACCCCATCGAATTTTGTATAAAGGGGCGCAACACATTACGGGCGCGTGGTGAAATTGGCATACACGCAGGATTTAGGTTCCTGTGCCGCGAGGCGTGAGGGTTCGACTCCCTCCGCGCCCACCACTCTTTTGTGTGTAGCGCGAAAGAGTGGATTGGAGTTTGGCCTGCCGCTTGAACTGGTTCCCCGACGGAGAAGCACTTTGCCGCGTACATCGGTCTCGCGCCTGCGCTGGACAAGAGCGCGGGGAAAAACGTGCGCCAGTGGCGGCGGTGCAAAAAAACACGTCGCGGGCCGAGCGTGCCCTGCGGATGGCGGCCAGCATGCTGTATCGCTCGCAGAGCGCGCTGGGGCATTATCAAGACGCAGGAACTACAGAAAGCATTCGCAATGCCTGAAGTTATAGGCAAGGATTAAGAGTTTTGGGGGGGACTGCCGGCACTACTGATCCTGCCGGTGGTGCCGGTAGTACCGATAAGATCGGTAGTGCCGCAGTCCCGGAAAAAAAGGGGGCCGCAGATCGATGAGATCCGCGGCCCCCGCGATCAAACCCCGGCGGCGTCCTACTCTCCCACAGGCGCGTCCTGCAGTACCCTCGGCGA
>DAOTMQ010000022.1:0-24581 GCA_035450385.1 Kiritimatiellia bacterium | reverse complement strand
GAAAAAATCTATGAGCCGCCTGCCAACCTGATCTCGCTTACACATTTGAACGGTAGTAAACTTTGAGTGTTCTGGAACGCATTGCTCGTAAAAAGCGGCGTCGCGCGGAATACCGCTTGCCGTCGCAAATCCGTTTGTCAGTCTTGTGGGCGACAAAAAGAAAGAAGCGGCGAGACGAGTGGACTCTCGTCCCGCCGCTACGCACTTGAACGTTTACATTCCCCTTACGGGAACTGCGGCTTATTTGCCCCAGGGCTTGCCCGGCAGCGGCGCCTGATCGTCGCCGTACTCCGGCATCGGCACATCGCCCGCCTCGAACTCCTGCCAAGTTGGCTTGCAGACGAGGTTGTAGTAGGGCGAGTCCTTGTTCTCAATGATGTCCGACATGCGGATCGTCTGGCCGGTATAGGCCGAGATACGACCGATAACCGCGCAGGCCGTGGACATTGCCACCGCCTCGCCCTCGTTCATGATCGGAATCTGGCCGAGAAGGCCGCGCAGCAGATTCTCGTGCTCGATCACATACGGGTTACCATCCTTGATCGGGTAGGTGTTGCCGTTCAGCGTGTAGCTGTCGCCGCCAAGTTGCAGAGCCTCGCCGCCGACCTTCTGGATCCGGCCGCCGCCCGAGATTTCGAACTGCTCGGTACGGAAGCGCTCGCCCACGAAGCTGCTGGTTCCGCCGATCTGGCGGCACTGGCTGTGGATGCGGACGCCGTCGCCGTAATCGAAGTCGACGCCGAAGAAGTCGTACTGGTTGCCGGACACGCGGCGCGTGCGCGCGCCAAAAGCGCCAGCCGTACGCGGGTAGCGACCAATGAACCAGTTCGCGACGTCCAGATTGTGGACGTGCTGCTCGACAATGTGGTCGCCGGACAGCTCAGTCCAGTTCACCCAGTTGCTGCACAGGTAGGCATCGTTCTTCATGCCTTCCTTGCGTGCGCGCACCCACGGCACCGTGCCGTTCCAGTACACCGCGCCGCCCAGTATCTGGCCGACCTTGCCCTGTTGCAACGCCAGCGCCTGCAACAGATAGCCCTTCTGGTGGCGACGCTGCGTGCCGGCCACCAGTGCGAGGTTCTTCTCCTTGGCCAGCTTGGCCGCCGCCAGGAACTGGCGTACGCCCGGTCCATCGACCGCCACCGGCTTCTCCGCGAAGACGTGCTTGCCGGCCTTGATCGCCGCTTCAACGTGAACCGGACGGAAATTCGGCGGCGTGGCTGTCACGATAATTTCGCAGTCAGAGGCCACGACCTTCTTATAGCTGTTCGCATCCCAGAAGGCGTTCTTCTCGTCGCAACCGAACTTCTTCGCGGCGTTCTTGGCGCGATCTTCAAAGAAGTCGCAGACCGCCACTAGTTTAGCGTCATGGCCGAGGCTCTTGGCCGCCTCGATGATCTGTGCCATTGCGCCTACGCAACGGCCGCCCGCGCCGATCATGCCGACTTTGAACACACGCGGCGCATTCTGCGCGATTGAAATGGTCGGTGCCGCCGCCATCATCGCCGCGAACACACCCGAACTCTTAATGAACTCTCTACGGTTTTGCATCTCTCTCTCCTACTAACTCACTAACTCACTAATGCACTAATTAACTAATGAACTAACAAACTTCTTCACGCCATCGCCCACTGCTCGCGCAGCAACGTGACCATGTTGCGGATCAACCGGATTCGCTCCTCCTGCGGCAACCCCTTCTTGGGATCCTCAGGATTCTTGGGCCAGCCGCCTTCAAAGCTGACCGCGCCGCGGTAGCCGATGAGTTTGAGCCCCTTGAAGCCGTCCACATAGTTGTCGGCATCGCGGTGCACGCCGGGGATGATACGCTCTTTCAGCCCCGCGATATGCACATGCGTCAACAGTTTGCCGCCGCAGATAAAGGCGCCCATGAAGCTGGTTTCTTCCAGTTCCATGTGCCAGAAATCGCCCATGACCGTCGCGCCCGGACCGATATCCGCTGCGATACGCGCACCGTCCGCCACCTGCCGCAGGAAGGGGGTTTCGTTGCGCCGCAACGGCTCCAGCACGATCGACGTGCCGTGCTTGTGCGCGTGTTCCGCCAGCCGTTTGCCGGTGTTCTCGACAAAATCCTTGCGCAGTTCCTTGGCGGTCAACCACCCCGGCTCGCTCAGCTTGCCGCGCGCCGGGCAGATGATCAAGCCCACCGACTTCATCTTGCCGAGTGCCTCGATCACCGGCAGGAACTTCTGCACTTCGGCTTCACGCTTCTCCGGCTCCGCATACGCAAAATTGCTCGGTCCACAGGCTGTGGCGATGAACAGCTTGCGCCCCTTCATCGCATCAAGCAATGCGTCACAATTCTTGATCGGCCAGTCGCCCGAAGGAATCTCGACCGCCGAGAAGCCGTTCGCCTCAAGGAAGTCCAGCTTCTCTTTCATCTCGCCGCCCGGGATCGCTCCCCATTGCAGGCACAGGTTCAATTCGGCCGGTTTTTCCGGCGGCGTCAACTTTGGCATTCCGCTGCCTCCACTCGCCTGAGCCGCAGCGGTACGTGGCGCACTGCACATTGCAGCAGCCCCGGCTACCGCCGAAGACGTCAGAAAATCGCGTCTCTTCATCAATCCATTCCTCCTCAATAAATCGCCCGATTAACAATTCATATCGGTTCGGATGATACCACGGCACCGCTCGCCGGGTCAACAACGGTATCGGCTTCCTGCGAGCCACTTGAGCTAACCGCCAAGGAAAACGCCAAGGTAACACCAAGAGGCACCTCTGATAAGTGTTGCAAAGCGCTAACTGCATGAAACATTGGCAAGATGCCCGTGCCACGCCTGCAGCATGGGCCTCTAACGATTGAGTTTTCCCCGCGAAGCGCCGGGAGGGGCAAGTGTTACTTGCCCGGCGGCGGCCATGCCGCCACTTTGTCCCTCTTTTGGCTCATGCGGTGAATGCCGCACTAATCACCGCATTTTATGCGGCGAATGGTGGACGCTACCGCTTCCGTTTGCTAAACTGTCGCCATGAAAAAAACGTACATCCACCTGCTGAAAGGCTGGCCTGGGTTGCGCTGGGACGCCGCCGCTTTGGCGGAGCCCCTTGCCGCTGTCCGTTTTGAGCAAGGCCGGCTGTTGGGGCGGATGGCCACATTGGGCTTCCCGCTGGATGGCGAGGCCGAATTGACCGTGCTGACTGAGGAACTGGTTCGTTCATCAGCCATTGAAGGTGAACGGCTGGATGATCGTCAGGTACGCTCTTCGCTGGCCCGTCGTCTGGGACTCGATATCGGCGGCATCGTGCCTTCCACTGACAGGATTGACGGCCTCGCCGAATTGATGTTGGATGCCACGCGCAATTTCATGAAGCCGCTCACGACCGAACGGCTTTTCGGCTGGCATGCCGCATTGTTCCCGACAGGCCGCAACGCATTCGGGCGCATCACGGTCGGAGCGTGGCGTAAACCCGGCACCGCGCCCATGCGGGTGGTTTCCGGGCCGATGGGGCGGGAGACCGTGCATTTCGAAGCCCCCGACGCACGGCGTGTCCCTCAAGAAATGCGCGATTTCTTGACGTGGTTCGATGCGCCCCCCGTCACCGATCCCATCCTGCACGCGGGGCTGGCGCACTTCCGCTTTGTCACGATCCATCCGTTCGACGACGGCAATGGGCGTCTCGCGCGCGCGGTCGCAGAGATGGCGCTGGTCCGTTCCGACGGCAGTCCGCAGCGCTTCTACAGCATGTCCGCGCAGATCGAAACCGAACGGCGCGACTACTACGACATGCTGGAAAAAAGCCAGCGCGGCGGGCTGGACGTTACCCCGTGGCTGCGGTGGTTCATCGGGTGTTTGGCGCGGGTACTGGATCGTGCCGAAACCACCCTCGCCACCGTGCTGCACAAGGCGCGTCTCATGGAGATCCTTAACGCTCTGCCTGCCAATCCGCGTCAGCGTAAGGCCGTCAGCCGCCTGCTCGACGGCTTCGAAGGTCCCTTCACCGCTTCCAAATACGCCAAGATGAACGCCTGCTCCACCGATACCGCCTTGCGCGACATCAACGCGCTCATCGCCTGCGGCGTTCTCGTCCGCGGCCCATCCGGCGGACGCAGCACCGAGTATCGATTGGTGAACGAGGTAATAAGTAAGAGGTAAGAGGTAATAAGGCTACTTGTCTAATGACAAACTACGATCCCTATACCCTTCGACAGGGCGTTCAACATCAACCCGCCCTACCTCGACTTCAACGGTAGTGCCCCGGCGTCAGCGGCGACGCCCTGATCCTCAACAACGGCCTCGTCTACCTGCGCGTCGAGATCACAGAAGACGACGCATGCCAAAAGAAGAGGGTTTTACATTGATTGAAACTAAACTAGGTAAAAGGATCGTAATCGTCTACCATTTGACAAATAGACGTTGCCAAGGCGGTAGTACGCATGGGGAGGGTCTCAAGACTCAAGCGGAAATTGGAGCGAGAGTTCAAGGTGAACCACGCGAAAGGAACGGCCTGACGTGCAATGTGCAAAAATTGACGTCACATCGATTCATTGATTCTGGGGCTCGTCCTGAATCTCAATTCTGCTCAGTTGAGCTAAATAACGCTGCCCTTCATCAGGATGATACATTGAAATCCACGTTGCCTTGCCACGCAGACGCTGCATTTCACCAGAGGTTAAAGGACTATTGCCTAGTTTGTGAAACAACGCGCGGACTTCACGTCTCTTCTTCCGAGGCACGCTCACCTTTTCATTAACAGTGAGTCCAGTGACTTCCCTTCTACATTTGGGCCCCATCAATCGAGTCTTTCCTCTGTTCAACCTGAAACCTCTACTTTCCACCAATGCCTCAACGTCACTCCTGAATTCTAGTGTGACAGGCGTATCGCATGAGAAGCTCAAATCGTCGGCATATCGGGTGTAAACAACATTTTGGGAAGCACAGATCGCCGCAATTTTCATGTCACATTCGCGAAAGACCAAGTTCGCAATCGCAGGGCTAGTAGGTGCTCCCTGTGGCAGACTACCATTTAAGCAACACAGACCGCTCAAGACCTGCACTGCCTGTGACGGATAACCAAGAGAAGCGAACACATTCTCTACTTGGGTTTTGTTAATGGAAGGGAAGAAGTCTTTAAGGTCGATATTCCACAAGAAGCGACGCCCCACGTGTCGCAAAGCTCCATGCCTTGGACTTCTTCCTCTCACAAACCCAACAGCCGCATCATGTACGTCTACGGGTGCCAAAATACAGTCTAGAATATAGCGCTGTATTGTTTTAAGAAAAACCCTTGGAGCGGTAATAATGCGCTCACCACCGGCTCTTTTCTTGACAGAAAACCGCCGATAGTAGGCCTCTGGACACTTTGCTAATTCATCAACCAACTCCAAGGAAACGCCTAAATAGAAAGCAATTTCATTGCCTCTAATTAGGGGTATCCTGTTACGAGATAGGTGCCCCTGCGCTATTATGCAATCGTCCTCTGTCCAACCCAAGCAATGTTGGCAATAGGTCATCCAACGTTCTTGTGTCAGAAAAGGAAAGAGAAATGGGTACACGTTCATGCTAAGGGGAAAACCTTACCTTGCTGCGGATGGCCTTTGGAGCCTCCGCAAGGCTGCGGAGGCTCCAAAGGCCATCCGCAGCGCTTACTTGTCCAGAACAAATGAAGTGATGGCGAAACGCCAACAAAACCCGTCTGTTCACCCGGGGACTCAAAGAGTCCATGTACCCATTTCTCGACATCATTTATACCTTCTTTTGTTCAACGTTAAAAGCCTAATCTTATCCCGTTGCTTGTGTTTGAGCGCAGTCCGAATTAGGGGCTCTGCCTTGGGGGTAACAACATAAGAGTTGTCAGCGGTCCGCCACAAATACTGAGCATGCTCAAGTTTGTTGAAAGCTCTGTTGAAATCCGACTCGGAAACCAGACCAAAGTAAGGGCTCTTCGCCAAGAGCGTACGAATCACGCCCTTCTTGACCGGTTGCTCGATTTGCGCAGTAACCAACAATAAAATCTCAGATGGTTCCAACTTCTGGCTGTCCTGCCTCGATAATCTTTGCATTATTCTGCTCCCATTGTTTAGCCCTAAGATACTCCCTAAATCGTCGATAGAAACTCTCCCATTCAGAGTTTACAAACTTCAAAGCGGCTTCAACGCATTTGTCATGTTCTCCATAATCAACAAATCTCACTTTACCTTTTTCATCATCAAGCAATTTGACAATTCCATCGACGAAAAAACTCTTGTCGTTCTCGTATTTCTTGTGAATAATGGCCACCGTCTTTTCAGACAAATGCCTTTCTGGCGCAAACAAAGCGAGTTCACAAATTGAGCCCACACTCGCGGGAATAATGACGATGGCTCTACAGTGATCCTCCGCATGATCCATCTCAAACGAAGCAAGGTTCCCCCCCTCATGGGCCGTTCGCCACGCCTCCAAGATCCCATACGTCTCGCCAAAGTCAACGGTAAAACCGCGATGCTCTAGCTCCCTCTTGATGCGAGCGCGTAGGTATTTTGCATGAGGTACAATGTCTCCATCGGTATTAATCACATTTTTTGGTTGTGGGACATCCTCGTCTGAACGACAAGAGGGTCCCAGAACAAAAACTCTGAATCCTTCCTTTAAGGCCTCCTTTTTAAATTTAGGAAGCAACACTTGAGCGATATCATCCATAGCGTAGCCCACATCAACGGCCATCCTCAGACCCCATAGACCTTGGGATCAAACGCCGCCACTGTTCAGATCGCGTGACCACAGTCAGTAATCGCCGTCTGTTCTCCAGACACACAGACCCAAACAGTCCAACTCAGACAGATGGGGCCACCTTAACATCATCAGCCGCACTTTTCAATTGATACTTTTCAATTAGATGCGACTTCAATCGGACGCAACCGTATGACAGCAAGTTGTTTAACAAAAGATGGTCAACAAAGCGGGTTGCGGGGCGTAATTTGGCATAGACATTCGAGGGTTGCGGAACGGTTTCGCGGTGTGGTAATGTGCTGTCATGGTAAGGCAACCGAGGTGCCACCGGAAGGATGGCGGTGCGGTTGAAAACCGACAAAGCCTTGTATCGGTCGACTGCGCCCGTATTGCGGAAAAAAGAGGAGTATACCTCGATGTTAAGGATTGCCCCAAAATTATTGTTGTGCCTTTGCGTATTCAAACAAATTGTTTTAGCTGAGCAAGGAGCACCTTTCTCTCGGGGTGGAGACCCAACCAAGCGCGTCTCGCTTGTTGTCGTTTGCGATGAGATTGAGCCATTCGGAGAGAGCCGTTTAATCCCCTTGACGGTAATTACCAACCGCGAAACAGTAAATCGCCTCTACAAAGAAATAAACAGTGAAACAACGGATGATACGGGCTATCCATTTTCCGGCGTGCTTTCTTATCAAGTTTTCGTAGACGCTTCATCTAATGTCCTTGCGATTTCTCATATTGTTGACTACAAGTTCACAGTGGTGGCACAAGAATCCGGCTATCGAAAAGGTACGGATTTTTATTTGTTTAACCCCTCGGATGAGGGCAAAACCACATCAAACCGCACATATCAGAGCGAGACTTTTGTTAGAGAAATTTCGGAGGCTTTAAAAAGCTCAAAAAGTATGAGGCACACTAAAAACTGGGAGTAGTTGAGTGGTGGGGTTGATCGGGATCCGATTGGAGAAGCAGTGTTGCAAACAACATCTTCTGATCGTAATCATGTGACGGGAAGATACGATGTTTTGGAAAAAAAGCACGTCAATTTCACTGATTTTTGTGCCGCCATTGGTCTCTCTTGGCTTTTTTCATCTGCGAAATGAATTGGCGAAAGCGGGATGGCTGAATACGAAGGATCTCGCTTTTGTTGGCGGAGAAACAGGAACACTGTTTGACTATATGACAAACGTTTGGGTTTGGGACGTTTTCAGTCTGTTGGTGGGAATAGCGTCTTTCTTTTGCGTACTAACAGGGATAGGGAGGCTTGCCCGAATTCTTATCGAAGCAAGGGAAAAGACAAAAAACGCAGTCATTAATGGAAAGAGATAGGTGGCAGTATGAATGTTAGGCTTATCCCCGTCATTTTATTGGGTTCTGTTGTCGCTTGTTGTATCGGATTTGAAAGCAGCTATTGCAAGGCTAACTCAAAAAATATGGGGAATCCAGAAAAGGTGGAACAGATAATTTTGGCGCTGAATTACTTTTCAGCGCAAAGATCGTTGCCTTGTAAGTTCCGTGTCAGTTATGTTCATCAAAAAGATGGACGAAGCAAGGTCTCAATATCGGACCGGGTGGGGGTGATGGCTGAAGCGTTTTTTTCTAAAGATGATTTCTGTGGAAACAGTATGAGGGTGAAAGAGTTAAGGCGGTTCGAGAATGAGGGAAAGAGTACTGGCACGGAGTATATCGGCTCCGCAGCCCTGTTCGCCTATTTGCAAACACATAGCTTTTACGATGATTTCGGTGTTGAGGTTGTTTCGCACACCAACCGTTCGGTTTCCGTGTTTTTCGACTCAAGTTCGTTGCGCATCGGTGCCCATTGTTCGGTCACAGTTTCACTTATGAAGGACAAAAAGGTGTTCTGTTTTGCACCCGGACAATAGCACCATTTTTGCGTGCCACCCGGCAGTAGCCCTCCGGCTCTTGGCATCGGGCTTGCAAAGCGCCGGGAGAAGGGGCAAGCGTCTGCTTGCCCGGCGGCGTTTCACGCCGCTAGGCTCCGCGCAGTGCGCGGAAAAAACGCTCAACTTTCAAGTGGCGCGGCTCGTGAGGACACTCCAGTGCCGCGCCCCAACGGCTCGTGAGGACACTCGCCCTCCAACCTTCGCGTCTTCGCGCCTTCGCGTGAAACAACCGAGCGGTGTTTTTACTCTCAAGATTGCGAGCCACTGAGTGGTCGCAATAATCGATCCCGATTTCGATAGCGATCCCGATTTCGATGGCGTGACACTCATGCACTCATGCACTAATGAACCATGAACTAACGAACTTCTCCTTGCCGATATCTCGGCTGCATGCCAAACTAGGCTCTGATTTTAATACCGGAGGAGTCGTGCGTCCGTTGACCGTTGATAGACGGGAGAAGACGGCGGCGGCCGGTTGGTGAAATCAAAGGAAGGATCGATGTCATGACTCGAAGGGTGTTGCGCTGTTTTGCGGCATGGATGGGGATCGTGTTGGTGGTTGGGGCGCAGACGTTGCGACCGCCGTCCGTGCCGCTGGTGACGGTGGACCCGTTCTTTTCGGTCTGGTCGCCGGCGAATAAGCTGACCGACGCGCCGACGGAGCACTGGTCGGGTGCGCGACAGCCGATCAATGCTGTGTTGCGTGTGGACGGCAAGGCGTATCGTCTTTTGGGCACCGAACCTGCTGACGCGCCTGCGTTGCCGCAGACCGGTGTCACGGTCTGGCCGCTGCGTACGGTCGCTACCTTTTCGGATGGCGCGGTCGATGCGGAACTGGTGTTCGCCACGCCGCTGCTGACGGATAACCTGGATGTCTTTTCGCGTCCGGTCACGTATGTTACGCTCAAGGCGAAGGCGCGTGACGGACAGCCGCGCGCGTTTCAGTTCGAGGTCGATGTGGCGGCCGCCATCGCGGTGGGCGACGATACCCAGCGTGTCGTCTTTGGCGAGGCGCAGATTGACGGGCTCGATGCCCGGAGCATGGGGCGCGACACCCAGCCGGTGCTGGGGCGTTCGGGCGACCGCATCCGGATCGATTGGGGATACTTCTGGCTCGCCGCGCCTGCGGGCGGGCGCATCGCTGCGCGCGAAACGCATCCGGCGCTGGTGTTCACGCGTGACTTCGGTGCGACGGCGACAGCCGAGACCCATCTGTTGCTGGCGTATGACGATGTCGATTCGGTGATGTTCTTCAACCGTCCGCTCAAAGCGTGGTGGCGGCGGCACGGGCTGGCGTTCACTGAGATGCTGGCGGCGGCGGAACGTGACTACGCGGCACTTGACACGCGCATGGCGGCTTTCGATGCGGAACTGATGGCCGATCTCACGCGCATCGGCGGCGAGAAGTATGCCGCCCTGGCGGCACTGGCTTACCGTCAGTCGTTCGCCGCCTGCAAGCTGGTTGCCGATCCGAACGGCCAGCCGCTCTACTTTTCAAAGGAGAACGCCAGTAACGGCTGCATGGGGACGGTTGATGTTTTCTATCCGCAACTACCGCACCTTGCATTGCTGAGCCCCACGCTGGTGCGCGCCACGCTTGCCCCGATCCTGCTCTACGCCTCGGACGCGCGCTGGCCGTTTGACTTCGCGCCGCACGATATCGGTCAATATCCGCTGGGCAACGGCCAGCGTTACGGTGGCGGCGAGCAGAGCGAGAAGAATCAGATGCCGGTCGAAGAGTGCGGCAACATGCTGATCTGCCTTGGCGTGCTCTCGCACCTTGAGAACAGTGCCGCCTTTGCCGCGCAGTGGTGGCCGACCGTCACGCGCTGGGCCGAGTATCTGGCGACCAAGGGATTTGATCCCGATAACCAGCTTTGCACCGATGATTTCGCCGGGCATCTGGCGCACAACGCCAACCTCTCGATCAAAGCGATCATGGGGCTGGCGTGTTATGGCAAGATGGCGGCGCTCAACGGGGACACCGCCACGGCTGAGCGTTTCACGGAACTGACCAAGACGATGGTGCCGAAGTGGATCAAGGCGGCTGGAGGGGGCCGTGGCGGCGCGTACCGGCTGGCCTTTGATCAGCCGGACACTTGGTCGATGAAGTACAATCTGGTCTGGGACCGGCTGCTGGGCTTCAATCTGTTTCCGGCGGAAGTGGCGCAAACCGAAACGGCTTTCTACCGCACGGCGCTGCAGAAGTATGGTTTGCCGCTCGACAGCCGCAAGCTCTGGACCAAGGCCGACTGGCAGGTCTGGGCCGCGATGCTGACCGGCCGGCGGGAAGGTTTCGATGCGCTGATCGCGCCGCTCTATGCTTTTCTGAACGAAACGCCGGATCGCGTTCCGTTCAGCGACTGGTACCAGACGGACAGTGCCAAGCACTGCCATTTCCGCGCGCGTTCGGTGGTGGGCGGTGTCTTCATGCCCGTGCTGCATGATGCGGCGCTCTGGCAGAAATACGCCGCGCGCGCCACAGGAACGACAGGGCTTTATGCACCGCTCGCGCCGAAGGCGGCAGTGCAAACGGAGCCGTTCCGTATCGCGACGTTCAACATCCGGCTGGCCGGCGCCAGCGTGGAGAGACCGGCGGACAGGCCGCCGAACTCTTGGACTTGCCGTGTGGACCGCGTGTGCGCGCTGATCACCAAGCGAGGGTTTGATCTGGTCGGTTTGCAGGAAGCGCAGGCCAATCAGATCGACGATATGTTGGCCCGTTTGGGTACATCGTGGACGTACGTCGGAGTCGGTCGCGATGATGGCAAACGGCGCGGAGAGTTTTCGTGCATCTTCTACAAAAAGAACCGCTTCGAAGTAAGAAAGAGCGGTACCTTCTGGCTCTCCGAGACGCCCGAGGCGCCCGGATCAAGATCGTGGAAGACGGCTTGTCCGCGCGTCTGCACGTGGGCCGACATGAAGGATCTGAAAACCGGCAAGACCTTTGTGGCCTTCAACACCCATCTCGACCATGTCAGCAAGGATGCGCGGCGTAACGGCATGAAGCTGATTCTAGAGCGCATGGCGCGCTATGCGCAGGGCAGGCCGGTGTTCTTGACCGGTGATATGAATGCGACACCTGAAAAGCGTCCCGTCGATGTGGCGGCCGTGCAGGCGGACTTCAATCGCGCCGGGCCGAAAGATCCGCATGCAGCAGGCGGACCTTACGCAATCGCCACCGCCAACCTGCGCGACAGCTTTGACATCTCCCGGACGCCTCATACCGGGCCGGTGAAGACGTTCTCCGGCTTCAAATACGTTGAGCGTCCGGAAGGCCAGCCGATCGACTACATCTTCGTTTCGGCCGGCATCCACGTTCTTTCCCATGCCACGCTTGACGACTCAGAGAACCAGCTTTATCCGTCCGATCACTTCCCCGTGGTCGCGGATGTGATGATCGAGTGAGGGCGGTGCGCAGATTTGACGGAGCCAGAGGCTAAGCGTATACTGTTAAGGGTATGGTTCGTTCGCCTTAGTACCCGCTGGTTCGGTGCTGATGGCCGTGCGGCCTAGGAGTGTGTGTGCAGCAGGATAATACAGCCAGAATTCAGATTCCGCCGACCGAACGGCTCACGTCGGTTCCGTCTGAAGGACCGCCGACCGAGCGGATTGTTCCGGCGTCATCTCAGGAACCGCCGACGGTGCGGATCGGGACAACAACCGCCGAGCCGAAGTTTGACGAGCCGCGTAACGACCAGTTGTTTGATCATTACACGATTTGCAGCAGGATCGGCAATGGCGGTATGGGTGTGGTTTATCTTGCCCGCGACCGCCGTCTGGGACGCTTTGTGGCGATCAAGCGTCTCAACAGCCAGGCTCAGGCCATCCCCACGCTGCGCCAACGTTTCCTGCACGAGGCGCGGGCGGTCGCCACGCTCAGCCATGTGCATATCGTGCATATCTACGCTTTGGGCGAGGACGATGACGGCCCGTTCATCGTTATGGAGTATGTGGCCGGCCCGGATCAGACCGATGTTCAGAAAGAGATCGGTGCGGGCGGCTTGGTGCAGCCGAATCCGCCTCTGACGCTCGAGAAGTACGTGTCGCGACACGGTCAGCTTTCGTCTGACGAAGCGGTCGATGTCATGTTGAAAATCGGGCGTGCGATCGCCTATGCTCATGCCAACGGCGTGATCCACCGCGATCTCAAGCCGAGCAATGTGCTGCTGGACAAAAGCAACGAACCCAAGATCGTGGATTTCGGTCTGGCGCGTCTGATGCACAAGGAGGAGGTCAAGCTCACCGTGCCGGGCGAGAAGCTACTGTCGCTGGGGTACGGTGCGCCGGAGCAGGAGTCTGACGCCAGCGTTTCGGATGAGCGTGCCGACGTCTATGGTTTGGGAGCGCTGCTCTATTTCGTGATTACCGGCCAGAATCCGCGTTATTTCCGCGAGCAAGATGTCCCGGTGCCGTTGCGCGAAGTGGTGGTCAAGGCGTTGGCTACGGATCGCGAGCAGCGTTGGCAGTCCGCCGCTGCCTTTAACGAAGCCCTGCATCACATCCAGACCAAGACGCGCGTCGAGACCCCCACGGTCAAGACCACCTGGCGCTGTAAGTGGTGCGATGCCGTCAATCCGCTCACGATCAAATTTTGTGCGGAGTGCGGTTGGGACGGTTCGGAAAGCTGTCCCGAATGCGACGCCGAAACCTTTGTCGGCGTGCAGTACTGCGGAAACTGCGGGGCGGATGCGCGTGCGTACGAAGCACTCCTGCACCACCTCAACAAGATGCGCGAGGCGGACGAGCAGAAGCGCTTTGAGCGGGTGGTGTCCATGGCTGGCCGCGTGCATGGTTTCGAGCCGGCCGGTCCTTCGGGACGTGAGCTTCTCGCCGAAGTGGGCCGCCTGCGTGATCGGGCCGAGAAGAACATCCGCAGGCGCGAGCAGTTGAAGGAGCATGTGCCGATAGAGTTGCGCGCCGAAAACTTCGAACGCGCCGCCGCCTTCATTGATCAATACCGGGAGCTTTCGGAAGACAAGCACGCCTTCGAGGAGGAGCGGCGTCAGCTTCCCGAACTGATGCTCAAACGTGACCTGTTGCGTGCTCGCAAGGCGATCAAAAACCGCGAGTGGTCGGTCGCGTCGCGGATCTGTGCCGATCTGCTGCATGAGGTTGCGCCTGACCATCCGGATGTATTGATCATCCGTCGCGCGATCCGCCGTCACAATCTTTTGTCGGATATCCGCGTCACCGTGTTCGCCGTCGTTGGCATTGTGATGCTCTACCTGCTGGTCCTGCCGATCGCTGTGCGTGCCGCCAAGGGCGTCTTCGGGCGGGGGGGACGCATCGTTTTCCGTCCGGGGCTCTGGGCCTACGAGCGCAGCATCCTTGCGCCGTCGTTGCAGCGTTACGCGCGGCTCTGGTTGGCCGAGCCGACAGCGTTGGCCGCGGCCTTTGTCGCAAGTGCGCCGTCCGAAACTCCACCGGTCGTGGAACAGCCTATCCCCGAGGCGCTAAAAGCCAAACAGACTGAGTATGCGCGGCAGCTTGCCGAAATCGAGAACACGCAGACCGTGTTCCAGCGCGCGTGGCCGGCCGAGTATCTGCGCGAACTGGACCTGCTCATGGAGCGTCGGCGCATGGCCGGTGACTTTGAAGGGTGGGCGGTGGCGCAACGGGAGTACAAGCGGTTCGACGAGTCACGCCAGATGGATGACCGGTCCGACAACGATCTTTACGAACTGACATTGCTCAAGGATAAATACCGCCAGATGCTGTCGGACCAGAAGTTGCTGCACAGTCGCAAGCTGGTTTCGCTCTGCAAACGATACGTCAATGAGTTGACCGACATGCAGACGGCCTACACGCAACAAGGGCAGATGGACCTCGCGTCGACCGTGAATGCCGAGATCCGACGTGCGCGCAGCGCACCGAATCATCTCGCCGCTGAAGCTGTGGTGGCAACCTCCGCCGGCGGTTTGACTGATATCGAGACGTCTTCCCAAGTGCTGCTCCCCGCCACAATGGAGAACCGCGTGCAGGAACTCGCGAACATGCGCGCGGACTTCGAGACCGCCCTGCTCAAGGTGGAGCGGGCGTCCGCGCAAAAATTGGCTGAGTGGCCGGAGAAGTATGTCGCGGCGCTTGCCGAGTTGATGGATACCTTCCAGCGTGCGGGTGACTACGGCGGATGGGAGAGCGCACGCACTGAGACCATGCGCTTTGAAGCTGATCGCGCGATTACGCCGCGCCATGTGGTGTCGCAACCGACAGGTCTCGCCGACTTGCAGAAAAAGTACATGCTGGTGAATGAGGAGTTGCGCCGCAGTCGTGCCGAGAGTCTGGTCGACACCACATTGAAGCATATCAAAAAGTTGGAGGGGCTGCAGAAGAAGCTGACGCAGGAGGGACAGATGGAGACCGCCGCGATCGTCAACGCGGAACTCAAACGTGTGCATGCGCGTGCGGACTTCGTGAGTGCCCAGAACGAGATCGCACCCCAAGGCCCGCCCCTGCCGCCGACTCTGCGAGACGTGGTGACCCCGGGAGCAGGCGCGCAACAGTGAGACGGAGCGCTTCAATGATGAAGGATGTGACATGCCGTGTGATAGGCCAGACACCGCTGACGGCGGGCTACTGGGCGTTGGATATGGAGGCGCCGGGGCTGGCCGAAGCCGCGCGGCCCGGCCAGTTTGTGCATGTGCGCGTGCCCGGACTGGAGCCGATCGCGTTGCGCCGTCCGTTTAGCATCTTCGGCGCTGAGGGCACGACTCTCAAGTTGCTCTACAAGACGGTTGGCCGCGGCACCTCCCAGATGAACCGGTTGGCCCCCGGCGATCCCGTGCAGGTGATCGGTCCGCTCGGCAATGGTTTTCCGCTTGAGCCGCGGGGCGAGCCGTTGTTGGTGGCCGGCGGATACGGGGTCGCGCCGCTCGCCTTTCTGGCCGGGCGCTTGCCGACCAAGGGCGTGGTGCTGATTGGTGGACGCTCTGCCGATGATGTGTTGGCGGTGACCGCTTTTGAGCGGTTGGGCTGGACCGTGCGCGTGGCGACCGAGGACGGCTCGTTGGGCGAAACCGGTCTGGTCACGGTGCCGCTGGACCGCGAATTGGCGCGGTTGCATGAGGCGGGGGCGACGCCCGAGTTGTTTTCTTGCGGTCCGGACGGCCTGTTGCGGGCAGTCGGCGAACGCGCCATCCAAGCGGGGTGCCGCGGCTGGTTGTCGTTGGACAAGCACATGGTGTGCGGGGTCGGTGCCTGCTTGGCCTGTGTGCAACGGCTGCGGCGTGAGGATGGTACGGAGTGGATCGGACGCGTCTGCCGCGACGGCCCGGTTTTCGAGGCGCGTGAAATCGTGTGGTGAAGAGCATGAGCGACTTGGATATGCGTGTCGATTTGGGCGGCATTCGGATGAAGAATCCGGTGACTGTCGCCTCTGGCACTTTTGGATATGGCGCGGAGTACGCCAAACTGGTTGATGTGACGCGTCTGGGTGCGATCACGGTCAAGGGGATCCGCTTGCAGCCGTGGCCCGGCAACCCGCTGCCACGGCATGTCGAGGTGCCGGGCGGCATGGTCAACGCCATCGGGCTACAAGGCCCCGGCGTGGAGGGCTTCGTCCGCGATTACATGCCATTTCTGCGCACCACCGGTGTGCCGGTGATCGTCAACATCTGGGGCACCAGTGAAGAAGAGTATGCTGAGGTCGCCCGCCGCCTGAGCGAGGTGGAAGGCGTTTCCGGTTTGGAGTTGAATATCTCCTGCCCGAACGTCAAGGAGGGCGGCAACGCCTTCGGCACTGATCCGCGGGCCGTGGCGTCGCTCGTCGCGGCCGTGCGCCGTGCCACGCGCTTGCCGCTGATGCCTAAGCTGGCGCCGAACGTGCCGGACATCAGGCTGTTTGTGCGTGCGGCGCAGGAGGCAGGTGCCGATGCGCTGGCTTTGATCAACACGCTGCCGGCGATGGTGATCGACATCGAGACGCGGCGTCCGGTTTTGGCGAACAAGGTCGGCGGGCTCTCCGGCCCCGCGATTCATCCTGTCGCGGTCAAGCTGGTGTGGGAGGCTGCCCAAGTAGCCCGTGTGCCGCTGTTGGCGATGGGCGGGATTGTCGGCCCTGATGAGGCGATCGAATTTCTGATCGCAGGCGCATCGGCTGTGGCGGTGGGCACTGCGAATTTCATTGACCCGACCACGCCGCTACGCGTGCTGGAGGGCATCGAGGCGTATCTGCGTCGGCACGGCATGAACGCGGTCGCAGCATTGACCGGTTCGCTGTGTATGACCAACCCGGCCACAAATGTGGAACCATGAAACATGAAACTTCATGAAAAACAGGGGGGGCTTGGCGGTTTCAGAAAACGCTCAACTTTCAACGCCCAGGTAAGTGTGCAAAATTTGGAGTGCGGTGACAAGAGCCGCGCTGTGCGCGGGTCGCGGCACCGCTTTCCCTCCGCGCTGTGCGCGGAGCCACACTTAATCCCCACTCTTGGTCGTCTACACTTAGTCCCCACACTTAGTCGGTTGCGCCAGCGACGAAGTGTCTCGACGTGTAGGACGAAGTGTCTTGACGAGTGTGTTGGGCGAAGTGTCTTGACGAAGTGTGTTGGACGAAGTGTCTCGACGAAGTGTCTTGGACGAAGTGTTTCGACGATTTGTGGCCGGATTAGTAAGGGCAGGGGAGGTTAACATGGAAAAAATCTGGTACTACGCCGAGGCGGGCATGCAGCAGGGGCCTGTCGATTTCGATGAACTGCGCGCACGTGCGGCTTCGGGGGCCTTGCAGCCGTATGATTTGGTGTGGCAACCGGCTTTCGGTGACTCGTGGCGATCGGCAGGCGAGGTGCCGGGGCTCTTCGTGCCGCAGTTCGTGGAAGCGCCGCCTCCGTCGGATCACACGCCGCTCTCCGATGTTCCGCTGACGGGCCTTGTTGGCACGCGGCCCTCCGGTTTCTCTGCGGCCGTGCAGGCGTTTGAGCGCATGAGGGCGGTACTTTTCCGAGCGTTCGACATCACGCGCTGGTTCAGTATCGGTTTCTGCGCATGGATTGCCTACATCGGCTCGCAGAGTTCGGTGCCCGATTTCAGTCAGGCTGGCGGTGCGGCATCGACAGAGTCATTCAAGGAGCAGATTGACGGCGCGTTGCGTCATAGCCTTTCGGTACTGACCAGCCCTCCAAAACTGGCTCTCATCGCCTCGATCGTGCTGGTTGTCTTGGCGCTGGCGCTGCTCTTCTGTCGCCTACGCTCGCGTGGTGATTTCATGTTCCTGCACCGCTGGTATCGACCGGATGCGTCGATCAGCCAGTGCTGGTGGGCTTCGCGTGCCTCAGGACATGAGTTGTTTGTTTGGCGCGTCTACTTCTTCCTGATTGCGGCCCTGCTCTTCATACTCACGATGGTAGCCGGTTATGGCATGGTGGTACGCCCGTATATCGCGGCCGGCTACCAGTGGCATGCGGCGCTGGTCAAGCCGACGGTTGTCTGTGTGACGGTCTCCGCGCTGTTCAGCATTGCAGTGCAGGTGATCGCGCATCTGGCCAAGGCTTTTGTTGTGCCGGTTATGTACTGGCATGGCGTCTCTGCCTCACGCGCTTGGCTGGCGGTTTTCTCGCTCTTCAATCAACATCCCTTTGCTGTGCTGGGTTATCTCTGTTGTGGTATGCTCTGCTCGCTTTTTGCCGGTTTTGTCATTTTGGGCATAGGCCTGTTGACCTGTTGCGTCGGTTTTATCCCGCTGATGTTGCCCTATCTGGGCGCGGTGGCCATGCTGCCGTACACCTATTTTTTCAGGGGCTACGCCGTCTGCTTCCTCAGTCAATGGCGCCCTGATCTGGTACCGGCCTCTGCGTGAAGTGAAGAAGGGAGACGTTTCATGATTGCGCGCGAACTGATCCAGGCAGTCCCAAAAAGTGACCTGCACATCCATCTCGACGGTTCGATGCGCGCTGCCACGCTTGTTGAGCTGGCGCGTGAGCAGGGGGTCGCGCTACCGTCGTACGAGGTTGAAGGGCTCAACGAACTGGTGTTCAAGCCGGTCTATCGCGACCTGCCCGAGTACCTTGCCGGTTTCCAATACACCTGCGCCGTGCTGCGCTCGTTCGAGGCGATGGAACGCGCGGCTTTCGAATTGGCCGAGGACGTGATCGCGCAAGGCGTGCGCTACATCGAAGTCCGCTTCGCTCCGCAATTGCTGGTGCCGACCGGCGAGGCCTGCGTGCGCGCGCTCAAGGCGGTGGGCGATGGTTTGGGTCGCGCCGCACGTCAGCACAGTACGTCGCCCGCTATGCAGCAGGGTGAGGACATCCCGTTCGAGTGGGCGATCATCTGCTGCGCGATGCGCAATTTCAAGCGCGGCATGGGCGCATATTACGACAGCCTGCTGGATCTGTTGCCCGGCATGGCGCATAAGAACTTGGTCTCGACCGCCTCGCTCGAGGCGGTTCATGCTGCGGTGGTCGCGCGCGACCGTCACGGTGTGCCGGTCACCGGTTTCGATCTGGCCGGCGAAGAAGCGGGCTATCCGGCGAGCCACCACGATGCGGCCTACGAAGAGGCTCATCGCCATTTCTTGCGCAAGACGGTCCATGCCGGTGAGGCGTACGGACCGGAGTCGATCTATGCCGCGATTGTTCGTTGTCACGCTGAGCGTATCGGCCACGGTACGTTTGTTTTCGATGATAGTCGTGTGTATGGGCGCGACATCAAAGATAAAGCGGCCTATACCGACGAACTGGCCGAGTATATCGCCACCATGCGTATTACTGTCGAGGTCTGCCCCACCAGTAACTTGCAGACGATCCCGGAATTAGCGGGCGATATCCGCAATCATCCCGTCAAGCGCATGATCGAACGCGGTATGGCCGTGGCCATCGCGACCGACAACACCTTGGTTTCGCACACCGACCTGAATCGCGAGCTGGCCTTGGTGAGTGACGTCTGCGCGTTGGATCTCGCTGGCTTCAAGCGTCTGGTGCTGGCCGGTTTCAAGGGGGCGTTCTACCCTGGACGATACATGGAGAAGCGCATGTTCGTGCGGCGCGCGGCGGAGCGGTTTGAACGTCTTGTCGCGCGCTTCAAGCGTGAGACAGCCAACAATGGCGACGGGGGGAAGACATGCGTTTCCTGACCGTCGAGCAGATGCGCGCGGCGGATCGCGCGGCCATCACCGAAGCGCACATCCCGGAGATGATGCTGATGACTCGCGCCGGTACGGCGCTGGCGCGTGTGACCGCCCGTGTGGCGACATTGCGCGGCGTGCGCAGCGTGGTGCTGGTCGCCGGGCATGGCAACAACGGCGGCGACGCCTGCGTGGCGGCGCGCTGTCTGTTTGAAGAGGGCTTTCGTGTGCAGGTGATTATGACCTGCGTGCCGGCAGTACTCAAGGGTGCGGCGCGTATGGCGTGGGACGAAATGCGCACGGCCGGCGTGCCGTATGTGGTGCTAGCCTCGCCTGAGAGTTGGCGAGAGGATATCGCTGTCAGTTCCGGCACTGTGGTGCGTAATAGCGTGATCGTCGATGGCGTACTGGGTACCGGTTGCCGCGGTGCACCGACCGGCGCGGCGGAACAGGCGATCCTGTGGATGAACCGTATGCGGCCCTATGCGACTGTGGTCGCCGTGGATCTTCCCTCCGGCATGAATGGCGACACTGGCGAAACGCCCGGCTCGGCGGTCCACGCCGATGTCACGGTGACCTTCGCGCGCCCCAAGCGTTGTGTCCTGAATGATGCTCAGGCGTGGCGGACCGGACATTTGACGGTGGCGGATATCGGCATTCCGGATGAGCTGTGTGACCGCGATGCGGTGGATGAGCCCTGCCGCTTGATCGCGTTGCCCACGTTGGTACGGACATTCGTGTCGCGCGCCTGGGATGCGCACAAGGGGAGTAGCGGACATCTCTGTGTGATCGGCGGTTCGGAAGGACTGGCGCACGCGCCGGTGCTGGCGGCGCTCGGTGCACTGCGCAGCGGGGCGGGGCTGGTGACGCTGGCGTTGCCGGCGGTCGGCGCCGCTGCTGCTGCGGCGTGGACGCCGGAAGCGATGGCGCATCTGCTGCCGACGGCGAACGGCGCGATTTCAAACACGGCGCTGGCGGAGTGGGGCGGTGGCTTCACACGGTTTGACGGCGTGGTGGCCGGGCCGGGGCTGGGCACGTCAGCAGAGGCGCGCGGCGTGGTCGCGCATCTGCTCGACACGGTGCCGCATCGGCTGGTGTTGGATGCGGACGCACTGACGCTACTGGCCGTATTGCAGGCTGAAGGGGCGTGGCAGCCGCGCGAGGGGCAGGAACGTGTGTTGACGCCGCATCCGGGCGAGGCCGCGCGACTGCTGGGGATCACAGCGGCGGCGGTACAGGCCGACCGCCTCGGTGCGGTACAGCGCTTGGCTGAACGGTATCAGGCGACGGTCGTGCTCAAGGGCGCGGGAACGTTGGTGTGCACACCGGGCGGTATGCCGCGGCTCAACCGCACCGGCAACCCCGGCATGGCCTGCGGCGGCATGGGCGACGTGCTGGCCGGCATGGTGGGCGCGCTCTGGGTGCGGGGGCTGCGTGCGGAAGCCGCCACCGCGACAGCGGTGTGGGCACACGGCACGGCGGGCGATGAAGCGGTCTGGGCCGAAGGGCAAACCGCACTCAGCGCCACCGCGCTTGCGTGCCGTCTGGGGGCGGTCTACCGTCTGCTGGAACGGTGATTGGAGGCTTTATGGCTCTCAAGATCGAAGCGGAAGTTGTTGCGGTTTACGACTTGGCAAGCATACCTGCCGGAACTGATGATGCTGACGACATTCGGCTAAGGTTGGAAATAGTGCGCAATGTAGCGGTCAGTGGTAAGCCGCTATCGGCAAGGGTATGGAGGAAGGAGCATTATCGCATTAAGCCAAGTTTTCAGTGTCCTATAGAAGATATGGATGATGGTTACGCCGATGAAATAATCTTGGTGAGAGATGTTTTTCTGGAAGGCGTGCTTGAGAATGTCTGCGGGGGCACAATATGTGAAGTGCTGGATCGTTCTATTACAGCTATCAACAAAGCATTAGGGCTCTCGGAATGATAACGTCCATGAGGAAAGACTCGGTTAACATTGAGAGCAATACGCCCCTTTTTCAGAAGACCAGATGGGCTCTCAAACAAGGGAATACGATCGTAAAAACCGCTTTGTTCGTCGGCTCGGAACGACGTGATGCACCCTTGGTATGCCTTTCACAGTGCGCACTGATGAAGCGAGAAGTGTACGGCTTCCAAGTGTCTTCTGCTGGAACCGATATCAGGTTCTTCATAAATCCGGTCCAAGACAATAAGATCATGACATACTAGGGTTCTTGTGTATGACAATTTGTGTTCATCAGGTGGTTGTTGACGATAACATATTCGTTCGACGTCGGTAGGGAGAGTGAATGGTGCGCAAGTGGCGTGCTGTTTTTTTTTCCACAGGACGACAAGGTAGAGCGGGACGTTTCGGTTCGCCCTGTACATGTCGGCGTCTAGCTCTTCTTCGGCGGTCCGGGACGCCCCACCGTGTTGGTATGGATCTGCGGCTCGTGGGGACGCTCACCCCAATCCGCGCGGTGTGTGAAAGGGTTACCTCTTACGTGTTACTTATCACTTTCTGCTGGGCCTCATAACGGCGGCGCAGCCGCAAGAACCAGATGCCGCACACAGGGATCGACGCGAGATAGAGGAGCCCGATCACGCCCAGTGTCAGCCAGAACTGCGAGACCAACATGCCGATGGCAAAGATGACGGCGAGCAGAACCGGCACCATGCGTTTGGCCGGAATGCGGAGATGTTTGGCTGAAATAGTCGGGGCACGGCACGCCATGAGAATGCCGCATATCGCCAGCATGGCGCAGCCCATCCATGGCGATTGGATGGCGGCACTCTCGGTATGCAGTTGCCAGATGACAGGCGTTATTAAAATGCCCGCGCCGCCGGGGGCCGGCAGTCCCATGAAAAAATGTTTCCAATACGGTTGTGTAGGACCAGCATCCAGCATGACGTTGAATCGGGCCAGGCGAAACGCGCAGCACATCGCGTGGAACAGGGCTAGCGCCCAGAAGAGGCCGCGAAGGTCATGGGCGAAACTTCCGGGCGGAACGGCCTGCATGATCCAAAAATACATCAACAGGGCGGGCGCCACGCCGAAGCTGACGAAGTCGGCGAGCGAGTCCAATTGCGCGCCCAACTTGGAGGTGCCGCGCAGCATCCGGGCGACACTTCCGTCGAGCCCGTCCAGCACGCAGGCAATGAGGATCGCGACGACGGCCGATCGCCAATGCTCTTGGCAACTGTAGCGGATCGACGTGATACCGCTGGCGGCCGCCAGAAGCGTGATCAGGTTGGGGATCATCGTACGGATCGGGATTTCGCGCGGGATGCGCGGCTTGCGTTTACGTTTTTTGCGGAATCTGAATTTCCCCATAACAGTACTCCCGAAAAGTGTTTAGAGCCGCGCGATGGGCGTTTCACCCGCGACCATGGTTTGCCCGACGTGCACACAGGGTTCGACGCCGGGCGGCAGATAGACGTCCACGCGGCTACCGAACCGGATTAGCCCGAACCGTTCGCCGGTGGCCAGAGTTTGGCCCTCTTGGGCAAAGCTGACGATACGGCGTGCGATGAGCCCTGCAATCTGGACGAAGGCGAGCGTCTGTCCGGCGGAGGTCTGCGTCAGGTAAAGCATCCGTTCATTGCTGTCGCTGGCTTTGTCCAAGGAGGCGTTCAGAAAGGCACCTGGAATATAGTGCTTCTTCACCACGGAGCCAGCGATTGGCATCCGATTGACATGGACATCCAGCACGCTCATAAACACGCTGACGCGCCAGACCGGGCGATCCCCCGCTTCGAGGACAGATGGGATCGGCACCTGCATCAACAGGCAGACGATGCCGTCGGCGGGACTGAAGAGCGTCTGCGGATCGTCAGGCGTGATCCGCTCTGGGTCTCTGAAAAAAAGAAAGACGCCGTAGGTTAGGAGCAGGCCCACGAAAAAAAGCGGTGGCCAGGCCAGCGTGGCCAGCAGGGTACACACCCCCGCGATCCAAACAAAACGCCGCCCTTCCCGGTGCA
Source organism: Kiritimatiellia bacterium (assembly GCA_035450385.1). GTDB lineage: Bacteria > Verrucomicrobiota > Kiritimatiellia > RFP12 > UBA1067 > DUPH01. The sequence goes on along the minus strand of DAOTMQ010000022.1, from coordinate 1,005 downwards.
TGGGCGGTAGCAGGAAACGTCGGATTGAGAGGTCGGGTACGGACATGGATGGATCACGCTTCACGTTTGCGGCGACGGGCGGAGGAGCGCGGAGCGGGGGTCGTCGCGCGCGGCTCATACGGTTTCACGAAAACGTCGTTGAAGTCGTACACTCGCTTAAAGTCATCGCGGCTGTCGCTCTCCGTCTTGCCCAGGCGGCCCGCATCCACCAGATTGAAAACGATTTCGCCGAAATCCTCTGTCGTATGGATACCCCACTCGGAGAAGACCGTGAAGGCCAAGGGGCCGAATTCGTCTAATGCAAACTCCTTGATGCCCTCCAGCAACTCTTGGCCGGTGACATGGCGGGGATGGCCCGACTGGCATCTGTTCAGTTTTTTGACGGTCACATCAAGTGCTTCAACGATAAATTCGTAAGCATCGGGATGATAACGCGTGTCCTTCTTGCAAATGTCGCGGACGGTTTCTTGGAACGAAGGATTCATGAGTGGGTCGGAAGGATAGGGGGACGTCAGGGCGCGGTCAATCGCTGTTGAAGCTCCGCGAGTTCCTGTTCCGGGTTGGCGTACGCGCCCGGAATCCAGTTGATGGGCTTGCCATTCCAGCGGGGAACAACATGGATGTGGACGTGCGGCACGACCTGTGTGGCGCACGCACCGTTGTTTTGCAGCAGATTGAAGCCGTCGCACGGCAGCTTCTCTAGCAGCCGGGCAGCCACATGTTGCACGGCCCGGCCCATTGCACCAAGCGATGCGATGGGCAGGTCGGTAAAGTACGCAGCATGGTGTTTGCTGACCACCAGGGCGTGCCCTTTTTCAAAGGGGGCGATATCCAGAAAAGCGAGCGTGTGCTCGTCCTCATAGATCGCGTAGGCCGGAATCTGTCCGGCGATGATTTTACAGAAAACGCATCCGGGGTCCGTCATGGCCGCTCCCTGTATGATGGTGGACGATGGTGGGCCCAGCAGGGCTCGAACCTGCGACCAAAGGATTATGAGTCCTCCGC
>DAOTMQ010000021.1:0-25107 GCA_035450385.1 Kiritimatiellia bacterium | reverse complement strand
AGCAGCAGGAAACGGTCGCCAACGGCTACTTCGATGACGCGCTGACCGCGCTCAATCGCTCACTGGCGCTCGATCAAATCTACCCGCAGACTTATCTTTTCCTGGGTGATGTCTGGCGCTCGCGCGGCGACAACGAGAAGCTCGGCAACGCGCTGAATGCATTGGCGCAGGAAGATCCGACTTTCGTCGTGACCTTCGACCAAGAGACCAGCGAAACCATCATCGCCGGCATGGGCGAATTGCACCTTGAGATCATTGTGGACCGCCTGCGCCGCGAGTTTGGTGTCGTGTGCGAGGTCGGCAAGCCCGAGGTCGCCTACCGCGAAACGATCCGCCATCAGGTCGATGGCGAATACAAGCACGTCAAGCAGTCCGGCGGTCGCGGCCAGTACGCTCATGTCTGCCTGCGCCTCGAACCGCAAGAGCCGGGACGCGGCTTCTCCTTTGTCAATGAGGTCAAGGGCGGTGTGATCCCCAGCGAATATATCCCCGCCGTCCAGAAGGGCATTCTCAAGGCCATGGAGAGCGGTCCCTGCGGCGGCTTCCCTGTGGTGGACGTCAGAGTGGTCGTCTATTTCGGCTCGTACCACGAGGTCGACTCGAACGAATTCGCCTTTGTCGAGTGCGCGCGCCAATGCTTCAGGCAGCTCTTCCTCAAGGGCAACCCGCAGCTTCTGGAGCCGGTCATGAGCGTCGAGGTGGCGGTGCCCGAAGAGTATATGGGCACGGCGACCGGCTCGATCTGCTCGCGCCGCGGCCGCGTCGATGGTATGGATGACAAGGGCGGCAACAAGCTGGTGCGCGGCTTCGTCCCGCTCAGCGAGATGTTCGGCTATTCCAACGCGATCCGCACGGTCACCCAGGGACGCGGCACCTTCACGATGACCTTCGAGCGCTACGAGGGCGTGCCTTTCGAACTCGCCGAGGCGATCATCGAGAAGCGCAAGAAGGAAGGCAAAGTCCGCGGTTAGGCGCAGCCGGTTTCGGGGTTTCAGGGTTTCAGGGTTCCAGGGTTTCATCCAAATCGGGATCGGGATCGCTATCGGGATCGGGATCGATTATTGCGACCACCCAGTGGTCGCAATGATGAGTGTAAAAACGGGCGGGAGGACGGGCACCGGGCGCCCCCGCACTGGAGGGCGAGTGCCCCCGTGAGCCGCAGCCGCGCTACGCGCGGAGGGAAAGCGGCGCCGCGACCCGCGCACAGCGCGGCTCTTGTCACCGCACTCCAGATCTCGGGCGCAAAATTTGGAGTGCGGCGGCAAGCAGTATCCCGCGCGACGCCGCTTTTTGGGCAGGTGCGCAGAGCATGGCAGCGTGACCGCAACAATCGAAAATGCTAACTCCGCGCGGCGCGCGCCGCGCGCCGTGGCGGCGTGCGCCCAAGCTGCGCAAGCACGAGCTTGAGCGCGCGCCAGACCTCAGTTTTAGCGCGCTTGAGCCCTACGGCATCGCCCGCTGACTCGAAGCGCAGAATATACGCGGGGTGGTAGGTCGGCATCACGGGGATACCCTCGTAGCGGGTCCAATTCCCTTGCAGACGCGAGACGCCGGCCTGCGTCTCCAGCAGGCCGCGAATAGCAGTGCCTCCCAGCAGCACGATGGTCTTGGGCTGCACGATGCGGATCTGGTCGCGCAGGAAAGGCAGACATGTCCGCATCTCGTCGGCAGCGGGCGTGCGGTTATTCGGCGGGCGGCACTTGCAGATGTTTGCGATGAACACGTCATCACGCGTGTAGCCCATCGCTTCGATCATCTTGGTCAGGAACTGTCCGGCCGCGCCGATAAACGCCAATCCTTCACGGTCCTCGTCGGCGCCCGGCGCTTCGCCAATAAACATCACGTCAGGCGTGCACGGATTCCCCTGCCCCGGCACACAGCGATTGCGTTGCCTATACAGGTCGCACGCCTCGCACGTCGCGATGCGCTCGGCAATCTCATCCAATGCCTGACGGCGTTGCTCCGGCGTGCGCGACACTGACGCGGCCGGAGTCGTGAAAGTCATGGACCGAGGAGCGGACGCAGACGCCGGATGCTGTGGCGCGGCGGGTGCCGCCGCAGCGCGCGCACGGCCGCTAGCGTTACGGGGGCCCAGCGCGCGGAGCACCTCGGGATCAAGCGACACCGTGCGCTCGCCCAACTCTTTGAGCAGCGTCAGATGATCGGTCAACCCGTCAATGATCTCGGTCCACTCAGACATCGCATTACGCCTCTGCAAACCCGTTGGGATTTTGAAACTGCCAACGCCAGGCGTCCTCGCACATGACGCGCAGATCGCGCGTGGCGCGCCAGCCCAGCTCGCGCTCCGCCTTCGAGGGGTCAGCCCAGCATTCAGCCACGTCGCCGGGGCGGCGCGCCTGAATCGTGTAGGGAACTTTGCGGCCCGACGCCTGTTCAAAGGCGGCGACCACCTCCAGGACACTCGATCCCTTGCCGGTGCCGAGATTGAAGATCGAAAGACCGGGCTTTGACGCGAGTGCTTCCAGCGCCTTGAGATGGCCGAGCGCAAGATCGACCACATGGATGTAGTCGCGGATGCCGGTGCCGTCCGGCGTCGGGTAATCGTTGCCGAAAACCGCCAGACTCGGGCGACGCCCGACCGCCACCTGCGCCACAAAGGGCAGGAGATTGTTGGGAATGCCGGTCGGATCCTCGCCGATCCGGCCGCTGGGGTGCGCGCCGATCGGATTGAAATAACGCAGCAACGTGATATTCCATGTGGGATCAGCCTTCTGCACATCGCGGAAAATCTGCTCCATCATCAGCTTCGACCAGCCGTACGGATTGGTCGCGCCGAGCGTGGGGAAATCTTCGCGGATCGGGACCGACGCAGGATCGCCATAAACCGTGGCGGAAGAGCTGAACACGAGATTGCGGCAGCCTGCGGCGGCCATCGCCTCGCACAGGGTGATCGTGCCGGTGATGTTATTGCCGTAATAGGCCAGCGGAATGCGAACCGACTCGCCGACCGCCTTGAGCGCGGCGAAATGAATCACGGCGTCAACCGGGCCCTCCGCTTTGAACACTTGATCGAGCGCCTCTCGATCCCGGATGTCGGCCTTATGAAACGACACCGTCTTGCCAGTGATCTCTGCGACGCGACGCAGGCTTTCTTCGCTGCTGTTGCAAAGATTGTCGATCACCGCAACCTCATGTCCGGCATCCAGCAATTCAACGACCGTGTGGCTGCCGATGTACCCGGCTCCGCCCGTAACCAAAACCTTCATGGGACTCCTTTCGAGAGAGAGGCTTCCAGTTTAGCGCAATCCACGCTGAAAACAACCGTGAAGTTGCTTTGTGAAGTTGCTTTGCACGCGAAGGCACATTGATTTCGGTACAGTGACCGGGTAAGATGAACGGCAACTAGACATAAGGGGTTCACACACAACGGAAAGAGGAGCGGACATGGACAAACGGACCAGATTCGGGATAGTGGTGGGGCTGATCGTCGGGAGCCTTGCGCAGGCGATCGAGTTGCCGCCGGTGACATGCGACGTGGCGGTCGTGGGCGGCGGCTCGGCCGGAATCTGCGCGGCGCTCCAAAGCGCCCGAGCCGGTGCCAAGACGGTGCTGGTCGAAGCCGCCCATCAAGTGGGCGGCAACACCACCACCGGCGGCGTGAACTTCCCCGGCCTGTTCCACGCCTGGGGGCGGCAGGTCATCGCAGGCGCAGGCTGGGATGTGGTGACCAATGCGGTGGCACTGGACGGCGGCAAACTGCCCGATTTCACCAAGCCCACCGGTCGCCGCCACTACGAACACCAGATTTCGATCAACATCCCGCTGTTCGTGGTGCTGGCGGAGGATGCCTTGGTGCGCGCCGGAGTGACCCTCCACTACCATGCGGCTCCGGTGCGAATCGAAGCCGTTCCAGAGGGTTGGCGCGTGAGAACCGCCGCAACCGGAGACACGCGCACGATCACCTGCAAACAGCTCGTGGATTGCACGGGCAACGGGACTGCCGCCGCGCTGGCCGGCTTCGAGCGACTACAAGAGCAGGAGCGTCAGCCGGGCACCTTCGTTTACCACATCCGTCCCAATGCGGACCTCTCGAAATTCGACGCAAAGGAACTACAAGCGCACTTTGACGCGGCGGTCAAGGACGGGCAGCTCCATCGCAGCGATTGCCGCTGGGGCCTGCTGCAATATCTGAAGAGCGGAGGCAACACCGCAAACTATGTCGAGGGCGCGGATAACTCAACAGCCGACGCCCGTACCCAGACCAACCTACGCGGTCGCGCCGCCGCGTTGCGTATGTTCCGGTTTCTCAAAGGTATCCCGGGGCTGGAGAAGGTGCGGCTGGAGAGCATGTCGCCCGAAGTCGGTGTGCGCGAGACCTACCGCGTGCGCGGCGAACATCTGATCACGCACGAGGATTACACGTCGGGGAAACGCTGGGAAGATTCGGTCTGCTACGCCTTCTATCCCATCGATCTGCACGATAAAACGTCAGGTGTACGACCGGCGCACTTGGAGGAGGGCGTGGTGGCGACCGTGCCGCTGCGCGCGTTGATCCCGAAAGGCAGCCGCAACCTGTTGGTGGCCGGTCGCTGCATCAGCAGCGACCGCCTCGCCAACTCGGCATTGCGTGTGCAGGCGACTTGCATGGCGACCGGCCAAGCGGCTGGGGCCGCCGCCGCGTTGGCCGCGCAACGCGGCGTGACGCCCGGACAACTCCCGATCGCAGAGGTCAAAGCGTTGCTGACGGCACACGGCGCCATCGTCCCCGACTGACCGAACAACTCCTAAATCTTAACCCTTAAATCCTCCGCCGCGCCGCGCAGCGGCGCGCTTGCGCCAGCCGGACGGCGTCAAGCCGAACGCGCGCTTGAAGTGGCCGGAGAAGTGCTGCGAGGCACAGAAACCGAGATCGAGCGCCAGTTGCGTGATCGGCGTGTCGGTCTCGGCCAGCAGGCGCTTGGCCTTATCCAAACGGCAGGCAAGCTGGAAATGGACGGGCGGCAGGCCGGTGATCTGTTTGAAACGGCTGATGAAAAGCGAGGGCGACATGCCAGCCTCGCGCGCCAGATCGTCGAGGCTGACCTTTCTTTCTGGCTTCTCACGCAAGGATTCGACGACATGGTCAATCAGGCGCGAGTGCGTGATGGTGGCCTTGTGTGATGAAGCATCGATCACGCCCATCAGCAGCGACACGCAGGCCGTGTTCAGTCCGACGGTGCGGTAAGGCCCGGCGGGCTGCTCGTGATATTTGAACAGATGCGCGAAAGCCTGTCTGACCGCGTCGGTTTTTGCGATCACATGGCAAGGCAGGCGATTCAGACGTGACCAGATGTCTTGCGCCTCGCGGCTTTTGAGACGCAGAAAGGGTTGGCCGCGCTGCGGTTCGCGGATCAGCAACCAGTAGACGATCGTGCCTTTCGGGCTGGCAGATATGCAATGAATATCAGACGGCTTGTTGAGGTAGAGGTCACCCGGCATGATCCGGTGCTCGCGGCTATTATTCAGGAGGGTAAGCGCACCGCGCAGGCAGAGGCCGATCTCCAGACATCCGGCGTGGCGGTGGGTGCCGACCGGGGTGACGGCATGACGATAACGGCTGAAGCCAAGCACCGGGACCTCGCATAGCCCGGCCTCGGTCAGATCAAGGGCACGGCGATCCGGCGTGTCAATGTAGGTGACAGCCAGCTTCCTACCCTTCGCACACACGCGCTCATCACCGCCTGTCGTCATGTTGTTTATAGTTTCCCATATTCCCGTGTGTCCTGTCAATCTTCACAAACAGTGGACTTTCCCCAAAAAATCTGGTCATTCCAGAAAGACCAGTCCGAGCGGGTTTGATTCGGGGTCTGGCGGCTTGTAGCCGTTCCATTCAGACTGGCTCCAGATTTTACGTTTTACATTCTACATTTACATTCCCACTTCGGCGTTGGGCGTTCGGCGTTCAGAAGAGGGCGGCGTGACCGCCGCCGAGCAAGCAGACGCTTGCCTCTTCTCCCGGCGCTTCGCAAGCCCGACCAAGGGCACACAAGGGACACATGTCTGTTCGTCCACAACTCCTAAATCCTAGCTCCTAAATTCTCCCTTTCGAAACGCCTCCCACGCAGTCTCAAACCAGAAGTCAGCGGAGGGCAACGGTCGGCACGCGCGCCAGCGGTGCCGGCAATTACGTCCAAGGTTGTAACGGGTTTCCAACACCTGCGTGCGAAAAGCGGGATCTTCCGAGATCACCGCACCCCGCTCATCCACCACCAGCGAGGAGCCCCGGCTACCCACGCCCGAACGGACGCTGTACGCCAACGCCGAAAGATAAACCGCATGCGCCGTGCAGAGCTGACGGTTTTCAAACGCCCTGATCCGTTCCGCCGGACGTTCCGCCCGACATCCCTCGCGTTCAAGCCGCCGTACCTGCGCCCGTGCCTCCGCGACCGCCTGCTCCAACGCCGCCGCCTGGCGCAAGTGCGCGCCATACCGGCTCATGCGCTGCTGGAACTCGTTTCGACATGCGCGCCACGTCCACTGCGATTGACGACAACGCGCGGCGAACTCGCGATCTTCGTCGTACACAGAGGCCAACGCCGCCTCGAAGGTTTCGTCGCTCAGCGTCGAGTCGGCATAGCGTGCGGTGATAAACGCCGCCGCCCGCATCGCGCCCACCTGTCCCGCATTGAGCGCCGAGCCGCCCGGACGTCCCACACCGTGTGAGCCGTTGACTTCGCCCACCGGGAAAAGATGCGTCAGATTGATCGACTCCCACCAGAGCGATGCTGCCAGCCCGCCGTTGTTATGCTGCGCGCAGAGCGCGATCTCCAGCGGCTGCGCAGCCAAGTCTACGCCGTGCTCGCCATAGAAGGAGATCGCACCCGGATTCAGCTTTTGCAGACGGACGAACGGCGTGCGTCCCGTAGCACCGGAGCGCGCCAGATAGCTACACGCCTCTTCAGACAGCGCGTCAAATTGAAAACCGGCGGGATTACGGCGGAAGTCAAGAAACACGCGACGCCCCTTGACCTCGCGCTCGCCATAGACCAGTCGGTCGATCCGCGACGAGCCCGTCTCCGCCCGGCGCGCATCGAAAGGCCATTGGTAACCCTTCAGGAACAACAGGCTATACATCTGCGCCGGATCGGCACCCGCATCCAGCAGGAATTCGCGTTCGTCGGAATGACCGTCGGCTCCCGTCGAAATCAGGCGCGGCACCACCTGCATGTAGCTCCCCGACACATTCCAGCGCGGACGTATCGAAGCCAGACCGTACTGGGAATCGGGCAGGTTACGCGCCGCCGCGCCCGCGCGGAAAGCCAACCCGATGCCGCCCAGATGACAGGCGGGATAGACGCTGGCCGCATACAGCCCACCGAAACCGCCGACCGCGAACACCACATTCTCGGCGCGGTAGGCACGCCAGGCACCGGAGGCGTCCAAAGCCAACGCCCCGCAGACACGCCGCCGCGCGCCCGATCCGCTCACCAGCAACGACGTCACTGAACACCGTTCATGGATCGGCACGCCCAGCCGACGCACTTCGCGCAACAACGCCACGCACATGTCGCGCGAGGTATAGGGCCCGGTCGACGTGGCGCGTCGCGCCGGATCGTGATCGGTCTTGTATCCTGGAAACTGGCCGTAGGCGTCATGCGGAAACGGCACACCGAGCGCCACCAGATGCGCAAAGGCATGCACCGAACCAGCCGCTTCAGCCACGGCGAGATCGCCGTGCATACCGCCCGCAGCCGACAAGGCAGTCGCCATCGCGAAAATGGAGTCCGGCTCCGCGCCGCACAACCCGAGCTTGTAGTAAGTCTGCTTATCGCTGCCGGTATTGATCGACGTGCTTTTGCGCACCCCTTCCGTGACGATCAACGTATCGATCCCGCGACAGCGGAGTTGCACAGCGGCCTGAAGTCCCGCCGCCCCCGAACCGATCACCAGCGTATGGCAGCACGTCGTTTTCATGACGGTTCACTCACAGCCGCTGCACAGAGAGTCCCCCGTCCACATGCACGATTTGGCCGGTTGAGTACGGGAAATCCCCGCGCGCCAGCGACGCAACGGCGCGTCCCACATCTTCGGGTTCGCCCCAGCGTTTCTGGATCAACAGGTCACTGTCTGCGATAAGCGCGTCATACTTGTCCTGAACCGGCCCCGTCATATCGCTGCGGATAATCCCGGGGCGCACCTCATACACCGTCACGCCCTCCTGCCCCAGCCGACTCGCAAACAGGCGCGTCATCATGGTCACGCCGGCTTTGGCGACGCAATACTCGCCGCGTGAAACTGAAGCCACCTCGGCCGACACCGAACCGATGTTGACGATGCATCCGCAGAACGCGGCGTCTGCGCGGCGTTGCTCAACCATCCAGCGCGCCGCCGCCTGTGTCAGGAAGTAGGGGCCCTGCAGGTTGATCCGCATCACACGTTCGAAGCTCTCTTCAGTCGCTTCGAGCAGGTCCGCGCGCACGCGCGGCGCAACGCCGGCATTGTTGACCAGCACATGGAGCGCGCCGAAACGCGCGTGCACCTTCTCCAGCAGCCGCGACCGGTCGACCGCCTGCGAGACGTCAGCCTGGATATAGCAGACCTCGCCGCCACACTTTTGCAGCGTCTCAAGCTGCGGGGCGGCCGCCTCGGCAGAGCGCGTGCCGCACACCGCCAGCGCATATCCCTCACGCGCCAACGCCCCGGAAATACCCAAACCGATACCGCGCGCACCGCCGGTTACGAGTGCAACACGCTCCATGTGCAAGCCTCCTTTTAGCATTTGATGTGCGACAGATCGATAGGCGACACATGCCAGATGTCGCGTGCGTATTCAAGGATCGTGCGGTCCGAAGAGAACCTCCCCGCGCGCGCCACGTTGATCAGGGCCTTGCGGTCCCATGCCAAAGGATCGCGGTAGAGGGCATCGACCCGATCTTGCGTCTCCATGTAGTCACGCAGGTCCGCGAGCAGCATGTAGTGATCGTTGAAGTCCAGCAGCGACTGCACAATCGGATCCAGCAGGCCCGGCGTGAGCAGGCAGAAGACATTGCGCCGAATCATGTCGATCGCCAGACGGATCTCCGGATCCGTGTGGTAGATGTGACGTGCCGAATAGGTCGGGCGCATGGCCCTGACCTCTTCCGTACGCAACCCGAAGATGAACATGTTCTCGTCGCCCACCTCCTCGTTGATCTCGACGTTGGCACCATCGAACGTGCCGAGCGTCAGCGCACCGTTCAGCATCATCTTCATGTTGCCGGTGCCCGAAGCCTCGTTGCCGGCCAGAGATATCTGCTCGCTGACATTCGCGGCCGGAATAATCCGCTCGGCCAGAGAGACGCGGTAGTCGGGCAAGAAGACCACACGAAGCTTGTCATTGATACGCGGATTATTGTTGACCACATCCGCGACACCGTGGATCAACCGGATGATCAACTTCGCCATCGCGTAACCGGGCGCGGCCTTGGCGGCGAAAATGAAGGTGCGTGGTAGCATGTCGTATGACGGATCGGCCACCAGGCGGTTGTAGAGCACGATGATGTAGAGCGTCAACAGCAACTGACGCTTGTATTCATGCAGACGCTTGACCAGCACATCGAAGATCGAGTCCGGCGAGACCGTAACCCCAACCAACGAGTGGATGTGTTCGGCCAGACGCACTTTGTTCTCCTGTTTGACCTGACGAAAACGTTTGAGGAATGCCTTGTCGTCCAGAAACTCTTCCAGTTTCCGCAACTGCTCAAGATCGGTGACCCACCCGTCGCCGATCGCCTCTGTGATCAAATCCGCGAGCCCCGGGTTGGCCTTTAGCAGCCAGCGGCGTGGCGTGATCCCATTGGTCTTGTTTGAGAAGTGAGTGGGGAACATCTCATAAAAATCCTTGAAGAGCGTTTTCTTCAAGATCTCGGTATGAAGCTTTGCGACACCGTTGACGGCACTGGAGCCGACGATCGCGAGATTCGACATACGGACCGACCTCTCGCCATGCTCGTCGATCAAGCTCATGCGCGCGAGGCGCGCCTCGTCGCCCGGCCACATCGCCGCCACCTGGCAAAGGAAGCGACCGTTGATTTCATAGATGATCTGCATGTGGCGCGGTAACAGCCGCTCCATCATCGACACGCTCCAACGCTCCAGCGCTTCGGGCAGGACGGTGTGGTTCGTGTAGCCCGTGCTCGCCCGCGTGATGGACCAGGCTGTGTCCCAATCTATTCCCTCGCGATCCACCAAGATCCGCATCAGCTCGGGGATCACCAGCGCAGGATGCGTTTCATTGAGGTGGATAAATGCTTTCGAGGGCAGCGTCGTCCAATCGTTGTTGCGCAAGCGAAAACGGCGCAGGATATCCTGCAGCGAGCAGGCGACATAGAAATACTGCTGACGCAAACGCAGCTCCTTGCCCGCCAGGACGTTGTCGTTCGGATAGAGAACCTTGGTCAGATTTTCGGCCAGCACCTTGTTTTCCACTGCAGCGACATACGACCCTTGGTTGAAGTCATCGAGATGAAACTCGTCGTCAGCTTTGGCCGACCAGAGGCGCAGGACATTCACAGCCTCGCTGTAGCCCACGATCGGCATGTCGTACGGCATGCCTAACACTTTTTCCGTGTCCACCCAGCGCCACTCGATCCCCCCGTTGCTATTGCTGATACACTCAACGTGTCCACCGAAATGGACAACCTGCGTGTGCTCGGGCCGAGAGATTTCCCACGGCGTGCCATCCTTCAGCCAGTGATCCGGCTCCTCTACCTGATGCCCATCGACGATACGCTGCTTAAAAATCCCGTAATCATAACGCAGCCCGTAGCCCATCGCAGCCAGATTCAACGTGGAAAGCGAATCGAGAAAACATGCGGCCAACCGCCCCAAACCACCATTTCCCAAGCCGGCATCCACCTCGTACTCGCGCAGCGAATTCCACTCGATCCCCACATCTTCCATCGCCTTGTTGCACAACTCATCCATTTTCATGTTGATGACGTTGTTGCCGAGCAACCGGCCGATCAGAAACTCAAGCGAGAGGTAGTAGACATACTTCACGTTCTTGGTGCGATAGGCTTCACGGGTCTCAATCCAACGTTCAACCAGACGATCACGCACAGTGTAAGCAAACGCATGATAGAGATCCCGCGGCGTCGCGATGTCCAGTGTACTTGCCTGAGTATACCGCAAATGCCGCGCGAAATCCGCCCTAATCCCCTCGACACTCATCTCCGCGATACAGGTGTTATTCCGCTTGCACGTTTTCTTCGATTCCATACTACTCCTTCATTGCAATTCCAACGAAAGGCCGCAGTATGCCAAAAATATGGCCGCAGGTCACGCTTGAGCATCTTTTTTCTGGCGTATTTGCTCAAACAAATACGGCGGGACGTTTCGAACCTCCGAGGAAGAGCCAAGTGCTAAACATGGATGGCAGTCTGAGACGTCCTGCCCTACTGCCGCACCCGCAACACGATCTCATACTTCTGCACCTTAGCAGGAATGATCTTGATAGCACCGAAGCCGATCTTCGCCCCAACTCTACTACAAGCCTCGTTCACAAGCTTTAGCATTTCCTCGTCGATTAAAGGGTGCCATTCCGGTGCCAGAATATAGGCAGCGATTTTTCCTGTCTGCTCTATTTCCGGATTCGGCTTCTCGAATTTGAAACGACGGGCTTGGGCATCGGCCAGGACAAAAGAGTAGAAGAACAGTTCTGACATAATGCCAAGGGGTTTGTTGCCCTTCTTCTTTAGCTCGAACAGAAACAGCGTTGTGGAACCTTTGTCCACCCCCCAGATGTCTATGGCACCCTTTTTGCCGGGAAAAACCTCGTTCGCGTTACTCACGCTATTCCTGAAAAGCCCGACTGGCAACTGGCGATCCAGCCTGTCAACGCCGAGAAGATTACAGAGCGGCTCCTGATGCCTGACAATGTGGCACTCAAGCTTATATTCGCTCGTTTTCAAGCTTTCCGACCAGTCGCACTCCCCCGCATCTCGCGGTTTGGATGCTACGTTGAGAATGAACTCATGTCCCGCCGCCTCTGTCTTCAGACCGTCGAGCTTATCGGGAGCGGCGATAAAGAACCAGTCCGCAAACAGAGAGCGGAACTTCTTAGTCCTATACAGAAATCTTTGGTAGTGAGGATCGCAGACATTGCCATCGAAGTCCCAACTCAGCTCTACCCCAGCGACATCCGGAAGCCAGCGCTTCAAAGCCAAGGCCCAGCCCTCGAAGGCCGCCGCGTTCGTCTGCATGTTGGCTCTGACACAATCGGAGTCCAGATGCATCTGCACAGTCGTGCTGCGGCAGGTGAAGCTTATGCCGGACGGTAGCCTGACGTTGTGCTCGCAAGCACTTCTAAGCCGTTTCCCCAAAGACGTGTTATCGTTATTCCTAGTCACTTCCAACCTCCTTGCATCCTGCCTCTCCACATTCCACCATGCTCCGTCCCCGCACACTCGCACGTTATGGTCCATGTGCAGGCCATCATCGCATGAACATCCCGATTTCGATACCGATACCGATTCCGATGGGGGCAAACTAATGCACTCATGCACTAATTAACTAATCAACTAACGAAACCGCCCGACGCCGCGCCGCATCTGTTCCTGCAACGCAGGCAGGTGAGCTTCGAACACACCGCGTGGCGTGGTGCCGTGGCGCGTGCAGAGCGCAGCCGACATGCCGACCACCTCCCCCATCATGCCGCCCGTGCGCATCACGCGCACCGAGCCGAGCGCCACATGGGTGACGCTGATGTTGCGCCCCGCCATGAACAAATTGTCCAGCGAGCGGCTGTAAAGGCAACGGTATGGAATCGCGTACGGCTTGATGCTCTTGGTTTTAGAGACGGCACGGAATTCCATCCCGGGGAAGTGGCGGCTGTTCTCTGGATGCGGATAGTGAAGGTCAATCCCCCACGTCGTGGTGACACAGGCATCGGGATATGCTTTGCCTGTTTCAATATCCTGCTGCTGCAGGATCACATCACCCAGCAACCGACGGCTCTCGCGCTTGCCGCCGATGTAGGCCACCCACACCAAGCGGCGGTTCGCGAACTCCGCTCGCTTGTCGCTCTGGTTTCTGACAAACGCCCAATTACCGAAGGTGGCGCGCAGTGCATGATCGCGGATCTGCTCGATCTCCGTCACCGAGCTCATATTTAACCCCGCCTCCCAATCCCAGTCGCCGCGCGTGAGCGGCTGCGCTGTCTCGGGCGTGAAGGCCAGCGCCCACGGACACTCCGGGAACGGCATCGGCTTTGATGCCACCTCGGAGTACCACTGCACCGAGACCCCCATCATCAGACGGTCGGCCTTTTCAGGCGCCAGTGATTCACCAGTCTCGCCTTTGGATTCGCGTCCCTCGCGAAAGTCGGCACCGGCCAAAAACCCCACGCACCCATCGCCGGTACAATCAGCAAAGAGCGCACCGCAGAAACGCTTGTCGCGCCCGGTGACAATGTCGCGCCCGATCACCGCCGTGACACGCTTCCCCTCTTTTTCGACCGCGATCACGCGGGTGTTCAAAGCGAGGACAAGGTTGGTCTCGGCGGTCACCACCCGTAGCTTTTGTTTGTCTTCATAGTTGCTTGCAGGCCCCGCGTTGTGAATCTTTTTCTCCGGATGCCGCTTAATCACCGCCAGCACCTCCTTGCTGCGCGGCAGGTCGGGATGGCGTTTGGCATCGTGCAGATTCCAATGGCCGATGGGGCCGATCTCGTCGACCAGATCGCCGAGCCGCGGATAAGGCTCTTGGTGAATCTGTCCCGAAAGCCCTACGCGCACCTCGGAACTGTTGTTGCCGCCCAGCACCGGACGATCCTGAATCAGCGCAACCTTACATCCGAGCCGCGCCGCGCTGACCGCCGCGCAACAACCGGCCATACCGCCGCCGACCACCACCAGATCATAGCTTCCCGCATCGTCGGGCGACTCGGGCAACGCCAGCAGCCGACGGCGCAACGCCGCCAGTTCAGGCCCGCCGTCCGGCGGACGGAACTCAAGATCCGTCGCAAGCAGGATCGCATCGCAGCGACCGTTGAAACCGGTCAGGTCGCGCAACGCGATTGAGACCTGTCCGGCCCGCAACTCCACCATCCCGCCGTCTTGCCAGTGCCACGCCGCACCCTGCGCGCCGAAGAGCGGCTCAAGCGGCCGATCGTTGACGAGGACCTTGAATTTCCCCGGTGCGCCCGGCACCCGCCACGTCGCCACCCAGTCCCGCGTCCGAACCCAGACACGGTACCGACCGGCTTCGGGCACGGCGACGCGCGTGACGGCATCCGCCACCGGCACACCGAGCCCGTGCGCCATCAGGTAAGGCGACCCCATTTGATCCATCGACTGCTGGTCAATCACCCAACCGCCGGTTGAATCAAAACCCTCGGCCTCCACCAGCACCGTAGCGGCATGCAAGACCGCTGCACAACCAGCAAACAAAATCCCCATAGCAACCTGATGATATCTATTCGCACGCCTCGATTTCATCCTAACCATCCTTTCTCTTCTTTGAGGCTCTTGCAAAGCCCCTTGCTTGCAGGTGTGGCACGGGCATCTTTCCTTGTGTTTCATGGGCGGGACGCCCATGCCACGGAGGGCAAGATCCTCCTTTACTTAACACGCCCACGCTTCGCCGTCCGCCGCATTGGCCACCCCTACGGCATCCGCTTCACCTCGATGTCATACCGCACGGTAAGTGTCGCGCCGGCCTCCAATCGCAAAGGTTCGTGAAAGACCAACGACGGACCAACCAGAAAGTAACCGCGCCCCTTGTGCGCCTTGAGGTCATGTCGCGCGAACCAAGGCGTTGGATGGCGCGGATTACCGCCGTGATCACGGATCACAATCCGCGCACGTGCGCCGGACTTCGCCGCCGTAACCATGACCTCCATGCGCTCGCTCGACTCGCCGCAGGCTTGAACATCGGTCTTGCCCTCAGCGTTCGCATAGCGGCAGGTAAGTGCGTCAACATCGGGGAAGCGCCACATCAACCCGGCATAACCGCCACTGGCCCAGTTGCCATCCTTGCCGCGTTTGGCCGGCGTACAAGCAAACTCCACCGCTCCGCCCTGCGCTTTGAACACACTCTCCCACGCGATGGTATAGTCGCCGTTGGGCGCCGTGGTTACCCGCACCGTACGCGTTTCGCGCACGAGTTCGCGCCCGTCCCCCAGATAGGCCAGCGTCGCCTCGATCATCACCTGCTTGTCGGGCGACGGCGTGATCCGCTGCGACACCACGCGTGTGACGGCATTGGAGGTGGGCTCCCAGAAGTTATATCCGTTGATCAATTTCCACGAAAACCACAAGCCCAGATGCCACGCATGATCCGGCGGACGGAAAACGGTCAACGCCTCGCCCGTGCCGGGCAACGCCAGCGGATGGAAGTAGGGTTTGCCCTCGCGGCCCTGCGGCACATAGGTCCAACACAGTGCCTGACCGACGTACATAGAGACCGCGCCGCTTGCGGCGTCCGTCTCCAACCTGCGCGCGTCCGCGACCGGTTCGCCTGCCACCTGTACGGTGAAACACCCCACCAGCACCGTAACCGCCCACGTCCGATACCCGCCCCGACCGGTCTTGTTTTCGCTCGACCCCCTCTTCACAATACCGCCCCCTTTCTTCAGCGTTGTTCCCAGTGTATCCGCTCCTTGTCGGAAAGACAAGGGAGAGCGACAAATATCACTGCACGCGAAGTTGCGTTCCTTTTGACGGGACGGGCGGCGGGTCGCTGATGCCGGAGACTGTCACATCATCCACGTACCAGCCAGTACTGGGTGTGCTTTGGTCAGTGCCCAGACGCCACCTGACGCGCAACGAGTGGCCAGCGTACTTTGCCGTGTCCGTCAGATTCACCACCACTTTGACAGATCTCGGGGTAGTCCCCGACCACGCCCGGCGTCCGGCCAGCGGATTGAACGAAGGAAAGAGGCTTAACCAATCGGTGTAGCCATTGGACGCGAATGCGGCACCGGACCCGAGGGCAAGCACATCAAACCAACTGCCACCGTCCAGCGAAAATTCCAGCACGCCGCCATCCCTCCCCGCCTCGAACACATAGTAATGCCAGAACGAAAGACTCAGTCCCGTCGCCGTGGCCGGAATCGCAATCGGCGGCGAAACCGCGCTGGTATCGGAACGTGTCGACGCTCCCGGTGAGTACAGGGAGCGCGTCGGCGAAACCGCTTTCGCGGTGCTCAGGTCCCACTGGCTTGAGCCGACATCCGACAGGAAGGTCCATCCCTTAGCGGTAATGTCGTTGGTCTCAAACGGTTCATACCAGAATGCCTCCGGCACCGCGAACGCATTCCACAGCACGGCCCGCTGTCCGTCTGGATTAACGACCGTCATACGCCACCAGCCACCGGCCATGCCGGTCGTGTCGATCTTCGCGGTGGTGCTGTCGCCCAGCACCTCGATCTGGCTGCCCGGCACCTCGTCCGCCAACCGCTTCAGGCTCACTTTGGCGCCCAGCATCAAGTGTTCACCGCTCAGGGTGAAGTCGAGCATGCCGACACCGTGGGACGGCGACGAAGCGGTCAGCACGGGCGCGGGCGCGCGCTGGTCCGGCGCGACACCGCTCAGGATCAACGAGAAGGGCTGGTTACCGTTGGTCAGCGTGTCCGCAAAGGTCACGCGCACCGTATACACGCCATCGACGGCAGGCGCAGCGATCAGTACCTGCTCCACATTGTCCGTCGTATTCGATCCAACGGTCGCGGCGTACGCGCACGACGCCAAGTTCCAGTCGCCCACGAACGGCATGACCCACGGCTGATGGACAACGGCGTCAGGCCCGATCACGCGCAGATCAAGGTTGTTGACCAACCGCCGCATCCGGTTATCGTGCTCACTGGTGGCGGTCCCGGCCGGATCGGTCCAGCAGAGTGTCGCCTTGATCGGGCTTGTCCCGTCCCACGTGAACGCCACATCAACCTGCATGCGCGTGACCGTCACCCGATCCTCCACCACGTGCCGGGTACCGGCGTTGGCACGATAGGCGGCCAGTAGATCGGCCGCCGCCTGTACATTGATCAGGCCCCAGCCGTATTCGTAGTCCGGCCCGGTCCGACCCAGATCGTCCGCCGTATGAATCATCAGCGCCTTCAACGTGCTGGCGCGCATCACCTGATTGGTAAAGAGCGTGTGAAAAAGATGCACCAGCAACTGCGCCGAGCCCGCCGCGCTCGGCGTGGCCATACTGGTACCGCTCATCCAACTGTAGGACGCATCGCCTGCATACGAAGTCGACCGCAGGGAGTAACCATTGGCCACCACGTCGGGCTTGATGCGCCCGTCATCGGTCGGCCCCCAAGAAGAAAAACTGGTCATGGCCGCGTTGCCCGGGCTGCGTAACGACCCGCTATTGACCGCATCCGTGAGTGCGCCGACGGTCAAAACGTTCTTGCCGAGACCATTGTAACTCAGTGTGTCGTAGCCCCCCTTGTAGATCTTGTCACCGGGCGGGTGAGATACCGGGTCGTAAGACACCGAAACACCGCTGCCGGGTGTGAGCATCACGGAGTCTCCCGCCGCAGGGTTATCGCTACGATCGTTACCAGCGGCCCAGAAGATCAGGTAGTACGGCAGTGAATAGGCCAGCGTGTCAATGTCGCGCGCATAGGCGTTGTATTGGCCGAAGTGATCCTCGTATCCCGCCGCAGTCACGCCTGTGCCGTACCAGGTAAAAGTCGGCGAACCGGTGCGCGCCCATCCCGCATACATACCGTAACTGTGGCTAGAGATATTGATCATGCCGGCCTCGCCGGGCACTGCGGCACCCCGCGCGGCCATCTCGCTGCTGTCGTCGGTCCAGTCGTAGCTGTCTACGCGCACGGCCGGTGCCATGCCCTTAGCCGTAGCGTCGATCCCGGCAGCGCAGATTGTGCCCACCACATGCGAGGCGTGGTCGTGATAGACGTCGGCCCCGTCCATTGATATGACGCGTCCGCCATACTCCCGATGGGTCGTGCGGGCTGAACCGGCATCCCACACCCCCACCGTCCCGCCGTCGCCATTTACACCGTAAGGCGCGATCCACAGCAGATTCGCCCCGGATGAAATCCCAGCGTTGGCGTTACAGGTGGTACGGTAGAGCGGTCGTTCGCCGTCAAAGTCCATCAGCTCAAACGCACCGCCGCCGGGCTTCTCGCCCTTGATCGGCAAGCCTCGCCGCTTCGCGCGCGCCCAAGCCGCTTCGCGCCGCGTGCGCGCGGTTTCGGCGCGCGCCTCCACCGCCTCCCGACGCATCGTAGGATCGCGCCATACCGCAGGCACCTCTTCGAACACACCAGCGGCACCCTGCTGCGTTTGCGGCCAAGCGACAAACGCGCAGCATACCGCCATCGCTACCACACTAAGCCGGCAGTCCTTCATGCGTATCGCCGTCCGTCGTCCTCTTTATTGCGACTACCCAGTGGTCGCAATATTGAGTGTAAAATTGCCGCGCGCAGTGCGCCCCGTTCTGTAGGCGGCGTTTACGCCGCCCGGACGAGCAGACGCTCGTCCCCGGTGCTCTGCAAGCCCAGCGGAGGGAACGAACAAACTCCGCCCGCCTTAGCCCCGCAGTGCCGCTTGCGCCGCAGCCAGCCGCGCGATCGGCACACGGTAAGGCGAGCAACTCACATAGTCAAAGCCGAGCTTGTAGCAGAAGGCCACCGTCTTCGGGTCACCACCATGCTCGCCGCACACCCCGACCTTCAGCTTCGGCTTCACGCCGCGGGCGTAGTTCATGGCGATCTCGATCATGCGGCCCACGCCCTCCATGTCCAGCACCTGGAAGGGGTCGTAGTCGTAGAAGCCGCGCGACACATAATCGCCCAGGAACTTGCCCGCGTCATCGCGCGAGAAGCCGCAGGTCATCTGCGTCAGGTCGTTCGTGCCGAACGAGAAGAAGTCGGCCTCGGCCGCAATCTGATCGGCGGTGATCGCCGCGCGCGGCACCTCGATCATCGTGCCGACCGTGATCTGCAACTTGACCTTCTTGGCCTTCTCGACCTCTGCCACCGTCTTGAGGATCAGTTCCTTCTGGGCGGCCAACTCTTTAACGTTGCCCACCAGCGGCACCATGATCTCGGGCCGCGACCCCTTGACCGCCGCAGCGGCTTCGCAAATCGCGCGCACCTGCATCCCGGTCACCTCGGGATAACTGATGCCCAAACGGCAACCGCGGTGGCCCAGCATCGGATTGGTTTCATGCAGCGACTCCACGACCTCTTGGATGTACGCCAGATCGACTTCCATAATCTTCGCCATCTCTGCCTGTCCGGCGGCATCCTGCGGCAGGAACTCGTGCAGCGGCGGATCCAGCAACCGCACCGTGCAAGGCCGCCCCTTGAGCGCCTTGAACATGCCGATGAAGTCCTTGCGCTGCAGCGGCAGCAGTTCTTTCAGCGCCTGATTGTACTGCTTGAGCGGCGCGGCCAGCTCACTCTCGAGACGGGCACGCTCCTCGACATCGGAGTCCGCACAGGCGGCAATCGCCTGACGCAGATTCTTGACGGTCTCCGCCACGAGAATCATGCGGCGGAAACTGGTGACGCGGTCACCCTCGAAGAACATGTGCTCGGTGCGGCAGAGACCGATGCCTTCAGCGCCGAACTCGACTGCCCGGGCGGTGTCACGCGGGGTATCTGCGTTGGTGCGCACCCCCATCTTGCGGTATTTGTCAGCCAGCGCCATGATCGTAGCGAACGGGCCGGTCAGTTTCGGGGCCTGCGTCTCGACCTGGCCTTCGTACACCGCGCCGGTTGATCCGTTGAGCGAAATCCAGTCACCCTCCTTCAGCACCAACTTACCGCAGGAGATCGTCTTCCTGTCATAACTGATGTGAAGCTCGCCGCACCCTGAAACGCAGCACTTGCCCATGCCGCGCGCGACCACCGCCGCGTGCGAGGTCATACCGCCGCGCGCCGTCAGGATGCCGACCGCCACATTCATGCCACCGATATCCTCGGGGCTGGTCTCGATGCGGCAGAGGATGACCTTCTTGCCTTCCTTAGCCCACAATTCAGCCGTGGCCGCGTTGAACACGATCTGGCCGGTGGCCGCGCCCGGCGAAGCCGGCAGACCGACCGTGATCCGCTTGGCCTTGGCCTCGGCGGACTTGACAAAAACCGGATGCAGCAACTGATCAAGCTGCGAAGGCTCGACGCGCATCACTGCGGTCTTCTCGTCGATGAGCTTCTCCTTGATAAGGTCCGTCGCGATCTTGACCGCCGCCGCCGCCGTACGCTTGCCGTTACGGGTCTGCAACATGTAGAGCGTGCCATCCTCAATCGTGAACTCGAGATCCTGCATATCGCGGTAGTGACGCTCAAGCTTGACACGAATCGCGTCGAGCTGCTTGAAGACTTTGGGCATAACCTCTTCCAACGACGGATACTGCGCCTTGCGCACCGCCTCGGTGATCGAACGTGCCTTGGCCCACTCGCGCGAACCCTTGATCGTGATCTGCTGCGGCGTGCGGATACCCGCCACCACGTCTTCGCCCTGCGCGTTAATCAGGTATTCGCCGTAGAAATACTTATGCTCACCGGTTGACGGATCGCGGGTGAAGGCCACACCGGTCGCCGAATTGTCGCCGGAGTTGCCGAACACCATCGCCTGAACGTTTACCGCCGTGCCCAGCAGGCCACGAATGTCGTTCAACTCGCGGTACTTGATGGCGCGCGGGTTGTTCCACGACCCGAAGACCGCGCTTATGCTAAGCGTGAGTTGCTCCATCGCGTCGGTCGGGAAGTCACACCCCTTAGTCTTCCTGACCATCTTGCGGTAGCGGGCCACCACCTCCTGCAAGTCTTCCGCCATCAATTCAGAGTCCAGCGTGTATCCCTTGGCACGCTTCACCGCTTCCAGTTCAAGCTCAAACTGGTGATGATCAACCCCCAGCACCACGTTACCGAACATCTGGATGAAACGGCGATAAGAGTCCCACACGAAACGGGGGTTGTTGGTGCGGGCGATCATCGCCTCGACCGTATCGGGATTCAGGCCAAGGTTCAAAACGGTGTCCATCATGCCGGGCATCGAGGCCGCGGCACCGGAACGCACCGAGACCAATAGCGGATTCGGGCCTTTGCCGAACGTCTTGCCCGTCGCCTTCTCTAGACGCTTGAGCGCGGCCTGCACCTCAGCGCGGATCAAATCGTGCAGCGCCTTCTCGCCGATCTCGTAGTACTTGGCGCACGCTTCCGTCGTGATGGTAAATCCCGGGGGCACCGGCAGGCCGAGACCGGCCATGTCGGCAAGATTCGCGCCCTTGCCGCCGAGCAGCGTCCTCATCGAGACATCGCCCTCGGACTGGTCCGCACCGAAGAAGTAGACGTACTTCGTCCGCTTCGTTTTCGACGCGACCTTGGCCTTAGCGGGGGCGGCTTTTTTCACAGCTTTCTTCACTGATTTTGCACACATAATTTTTTCTTCCTTTGTTAGCAGTTCGGGGAAGTATAGCACAGCGCCCCTGTGAGTCAAATCCCCCCCGCTTTCTGGTTTGGTTTTAATCGCACCACTGGCGAATGCCAGAGGGGATGACAGACCATAAGAAAACGAAGGAAAGCCGGGCGCCTGGCATGTATGGGCGGTTCGAGACGTTCCACCCCTCCGTCACGCTCCATATCTATTTGTCGGATTCGTGGAGCATCAGGAGGCGGGAGAACTGGTGATTTATTTTTTTCGGTTTTGACGTTTTTTGTTCATTTTTGTCAATGACAAGTGCGGTCAGGCTCGGTATACTGGTGGGCATTTGTTGGCAGTTCCGCGCGCGTCAGGTGCGGGCTTGCCGTCACCTTACCATTTGGAGTGATTATGGCTCAGGTAGTGATTTTTCCGAAACTCGGGCAGACCATGGAGGAAGGCGCGATCGTCAAATGGCTCAAAAAGGAGGGCGACGCGGTAGCGAAAGGCGACATCCTTTTTGAGATCGAGACCGACAAGGCGAATCTGGAGGTCGAGAGTTTTTTCGAGGGCGTTTTGCTGAAAATCTATGTGCGCGAGGGCATCACCGTCCCCGTGAACACCGTCGTCGGCTTTATCGGCGCCGCCGGCGAGAAAGTGCCGGACCAGCCGCCTGCCCCTGAAGCCGCGCCAGCACCCGCGCCCGCAGCGGCAGCTCCCGAGGCGCCGACAGCAAGCCCCGCGCCAGCAGTTCCTGCCGCCGCGCCTGCGCCGGCACCGGTTGCTCCCGCGCCTGCAGCGACGCCCGCACCGCAGCCGTCGGCCAAACCGGTTGTCCAGCCCGCGCCCGCGCCGACACCGGCCAAGCGTCTGGTGATCTCGCCGCGTGCCCGCGCCTGCGCCCGCGCCGCCTGCATCGATCCCGCGCGCATCAAGGGCACCGGTCCGAACGGACGCATCGTAGAAAAAGACGTGTTGGCTTTCCTGAGCGCGGCGAACTATGACGCTCTGCGCATCACGCCGGCGGCCAAGCGCCTCGCCGCTGAACATGAGATCGACATCCTGAGCGTGCGTGGTTCTGGTGACGGCGGCCGTATCATGGTCGAGGATATCGAGCGCGCCCAGCGCCGCAAACCGGTTACGCTCTCGCGCATGCGCCAGATCATTGCACGCCGCTTGGTGGAGAGCAAGCAGACGATCCCGCACTTTTATGTGACGGTCAAGGCCGACATCACCGACCTCATGGCCTTCCGTGCCGACCTCAAGGCGCAGGGACGCTCCTACAGCGTCAACGATTTCGTCCTGGAGGCGGTGATCCTGTCGTTGGAGGAGTTCCCGGTCGTCAACTCCGTCACGGACGGCGTGACCGTTTCCTGGCGCGGCGACGTGGATCTCGGCATGGCGGTGAGCGTGGACAACGGTCTGGTCGTGCCGGTGATCCGTGCCGCACAGACCCTGACGCTCGCCGAGCTAAACGCGCAGGCCAAGGCGCTCGCCGAAAAAGCGCGGACAGGCAAGCTCCTGCCGGACGAGATGGTGGGCAGTTCGTTCACGGTCTCGAACATGGGCATGATGAATGTCGATCAGTTCACCGCCATTATCAATCCCGGCGAGGCCGGCATCCTGGCGGTCTCCACTGGGCGTCAGGTGCCCACCGTGGTGAATGGCGAAATCAAAATCCGCACGATGATGGCGATGACCCTCTCTGTGGATCACCGCATCGTGGATGGCTCGGTGGGCGCACAGTTCGTCAATGCCATCCGGTCGAAGCTCGAAAATGTCGAGCTGTGGAAAGCACTCGTGTAGCACGCGATTGGATTTCCAACTCCTAAATCCTAACTCCTAACTCCTAAATTCTAACTCCCTATGTTCGACTTTGATGTGATCGTAATCGGTGCCGGTCCGGGCGGTTATCCCGCCGCTATCCGTGCCGCGCAACTTGGTAAGAAGACGGCGATTGTTGAAAAAGAGGCATTCGGCGGCACCTGCCTCAACTGGGGCTGTATCCCGACCAAAACGTTGATCGCGTCGGCTGAGCGCTTTCACCACGCCGCGCACTCTGAGGCGTTCGGCGTTACCGCAAAAGGCGTCACGTTCGACTACGCCGTGATGACCGAGCGCAAGAACGACGTCGTCAAGCGCCTGAGCGGCGGCATACAGGGACTGCTCAAGTCCAACGGGGTCGAAGCGATTACCGGTGCGGCCCGCTTCGAGGGGCCGAACCGGATCTCCGTGATCCAGCCGGACGGCGTCACGCGTTGGCTCAGTGCCGCCACGATCATCATCGCGGCCGGTAGCGACTCCGCCATGCCGGGCTTCCTGCCGAAGGACAAGCGGGTGATGGACAGCCGCGCGTTTCTCGACCTCAAGGCGTTGCCGGAACGGCTCCTGATTCTGGGCGGCGGCGTGATCGGCTGTGAGTTCGCCTGCATGGCGGCCGCGCTCGGCACAAAGGTCACAGTGGTCGAGATGCTCGAAGACATCATCATGGTGCTCGACCGCGATGTGCGACGCGTGCTGCGCAAGCGCATGGAAGCACTGGGCGTCACCTTCCTCACGGGTGCCCCGCTCACCGATATTGTTGTCAAGAACGGCGAGGTCAGTGGCACGTACAAAGATCAGACCGTCACCGGCGACCTGTTGCTTGTGGCTGTCGGGCGTCGGCCTAACACTGCTGCGCTGGATCTTGCCCGCGCCGGTGTCAACGTCGATGAACGCGGTACGATCCCAGTAGACAAACAGGGGCGCACCAACGTGGCTTCGATCTTTGCAGTCGGCGATCTGGTGACCGGTTCGATCCAACTTGCCCATGCCGCGACCCAGCAGGGTGTCGTCGCCGCAGAAGCGGCCGTCGGCATGAAGTCGACCGTCGAAAATATCTGCCCCTCCTGCATTTTCACGTCGCCCGAAATCGGGCTGGCCGGGCTTTCAGAGACCCAAGCGCAAAAGCTCGGGCGCGACGTCAAGACCGCGGTCTTCCCCTTCGTGGCCTTGGGCAAAGCCATGGCCGCCGGCGAGACCGATGGCTTCGTCAAGTGGATTTGCGACCCCGTTACCGGTCAGGTGTTGGGCGCACAGGTCGTCGGCGCGCATGCGACGGAACTGATCGCCGAAGCCGCCCTCGCGATCCGCAACGAACTGACGGTTGACGAGATCGGCAACACCATCCACTCACACCCGACGATGTCCGAGGCGTGGATGGAAGCGGCGCACACATTCCACAACGCCTGCATCCATCTGCCTAAACGCTAACCTGCCGGGTGCGCTTCAACGGCGTTGAAGCGCACTCGAAGGAGGATTTAGGATTTAGGATTTAGGAGTTTTTCCACTTGAGAGTTGAGCGTTGACGGTAAACGTTTTTTAACTCAGAACTCTGAACCTCGAACTCTGAACTCTGAAGGTGAAAACCCCTTGTCTACCACTTACACTGATCAAAGTTGTCCTCATTTACATTCCCGTGCGAAGCGCGGGCGGAGGGCTAGCCGATTACGCTATCTCTTGGCAAAGAACTTGACGTCCTCGATACCTTTGAAATGCGCGTCCTGCGTCCAGAGTGTGGCTGATTCTGTCAAACTCGGGTAATCGGTTAGTGACAGGGGGTGCGAAGGTCATGCGTTTCTGGTGAAGAAAGGAAACGGTTTTGGGCATGATTTCCCGCTGCGCGGGCGCATAAAGGTTATACCGCCGTGCGCGGCGCGGTGGCACTGGGCAAGTATCTGCTTGCAAAATTTGGAGTGCGGTGACAAGAGCCGCGCTGTGCGCGGGTCGCGGCACCGCTTTCTCT
>DAOTMQ010000020.1:0-25694 GCA_035450385.1 Kiritimatiellia bacterium | reverse complement strand
CTATGCGAGTTTTTTTCATGCGACAGTTTCAACATCACGAGTATCATACCAAGGAAGGCCAGTCGTGACAACGGCGTTTTGCCTTCAGTGCGTACACGAAAACAGGCAATTTTCTACTTCGTCTCTGATCGGGGATTACGCAGATAGTAGAGGTAACCGTCCATCGCGCCGAAGATGAGGTCCGGCACGCCGTCGCCGTTGAAATCACATACGGCCGGCTGTGGATCGTGCGAGGAGAGCTGATGACGCGCCAAGGGACCGATGGATCGGAACGACCATGTGCCGTTGCTGGAAGCCGTCTGAATCATGACCTCGGCGTTTGGGCCACCATTCATTACGAGATCCATTTTTTCGTCGCCGTCCCAATCACTCACCGCAAACTTGCGTCGGCCGCAACCGATGTAGTTGTTGAACGTACATCGCAAACGCAGGGGGTGTCCGTCCACGCTAAGGAACGCGCGGCGCGGGTGTCGGACGATCAGCGTACCGTCCGTGTGACGCGCACGTTCAAAGAGTGCGAGGTAACCGTCTTGATCAAGCATGATGAGATCCGTGAGACCGTCGCCGTTCCAATCTACCATCACGGGCGTCGTGCGCCACTGCGTAAGAAGATCTTTCGGGTTTTTCTGGAGCTCGGGTTTTTTCCATCCCCAGGCAAGTTCCGGCTGCGGGCCATCCCACTCTACTTCCACGCGGCGCGCATAATCAAGCTTTGGCTTCGTGCGCGTACCGATGTTCTTCCACCACATCACCTCGCCCATGATGTTGTTGGCCATGATGTCCGGAAGGCCGTCGCCGTCCCAGTCCGCCACCGACAGCGTGGCGTAGCCCCACTTCGATTCGCACGGGCCTTGGATTGAGCCGTTTTTGCCTGCGATCGGCCAGATGAACTTGCCGTCGGGTTCCGTGAGGTAAACGGGCGGTGCCCATCTCGGCTTCTCCACGCGAGGGCCGGAGAGGTTTTCGATAAAGGCGATCTGACCGTGCGAGTTGCCGCAGATGATGTCGAGGTCGCCATCGTCGTCCCAGTCGTACGTCCAGGGACAGCTCAATACGCCGAAGTGGAGTTCGTCCGCTTTCTGGAGGAAGTAGTTCGGTTTCTCGAAGACGGGGAGCCCGTTCTTGATCGTGCCTGTGTTGCGACACCACGCGACGCGCGAATCCTCTTCACCGAACAGGATGTCCGGTCGTCCGTCACCGTCCCAGTCGACCGAGATCGCATAGGGCATGCACAGGTCGCCGTGGAGGCGTGTGCCGTCCGGTGCACGCAGGAAGCGGCCCGCCGTGAAGAGCGGCTTCGTCTTCGTGCCCACGTTCTCAAAGTAGGAGATCGTATCCATGAAGTCGAAAAGGATGAGGTCAAGATCGCCGTCGTGGTCGTAGTCCTCCATCAAAATGCGTGCCTGACCATACACCTCCACGGGGAGGTCGTTTTCCATGTAGAGCATCTGCGGCTCGCCGTACTTCTCCTCGCCGAGGCCGCGGCACCAGTATACGAAGCCGCGCAACTGGATGTCCTTCCAGTTGCCGCGTGCATCATAGCGATCTTGCCAGGCGCTCATATTCCGGTCCGAGGCGCCGATCACCAAATCCTGCACACCGTCACCGTCGAGGTCGCGCAACAGACGCGGGCCGCCCTGTGACTTGCGTCCCACCCAGAACTCCTTCGACTCGGGAACCGCCGTATAATGCACGTCTCCGATCGGTCGCCCGTCCGCGAACGTCCCGCCCGGCGAGACAGGCGGCAACGTTGCGGGGTCGATGCGCTCGTACTTGGGAAAGATAGGGTTCGGATTCTTCTGGCCCTTCGGCGTGGGGTTTCGGTAGAGGTAAGTGCCAGCCCAAGGCCATGTGCCCCATCCACACGTGACAACGATGTCCAACTGCCCGTCACCATCGTAATCGAGCACACGGAGCGCCTCAACGCCGAAGCCGGCCTTGAGGAAGATCGTTGCGTCCGGATTGTTGAAACTCATGCGCGCGAAATCCATACCTGGCGGCAGGGAGGGCGTCGCATAGACAAGCGGCTTACCCAGCGCACGTTGCGCGACGGCCGCCTGGGCACGGGCTCGGGCAATCGCGCCGTTCGTTGTCTCGGTGAGATTGAGAAGCGCGCACACGGCACGCACGCCGGTGGCGACGGGTTTCGAATCCGCTTCCACGGTACGCACGACACCCGCCGGCCAGTCTCCGGCGAAAACCTTCCCTGCCACCGTACAGACGCCAATCACGTTTGTGAACGGCTCCACACCGCGCGGAAACGATGTGACACCTCGCACGAGATCCACGATCTCCGTTTTCATCCCCGGCACTACAAGTTCCGCGCCGTGCATGCCCGTGAGCGCAAAGCCCCCCATAAAAGCGCCCACGCCGATACGTCCCTTCTCAACAGCCTTCTCGCCGGAGACATCGTAAACAACCACGAGGTTCGCACTGCGGCACCCCGCATAGAGGAATCCGTCCGTGCCGAACGCAAGATGACGCGGTTGGAGTCCTTCCGCGCAGAACGGTGCCTGGCCACCCCTCCCCGTCGCGCACGCATAACGCCACACGCCGCGCTTTTCACCCTCAAGCGTGGAAACGTAGAGCCACTTTCCGTCCGGGGATATGCACAACTGGTCGGGGCGGAATCCCGTGGTCGCGACCACACCGCGGAACGCGCCGTCCGCCCCGTACACCTTCACGCTGCCACCCTCCGCTCCGTCGCCCACATACACGAGGCCGTCCGCCGACGCCGTGATGCCCGTGGGGTGAATGCCCGCTTTCCGTCCATCTAGGAACACACCGACCTTCTGCCACGCGCCGCCTGCCCCGGGTGCCCGCCAATGCTCCACGCAAGCCCCCTCGCGCGAGACGAGAATGTCGCAGTCCGCCGCTGCGACGCATACCGCCGCGAATGTCCAAAAAAACATGATGCTCTTCATAAGAGGTGACTCCTTTCGTGCGCACGTCCCCGGTGTCGTGGCGGGGGAGCGCCTTGCGCTCTCCACTTGAATTTATCGGATGATGATCATTGTGCCGCCTCCACCGGAGTCGCGGTCAAGGATGGCCATGCGCAGGGGGAAGTGCGACTTGGGGAGGACACCCCATGTGGTTTTTCCACCATCCAAACGCACCTTATGTCCGGCCGCCGCACCGCCGACTGCATAGAGCGTTCCGTCGAAGGTGAGGAGATCGGCCGTCGCGGCTAGAGGGATGTTGACATCGAGCGACTCGATGAGAACGGGGGTTCTTGTTCCGTCCGTGAGGTCGATCTTATAGGTTTTCCCGCGTATTTCCGCGTAGTAGAGCATGTTGTTCTCCGCATCAAGTTCCAACGCGAGATGTGAAGAGTTTGCGAGTTCCGCAACAATCGTTTCAAGCAGAGCACCTGACATGTTGAAGCGGCGAATGGATGATTTCCCATTGCGGCCCATTGCGTAGAACGAGTTGTCACGCGGATCAATTGCGATGCCGCGCACTTGATTCGGCAGTCCCGATGTCGTATCGCAGAGTTTCGTCCACGTCCCCGTCACGAGCGAATAGCGGTAGACGGCATTCGACTTGAATGGATCGGCTATGAGCAGGTATGCGCCGCTCTTCGCAAGTTTGATGTTGTCCGTGCCGACCCCTTCCGGTGCCGTGATCGTGCTTATGAACGTGCCGTCGTAGGTATAGACATCAATCTTCCCGGGAGCGGGAACCTCCCGCGACACGTACACGCGCCCGAATCCAGCAGCGATACCCACTACAGCCCCGGCATTCGTCGCGAAGAGTCCCCCCGAATACCATTGGCCGTCTGGACCAGGATAGTAAGACAGCACCGAATGGCGGCTGAATTCGCCAAGCAAAAGATGTTGTCCCCCAGGCGTGAACGGCTCGTACGCCGTGCGGAAAGACGTCACGCGACGTGTCGCGAGGTAGTTGCCGTGCACGGGTGAACGCGGGCCGCCCGCGCCATCGTCCGTCGCCACGGTATAGGCGAGCACGAGGTCGTCGCCGACGACGGCGATTGCCGGTGCGTCGAATGTAGCCGCATCCGTCACCGTCACGATGCCACACGGCCGCCACGCCATCAAGTCAGGAGAGGCGTAGAGTGCGAGGACGTTGCGAATGTCGTTGCCGTTCATCGTGGCGAGGTCTGCGCAGTTCGTCACGGCCACTGTCGCAGCCCAATAGAGACCGCTTACGGCGTCGTACGCCACTGAGAAGCGCTTGGATGCTCCCGGAACACCGAAGAACGGGTACATACGAAAATCAGTGCTTGTAATGTCCGTACACGCATAACGTTCCACACCAAGCACAGCATCCACAGACGCCGGATGACGGTCATCGATCGGATAGATTGCACGCACAGCGTCACCCACAGATGCAACAGGTCCCGGCAGGTAGCCGCAGATTAGGTCATAAGCGGGATTGTTCAGAAACACTCCGTGATCCGTATAGCCGATGTTCACGAACTTCATATCTGAGAATGTCGTGCCGTTCACGGCGAAACTGATGGCTCCGGGATACGGTCGATGCGAGGTGTTGTCGATATGTGTCAAGCCTTGCCAGAGGCGTCCCTGTGCAAACACTGGCGGTGTCGTCGAGGGGTTCGGTAAGAATCGGGATGTACCCGTACGCATGTATTCAGCCCATGTCGTCCCTCCGTTGAACGAGAGGAAAATCTGCACATCGGTTAGGCTGCCTGGGGCGTTCCCCATGAGGCCAATCGCTCCGTCCAGCGCGAAGAGCGCCCCGTTACCAAGTGCGACTTCGGCGAGAGACGTCCATGTAACACCGCCGTCCGTCGACTTGTAGACAGTCGTCTTCTGATCATGCGCAAACGGGCGGTTTCCGCGACTCGCCGCGAGATAGCAGGAGCCGTCTGGTGTCGCGAGGAGCGAGGGTGCGCCGATTGGTGCGTCGCAAGCGTAGGCATGCGCCACTTCCGTCCCGAGAGCAGACGGCAGCGCCGTCGCGCCGGAGGGTGCCGCCGGGCACGTCGGAGCCGCGCCGGGCGTCACGGATGCGGCGAGTTCCGCGATTTGATTCGCCGACATCGCGCCATCGTAAATACGCAAGTCGTCCACGAACGCGCCCGGCGCCGTCTGCCCCCGCACTTCGCTGGACGAACAACCGAGACACCAGTCGAGGAACTGCCCGATTCGATTCGTTGCATGACACGCCACACTCCCCTCGAGTGCGCCATCCATCCACAGCGAGAACTCACCGTTCGCACGCGTCAGTGCGACATGGTGCCATGCACCGTCCGCAAACGTGTTAGTGGAGAATATCTTGTAAGTCTCGGTGCCCTGCGGTCCGAAGAAAAAGCAGAGCGTATTCGTGGTACCATCAAGGTTGGCCATGATGTTGAGACGCCCATTGATGATACCGTGGTTGGAGAAGATGTACTGTTCCTGCGGCTGCGTAGTTGCGGGAACACCCGCCCAGAACGCGAGGGTGAAGTCGCCGGTGGCGGGGATGAGCGCACGCGAACCCTCGATCATACCGCGCGCGGCCGTACCGCCAAAGTAAGCGCATCCGCCCGCGACGCCTGTTGCGCCACTTTGCAGGAGACCGCTCGGATAGATCGGATATAGTACGGGGCTAATCGCATTCGTG
Organism: Kiritimatiellia bacterium; assembly: GCA_035450385.1. Lineage (GTDB taxonomy): Bacteria > Verrucomicrobiota > Kiritimatiellia > RFP12 > UBA1067 > DUPH01. The sequence continues at coordinate 20,108 of DAOTMQ010000020.1, read as the reverse complement.
AAGGCGGGGGCGTTCGCGGACTCGTTGAACGTCCAGTGCGCCGTCATGTCGTAGGCCGGGAGCATCGTAAGATCGGAGTAGTTCGCAGTGGTATTCACGACCGTCGTGAACGTACCGTCTGTTTCGCGGCGATAAACTTTTTCCCCATAACCGGCGAAATGCGGGAGCCCGTCGAGAACCGCCGCAGCAAAACAGTTGTTGCCTATCGGACCACCCGAATAGGTGACGGGGTTGTTTCCGTCGCGATCCATCGTGCCGTAGGAGGAACCGCTCTGGCACCACCAGAGGACATCATTCTTGGGGTCATAGGCGATCCCCTGCGCAGCCTTCGCGACGCTCTTCAGCGTACCTCCTGCCGCTTCGTCGATAATCGTGATGGGGCCGTTGATCCGTGCGGCCGCATAGAGGCGTCCCTTACCATCCGTACAGATCTGACGGATCGGCCCAAGCCCTGTCTTGAACGTTTCCACCGTACCATCTGCAAGCGACATTCGATCGATCTGACCGGCAAGGAGTTGAAAGGCGTAACCGATGTAGAGGTAGTTACCGTCCGACGAAAAGCATAAACCTTCCGCTTGGCCGGGAAAGTGGCCGAGATCGCCGAGGTACGTGCCATCGAGGGTGAACTTCCGGATGTAGCCGCCCGTGCCGTCCTTGTTCGGATCCTTGATCATGTCGGCTGCATAGACGACGCCGTCACGGTAGACGCAGCGCACGGCTCTCAGCATGTACGGGGAACCGGTCGAGTAGATCGTCCGTACGGAAGTCCACGTGCCGTTCTCATCCACATTGTAGAGTGTGGCCGAACCACCCATAACGGTCGTGATCGCGCGTGCGACACGCGCAGCCGTTACGTTGAACGGTGCAAAGATGGCAAACGCGGCGAGAGCCGTGCTCGCCAGACGTAAGCTTCGAGTTGATCGATCCGCTTCTTTCATGTTTGATCCTTTTCTGGTTAGAGATAGGCACTGTCAAGGATGGACACCGACTCACACGGTTAACCCTATTATGCGGAGGGAAGCGGAAGAGTCAACTTCGGAAGCAAAAAAATCAAAAACCGGAAGCGGTTGTCAATGCGTGGCGAGTGTGGGATACTGAGCAGAGATTCTTTAAAAAAGAAAGGGGTGCTCAATGACGATGACACGGCGTTTGGTGGCAGGTTTCATGATGGCGGGGTTGATCGTGGCGCGTACCGTGTACGGCGCGGAAACGCCGCTGCCGGACGAGGCCGGTAAAAAGGCGCCGCTGGGGTGTGAACCGTTCCCTAGCCGGTTGCATCAGTTTGTGTGGCGCAACTGGACCGTGGTGCCGCAGACGAAGCTGGCCGAGGTCGTGGGCACGACGCCTGAAAATGTGGCGCAGGTTGCGGCCTCGATGGGGCTGCCGCCGCAGGATGCGATCTTGCCGGCGTGGCAGGACAAGGGCTATATCACCGTGGTGCGGCGTAACTGGCATCTGCTGCCCTATGACCAGCTTCTGACGCTTACCGGTTTCACGCGCGAGCAGTTGCGCTATGCGCTGATGGAGGATGACTTCCTCTTTATCAAACTGGGTAGCGTCAAACCCGCCTGTCCGCCGCTGCGCTACACGCCGCCTTCCGAGGCTGAGCGCGCGGCTGCCGAACAACTCGCCGCCTGGCTGCGCGAGGAGGGCGTTGCGGATAGTCTGCGCCAGCCTGAAGAGCCGCGCTTCGCCTTTATTGATCGCCTCTCGCGACCTGATCCGGCCATCGTGGTCGCGCCGTCATCGGACAGTTCGCCTTTCGGTCTGCGTTTTATTTTCTCGTATTTTGCCGAGTATGGCGACCCGCTTTTCGATACCGAAGTTGCCTCCTATCCTGAGGGACTTTTGCAGCGTCTGGCGGCGGCTGGCGTGAATGGCGTATGGGTCCATACCGTGCTGCGCACGCTGGCGAAAGATACCGCCTTCCCGGAGTTCGGCGAGGGGTGTGAGCGGCGGATTGCGGGATTGCGTAAGCTGGTGGCGCGCGCCGAAAAGTACGGCTTGAAGATCTATCTCTACATGAACGAACCGCGTACGATGCACCACTCATTTTTTGAGGCGCGACCGGAACGCGCCGCCATGCGCGGGGTCGCCGCCGCCGGTGACACCGCGCGGCTTTGCACGTCGCACCCGGAGGTGCGGCGCTGGATGTCTGATGCCGTAGCTTCCGTGTTTACCCAAGTGCCGGGGCTGGGCGGTGTCTTTACCATTACCGCTTCGGAAAACCCCACCAGTTGCGCTTCACATCGGCAGCAGGCGCAGTGCGAGCGTTGCAAAGGGCGGTCGTATGCCGAGATCATTGCCGAGGTGAACGCGACGATCGCGCAGGGTGTGGCACGCGGCAACCCTGATGCCAAGGTTCTGGCGTGGGATTGGAGCTGGGATGACACGCAAGTCGGCGAGATCATCGCGCGCCTACCCAAGAACTGCTGGTTGCAGTCGGTCAGCGAATGGTCGCTGCCGATTACCCGGGGCGGCGTCGCATCCACGGTCGGCGAATACTCCATTTCTTCCGTTGGGCCGGGGCCGCGTGCCAAGAAGCATTGGTCGCTGGCGCGCGCGGCGGGACTGAAAACATCGGCGAAGGTGCAGGTCGGCGCGACGTGGGAGTTCTGTTCCATCCCGTATCTGCCGACGCTCGACTTGGTGGCCGAACACGCATGCAATCTGGCCTCGGCCGGCGTGGACGGCGTGATGCTGAGTTGGAGCTTGGGGTGTTACCCTTCGCCCAATCTGGAGGTCTTCCAAGCTTTCACCAAGGGAACGGACGCGATCGGCCCAGTGCTCGACCGTGTGGCTGTCCGGCGGTACGGCGCTGATGCCGCGCCGCTCGTGCGGCAGGCCTGGACCGCATTTTCGCAGGGTTTCCGCGAATATCCCTACCACATCGGCACGGTCTACAACGGCCCGCAGCACATGGGGCCAGCCAACCCGCTCTATCTCAAGCCCACCGGCTACCGCGCCACCATGGTCGGCCTCCCGTACGACGATCTCGCGAGGTGGCGGTCGGTGTATCCGGCTGAGGTCTGGATCGCGCAGATGGATAAGGTGCGCGCCGGTTTCGCGCACGGGTGCGGGTTGTGGGGCAGTCTGTTACCGCAGGTGCAGGAGTCCACGCGCACCGAAGCCGGACGTGAGTTAGGACTCTTCCGCGCTGCGGAACTGCACTTCTCTGCCTGCGTCAACCAAGCGCGCTTTGTCGCCGCACGCGACCGCCTGCAGACCGCCACGACCGACCCCGAACGCGCCATCTGCCGAGGCGAAATGCGGGCTGCCGCGCGTGCTGAGTTGGCGGTCGCCAAGCAACTCCTGCCGTTCGTCAAGGCCGACTCGCGGATCGGGTACGAGTCTTCAAACCACTACTTCTACATCCCGCAAGATCTGCTGGAAAAGGTACTTTGCTGCCGACAGGTGCTGACGGAGGTGCAGCCTTAACTTCTTTGAGGTCGCACCATAGACTTAGGAGTTAAAATTTAGGATTTAGGATTTGTCGCGCTTGTCGAGCCGCAAGGCACTACCGCACTAACGAACTACCGTGTGTGATTCAGTTTCGGCGAAACTAAATCGCAACACGTTCTGTCTTGTCGCGGAGCGGTATCGGTGCAATAATATCGAAAATGAAGGTGCTCTTCCTGTTTATCGATGGCGTCGGCCTACGCAAGCCCGCGACCGACAATCCGGTGCATGCGGGGATCTGTCCGGCCCTCTGCCAACTCATTGAAAAGCACTCGGTCACGATTGACGCTTGTCTCGGTATCGATGGGTTGCCGCAGAGTGCCACGGGGCAGGCCACGATGTTCACGGGGGTCAACGCTTCACAGGTCATGGGGCGTCATTGCGAGGGTTTCCCGGGGCCCACCCTGCGGAAACTGATCGAAGAGGACAATCTCTTTATGGAGCTGACACAGAAGGGGTTGCGTTGCCGGTTTGCTGACGCGTATCTGGTCGACAGCGTCGATGACTTAAGGACCCGCCGTTTCAAATCCGTCACTACGGTGATGGCGCTGACGCAGCCTGAAACGATCTCGATTCAAGACGATCTGTTGGCTAACCGTGCGGTCTCGCATGACATCACGCGCCTCAGTTTTCGGGAAAAGGGGTATGCTATTCCGTCGGTGACGCCCCAGAAGGCCGCCGAACACCTAGTTCAGGTGGCGTTGGCGCACGACTTTACGCTCTTTGAGTTCTTTCTGACCGATCTGGCCGGACATTCCAGAAATTATGACCTCGCCTGCGAGACTCTCAAGACGCTTGATCTGTTTCTGGATACGGTGGTCAAGTTGAGCAAGACGACCGGCCTGCTTTTGATCCTGACCAGCGATCATGGCAATATCGAAGAGATGGGGAGCCGAGGCCACACACGCAATCCGGTGCCGCTCGCGGCGATAGGCCCTGGCGCGGATGAACTCAAGGCCAACGCCAACAGCCTCACGGACATCACGCCGCGCATCACGCGGCTGATGGTGCCGGGTTACACGCCGCCCTCGCGCACCGTGCAGAGGGTGCCGTGGGCGTGAGCGGAGCGGGAGTCGCTTCGGTCGCCGTTAGGCCGTCTTTTGGCGCGTGGTTTGGGTCAGCGCCACCCAGAGGATGTAGAGCAGTGCCGCGAACGGCACAATGAAGCCGACGATCTGGTTTTTGTTTGCAAGGTCCACGACCCACCCCATGACCGGAGGCAGGATGGCACCGCCCGCGATCGCGGAAATCATCAATCCGGAGATTTCGTTAGAGCGCTCGGGCAGGGCGTCAACCGTGATGGAAAAGATCAACGGGAAGATGTTCGCGAACCCCAGTGCCGTCACCACGATGCCGACGTATGTCAGGCTCTTGACGCCACTGAAGACGGCCGCGATTCCGATGAGCGACAGCACGGCGGTCAGCTTCAGGAAGAGCGCCGGTTGCAGCACGCGCAGGATGGCCGCGCCCGCGAAGCGTCCCACCAGGATGGGCAGGAAGAACAGCGACCAACTCACCCAGAGGCTGTTTTCTAGAACCAGACCGAACCGCTCTTTCAACAACAGCGGCACGCCGGAGTTGAAGCACACCTCGGCGCCGACATAAAAGAAGATGCCGAGAACCATCGTCAGCACAAAGCGGTTTTTTCCGAAAAGCGTGAAGCAGGAGCGGAGCGTCGCCGGTTGGCGCTGCTCGTCGCGCTCCACCGTCAACCGCAGCGGCAGACAGGCGCACAGCGCGATCACCAACGTTGCCGCAAAGATCGGGTATTGGATCGACCATGATAAACCCAAGGGTTTCGCTACCAGCGGCAGCAGCAGAAAGCCCATGGATGAGCCCACCGCTTTGACGGATTGCGCCAAAGACAGATTGCTCGAGAACTTGCCTGGGGGCGAGACATCGCGCATTACGGGATTGCCGCAGACTTGCAGGATCGTCGCACCCGCGCACAGCAGCAGGATGGAAGCCAGTATGACGTAAAATTTCGTCAGGTCACCCGCGGCAATCTCCACCTGTCGGCCGTACATGCCGGCGAAGATCGGCAACAAGGCACCTGCCAGGGCGACCGTCAGTCCGAGTATCAAAACGAACTTCTTCCCTTTGCGGTCTTGAACCAGCCCCATCGGGACAGAGAGCAGGCCGAACATCAGGAACCCGGTCAGGGGCACCAGTTGCGCCGTTAAGTTGGAAACATTGAAGGTCTCTTTGACCAAGGTGACCAGAGGCCCCACGACATCCCCGAAGCCCATTGCCAGAAAAACCAAAAACACCGGCCATGCGCGTTTCATTTACTTCTCCCGGGTTACATGTCGAACCGTACACCGGATTGCCGGAGCACGCGTTTTGTCGAGTTGACCGGTTTCATGTCCTTGCCGGCTTTTTGCTCTGCCACAAGCAGAAGGTCGCCGATCCGGCCGTTCATGGAGCAAGGCGGACGGTTGCCACCTGGCTCGGTCGCGGTCCCTTTCTCTGCCTGAAACGCTTCCAACTCATCCTCGAAGAGGAATGCGCTCGGATTACGTTTCTGCTCGTCACTCCAGCTCAGGCCAAGCTCCTGTAGCCGCATCGCGAAGCACCGGGCAGAGACGCCGTAGCGCTTCTTCATGCGCAGCAGCAGATCGAACGTCCAACTCTCCGGCGCCACGCCCGTCTGCAGAACCGTCCTACGGAGCGAGGTGACCGGCATGAGGAAGTGCGACGCGAAGCGGCGTGCAAACGCCTCCTCGCTCAGCGCATCATCCTCTGTGTTCGCTTGCCCACTTTGTTTACGCACGTACCAGAAGATCCGCCCGAGTTCGAGGACCGCATGGGCCATCTGCACCTCGGGCTGTTTCTTGAGGTTGCTATTGATAAAGATGAAGCCGTTCTGATTGAGCGGATCATAGCCGCTGAACGCCGTACACCCTTCAGGCATATCCATAAAGACGACGCGCAATCCGGCGTTCTCAAGCAACTCCAAGTAGTCGGCCAGCATGGCGTTCCCGATGCCGAGCCCCTGCCGCACATAGGCGGCGACCTGCTTGGCGCCGTCATCATCGGCTGTGAAGGGAATGCTCAGCGAGAAGTCCAGACGAGGCGCCACGCCCGCCAGTTCTTCAAGTTTGGGGAGTGTTTCCGCCACGGTCTGACAGATGATGTGCGTCGCCTTTAGCGCCTCCGCATTCGGGCATGCCGCCGCATCCAAGGGCGGCAGGACAACCGAGGTCTGCGTATCCGTCGGCGTTGTGCTATCGTCCCATACGTTCTTCTCTTGGAACAGGTCATCAATCCGCACATTCAACCGTTTGGCCAGACGATAGAGTACGCGCCCTGAGGGCAGATGCTTACCCTTTTCAATCCAGCCCAGCGGTCCCGCTCTGATGCCGATGTCCGTCGCCAGCGTGATTTGAGTGATGCCTTGAATCTCGCGCAACTTACGGATCCGCGCACCCACTCTCAGCGCAACCTCGTGCTCAGCGTACGTTTTTTTCTTGCCCATAGTTCATTCCTTAGTTGAGGTCCATTTTTGTTGACAGAAGAAACTTTCTTGTCAAACCCGCAGGGGCGCTTAGCTGTCAATACAGCCCCCAAAATGAAGATTGACCGCTATTATGCCTTATTGTGTGTAGATAAACAAGCTGAAAAATCGCTCATTTGCGTACACGGCTTCGAGTAATCATCTGGAAGCAATGGAAAGTGCCTTCTAAACGGCAATGGGGATTGCAGAAGCTTGGTATACACAAAGACCTTGCAAGACTTACATCATACACAGGAAACCGATACCAGTGGGTTGCAACAAAGACGTGTGTAGTAAGGGCAATCACCAAAGAGAAGCTGTCAAAGAGGGGACTTGTAAGTTGTTTGGATTACTATAACGAACGCCATGCTTTGAAGTTATGTTGAACCGCCGTATGCCGAACGGCACGTACGGTGGTGTGAGAGGGGAGAGAAAAACTCCCCTACTCGATGCACGATTACGGTGGTGGGGTGGCGCGCAAAAGCGGTGCCGCGACCCGCGCACAGCGCGGCTCTTGCCACCGCACTCCAAATTTTCCGCCGCGCCACGCGCGGCACAACCTTTATGCGCCCACGCAGCGGGAAATCAATCTTGTCGTTTATGCGCCCGCGCAGCGGGAAATCATGTCCAAAAAACGCATCCCAACTTTCACCAGAAACGCATTGTCTTCGCATGCCCCCCTACACCAACCGCGTACAAGCGGTTGACATAATCCATCCGAAATGAAACAACAATGCCATCGCCAATGGAATAGGTGTCTCATTCTGGTTGGAGCAAGTGATGAAGCTGTCGGAAATCGAGCAGGTCGCATCATACTGGTTGACGACATGACCATCGATGTTGTACCGGCGCATCAATTCCTGCTGACCGACGCTTCTTAAATTGACAACTTACCTATTACCCGTTACCTATTACCTAGTGTCCCGCATTTCCTTCGCCATCGCGATTCCGTCTTTCAAGCATGTGAGCTTGCCGTCGAGCTGCGCTTCGTAGCAGGCGTCCAAAATGGGTTTGAAGGCGGGGCCGGGTTTTAGGCCCAGTTCAATGAGATGGCGACCCATGACGATCGGACGCGGCGCCGCACTCTTCACGCTCAACTCTTCGGCCTTTTTCAGAAGCCATTCCCCGGCTGGAAATCGATCGGCGTGAAACCCCAATCGCCCGTTTTGGTCTGCCCAGGCCACACGCACAAGACGGTCAATCCGCTTGACCCGACACGCCAGTCGCCGGATCGCCGATGGCGAGGCTTGCGCATCGAAAAACTCTTTGGGCCGCAGGTGTTCCCTCACAAGGGGCACAACGGCTTCGACAAGATCAGACTCATTGGTCATGCCGGATAAGAAGGCACGTGTGGGCGCTTCCCCGGCTTCCGCGTGGCCGAGAGAACGGATGTGGTCTTCATGGTGCTCGGTTGTAAGCGGCTTCCCGAAGTCATGGCACAGAACTGCAAGGCCGACGATTAGGTCCTCGCGTTCGACTCCAATCCGCTCCTCGGCAAAGGCGTCCATGCAGAGCAGCGTGTGGTTCCACACGTCGCCCTCTGGATGCCATTCCGGGTCTTGCGGGCAATTGACCAGCGCAGCGAGTTCCGGATAGAAGCGAAGCCATTGGCTCTCTCGGAGAAAGCGGAGGCCCAGCGACGGCTTCACGCCCCTGAGAATAAGTTTCTTCCATTCCTCAAAAATGCGTTCCCGCGCGAGTCCTTCGCTGTCGATGGATGCACACAGTTTCAACGTCTCAGGGGCGGCCGACAACTGGAACCGTGCCGCAAACTGCATCCCCCGCAAAACACGAAGGGGATCCTCGACGAACTTGTGTGACGTGTGCCGTAAGACGCGATGACGCAGGTCGGCCGCGCCGTTGAAGTAATCATGCAGACGGTCATTCCTAGGGTCGTAGGCCATGGCGTTGATCGTGAAGTCCCGGCGACTCGCGGCCTCTTCAACGGTCATGTTCGGATCGGAGAGAATATCAAAGCCTTTGTGGCCCAGACCTGCCTTTGACTCCCTGCGAGGGATGGAAACATCTATGGGAAGATGGTGAAGCTTGATCACGCCGAACGCCTCGCCCACAAGGTCGATGCGAAAACGAGCAGCCAAGTCGGCCTTGAGGACTTCAGCGGGCACGCCGTAGACCTCAACATCAATATCTTTGGCGGGCAGACCCATCATCGAATCGCGCACGCACCCCCCGACGACGAGCGCGAGCCCGCCTTCGCGATAGGCAAGTTCACACACCGCGGTCAGTGCGTCGCGGAGTTCTTCCTGTTCTATTCGTAACATCTCGTCATCTCCGCCCAAGCTCTTCTCGCTTTAACAGCCGAGGATCGATGGGCAGCGGGATCGGCTCGCTTTTCACGAGCCCCTTAAACGTAGGATGCCTCGGGTTGAGCACGTAGTTCTTCTCGAGCGGGATGACCGCGCTGGGCACTTCCAGTGCCAGTGAAGTGCATGCGGTCACCCAGCCGTCACCGATGCGCTGGACGCTATAAGGCGGCGGGGCCTGCCGCCATTCCGCTGGGAGTTTGCGTTCGTCGAGCCGTTCGATCTGCTTCTCGTCCATGTCCGTCGAAACCGCCAAGTACGATATCAGCGCCAGATTCGTTTTGGCGTTGACGAGCACTTCCAGCACCGCCAGCGCGAGGCTCCCGGAACAGTAAACCACGGGGACGCCCTCGGAGTTCCAGCGCCCGCCGACCCGCCGAGCCCCCTCGCCGTTGAAGGGATCCCCCCCGAAACCGGGGTTGTAGACGCGCCAGAGGCGGACACTCATGACACGATTCCGTAGGCGATGCGATAAAGCACCTTCTCGACTTCCCGCTTGCCGATCTCGGTGTCCGCGTAATCAAGTGGCGTTGCCCCGCCCAGCGCAGTTGAGGGTATCTTGAACCACTGCCCGGCCAGTTCACGCGAACCAAGCACCCGTGTCGCGAGATGGAACAACTTGCCCAACCGGTAGACCCGCTCAGACTCATTCTGATCCAACCGTCCGGATACTCGCCGCCGCCGCAGGGTACTGTCACTCATCCCCACAACCTGGAGAAGCCGGGAGGTCGGGATATTCAGTTCGGAACAGAGCTGATCGAACACGCGAACCTGCAGTCCGCGCTTGACCGCGTTGATCACATCGCCGGGCGACTCCACATGGCCGACAATTTCCATCGGTTCGGCCACCATGGTGTCGGCAACTTGTCCACGAGCCCCAGCCCTGGTACGGTCTCTAATAATTGTATCCATAGGAACCTCCTTTCATTTGACGCAAATATTACACCAAATGGCGAAGCGGGTCAAGTGGAGAATGACGGACCGCCGCAATCCTGCCACAATCCGGGGTTGTTGCCGCCATTCGCCCGTGTTATAGTAATTGGCATCAACGATTGGGTATTTTCGTAAAGTGATTCACGGGGGAGTTATGCGGCAGGTTAAGTTTTCGCGGCGCAAGTTTTTGAAAGGAAGCGCGGCTGCCGGAACACTGATGTTTCCGACGATCATTCCGTCTCGCGTGCTGGGACAGCAGGCGCCATCTAAAAAAATCCAGGTCGGCATCATCGGATGCGGACGGATCGCCGGCGGCATGGATATTCCCGGTGTCTGGCTCAACCAAGACCTGGCGACGGTGGTGGCGCTCTCTGATTGCGACCGGCAACGGATGACAACCACCCAGAAGAAAACCGTGAAGCTGTTTGACGGCGACCTGCCCAAACTCGCCTTGTACCAAGACTATCGCGAGCTGTTGGCGGATCGTGCGGTCGACGCCGTGATGATTTGCACGCCCGATTTCTGGCACGCGCAACAGTGCGTGGACGCTGCCCTGGCGGGCAAGGATGTGTATGTCCAGAAACCGCTGGCCATGACGGTGAGCGAGAGCCGCGCCATTGCTACGGTCATGCAGAAAACCGGGCGCATCTTCCACATCGGCACGCAGCAGCGCTCCGAAGGCAAGAGCACCTTCGGGCCGCAGTTCCGCAAGGCGGCCGAATACGTCCGCAACGGGCGCTTGGGCACGGTGCGGCGCATTGAGATCGGTCTGCCGATGGATCCGCCGGAACCTGCCGACCTGCCGCTGATACAGCCGGTGCCCAACACGCTGGATTACGATAAATGGCTGGGCTACGCGCCGGTCGAACCCTACAGCGAGTTGCGCACGCACCCGCAGGGCAAGGATGGCGAGGCGAACTTCGGACGGCCCGGCTGGATGGTGATACAGGCGTACAGCATGGGCATGATCGCCAACTGGGGGGCGCATCATATTGATATTGCTCAGTGGGCGCTCGACATGGAGTCCTCGGGGCCGGTAAGGGTGCGCGGCCGGGCGGATTTCCCTAAACGCCGGCTGTGGGATGCGCACGGCAAGCTGGATGTCCGCATGGAGTATGCGGACGGCACGCTGCTTCGTGTCACGGACGACAGCGTCTACCCTAACGGCGTGCGCTTCGTCGGCGATAAGGGATGGATTTTCTGCGGGCGCGGATCTGTCAAAACCATGGCGAACGATCCGGGCGCCGGCGGCAAGCACGGGCGCTGGCGGCCGCTCGAGGCCAGCCGCAAGGAGTTGATCGAAGGCGAGGTCGAGCGTCCGCTGGCGCGCAACCCATCGAACCACCACCGCATCTGGCTGGAGGGCATCCGCACGCGCACCCCGACCCATGTGTCGCCCGAGACGGCACACCGGACCACGACCGCCTGCATCCTCGCCTATACCGCAATGAATCTCAAACGCCCGCTGATCTGGGATCCGGCAACCGAACGGTTTGTCGGGGACGCCGAGGCCAACGCCACGCTGTCGCGCCCCGAACGCGAGCCTTATGGCGTGCGCCGTTCGCTGGCTCGCGCCGGCATGAAACTCTGATATGGTGTGTCAGGGTCGATAAGTGTAAACGCATAAATGGAGCGCATGTTATGACATCTCTCACACGTCGCGGATTCATTCAGGCCGGCAGCCTCGCCGGTGCAACACTCGCTATGCCGTCCCTCATTCCGGCGCGTGTTCTAGCGCAGGCGGCGCCCAGCCGCATCATCCAGATCGGCGTCATCGGTTGCGGACGTATCGCCTCCAGCATGGAGATTCCCGGCATTCTGCGAGTGCCGGAACAAGCGCGCATCGTCGCGCTCTGCGACTTGGACTCAAAGCGCCTCGCCGTGGCGCAGCAGAAGGTCGATGCCGCTTACGCGAAAGGTTCAGCCCCCGCCGCACCGGTCAAAACCTTTGCCTGCTACCGCGACATGCTGCGCGACGGGAATGTTGACGCGGTCATGATCTGCGTGCCCGACCACTGGCACGCGCTCTGCGCCGTCGAGTGTGCGCTGGCCGGCAAGGACATCTGGCTGCAAAAGCCGTTTTCACAGACGATTCACGAGGGCCGCATTCTGGCTGAGGTCGTGCGCCGCAAGGGCGTCATTTTGCAGGTCGGATCGCAGCAGCGCTCCAGCGCACAGTTCCGTACCGGTTGCGAACTGGTGCGCAACGGGCGCATCGGCCGCATCACGCGCGTCGAGGTCGGCTTCGGCAAGGACAAGGACGGCGGCCGCAAGGAAGAGATGCCGGTTCCCGAGAATCTGGATTACGACACCTGGCTCGGCCCGACCCCGCTCGCCTACTACACCGAAGACCGCGTCCACAATCAGGACACCTCCAAGATCGGCAGCCGCCCCGGCTGGATCCAGATGGAGCCGTATGGATGGGGCATGATCACCAACTGGGGCGCGCACCATCTGGACATCGTGCAGTGGGGCCTCGGCATGGAAGACCGCGGGCCGCTGGCGGTGTCGGGCACCTGCGAGTGGATGGACAAGGGCCTCTGGAACGCGCACCGTGAGTTCGACCTGCTCTACACCTACCCCGGCGACATCAAGGTCAGCGTCTGCTACCGCTATCCGAACGGCGTGCGCTTTATCGGCGACGAGGGCTGGATCTTCGTCAGCCGCGGTGCCGCGCGCGTCACGGCCAGCGACCCGTCGATGCCCGCCACGACCCTCAAGGCGCTCGACGCGAGCGACCCGAAATTGCTCAGCGCTCCGCTGGACTCGAATGCCGTGCGGCTGCATGTCAGCGACAACCACGTCACCGACTGGCTGAACGCGATCCGCGGCCGCACCAGCGCCGCAACCAGCGCGGAGATCGGCCACCGCTCGACCTCGGTCTGCATTCTGGGCCATCTCTGCATGAAGACCGGCAAAAGCTTGAAGTGGGACTGGCAAGCCGAACGCACCGACAACGAGGAAGCCAACCGCCTACTGGTCTGTCAGGAACGCGGTGCTTTCAGCATCGCCAAGGCTCTGCAAGCGGCGAACCTAGAGATCAAGGTGTAATCGCCATCCTGTTTTACCTGTTACGTCAATCCATACCATAAACGAGGAACACATGAAAACGAACGTCATCCTATGTGCCAGTGCCGCCGCCGTGCTGCTTGCCGGTTGTGGCAAAAAATCCGAAGCCAGCAGCGGCAAATCCTGCTGCGAGGGCACCATCAAACTCATCACGCTCGACCCCGGGCATTTCCATGCCGCGCTGGTCCAGAAGCGCATGTATCCCGGAGTCTCGCCCACCGTGCATGTTTATGCGCCGGAAGGCAACGACCTCAAGATGCACATGGACCGGATCAATGGCTTCAACACGCGTGCCGAAGAGCCGACCGCCTGGAAGAGCGAGGTCTACACCGGTGCGGACTTCTTTGAAAAGATGCTGGCGGATAAAGCCGGCAACGTCGTGGTGCTCGCCGGCAATAATGCGCGCAAAACCGAGTACATCCTCAAGAGTGTGCAGGCCGGCTACAACGTGCTGGCCGACAAGCCGATGGCTATCACGCCCAAGGATTTCGAGCTGCTCAAGCAGGCGTTCGACGTGGCGCGCGAAAAGGGCGTAATGCTCTACGACATCATGACCGAGCGTTACGAGATCACCACCCTGCTGCAACGCGAACTCTCCCGCTTCCCCAAAGTTTACGGTGAGCAGGAAAAGGGAACGCCCGATGATCCGGCGGTGACCAAAGAGAGCGTACACCACTTCTGCAAGCTGGTGGCCGGCAAGCCGCTGCAGCGCCCGCCGTGGTACTACGACACCACCCAGCAGGGCGAGGCGATCGTCGACGTCAACACTCACCTCACCGACCTGATCCAGTGGGAAACGTTCCCGGAGATCACCTTGACACCCGCCGACATCAACGTGGTGAAGGCGCGCGTCTGGAGCACGCCGATCACCCTGAAGCAGTTCACGACCTCCACCTCGCTCACCGCCTGGCCGGACTTCCTGAAGAAAGATCTGGATGACAAGGGCGTGCTGCAGTGCAAGGCAAACGGTGAGTTCACCTATTCGATCAAAGGCGTCTACGCCAAAGCCTCCGTGCTCTGGAATTTCCAGGCTCCGGAAGGCACGGGCGACACGCACTTCTCGCTGATGCGCGGCACGCGCTCCTCGCTGATCATCCAGCAGGGCGAGGCCGAAGGATACAAGCCCGTGCTCTACGTCGAGCCCCGCCGCGTGCCGGACGTCAAGAAAGACGAACTGGAAGCCGCCCTCAAGGAGGCTATCGCTACGTTGAACAAAACCTATCCGGGCGTCGGCTTCGAAGCGCACGAGACCGGCTGGCGCATCAACATTCCGGCAAGCTACGCGGTCGGCCACGAAGCGCACTTCGGGCAGGTCATGGAGAAATACCTCGGCTTCCTCAAAAACGGCGACATGCCGGCGTGGGAAGTGCCGAACATGATCGTCAAGTACCACACCTTGATGGAAGCGTACACCAAGAGCCGTTAGAACAGAGGAGGCTCTTGCAAAACCCCTTGCTTACAGGTGTGGCACGGGCATCTTGCCCGTGTTTCATGGGCGGGACGCCCATGTCACAAGGGGTTTTGCAAGCCCCTCAGAGAACAAAAAGGATCGAGAAATCATGAACTATCGTCAATTGGGTCAATCGGAGTTGAAGGCGTCGGTCGTCGCCTTGGGCACATGGGCAGTCGGAGGCGGTCCGTGGTGGGGAGAATCGGACGATGCCGAATCGATCCGCGCCATCCACGCCTCACTGGACGCGGGAATCAACTTGATCGACACCGCGCCGGTCTACGGCTTTGGTCATAGCGAAGAGATCGTCGGACGCGCGATCGCAGACCGGCGTGACGATGTTCTGATTGCTACCAAGTGCGGCCTCTGGTGGGGCGACGACACCGGCGCGCTGCACTTTGAGCAAAACGGCAAGACGGTGCGCCGCTGTCTGGAGCCCCGCACTCTCCGTATTGAGGTTGAAGACAGCTTGCGCCGGTTGGGCACCGACCGCATCGACTTGATGCAGACGCACGCGCAAGCGCTGGAGCCATTCAAGACTCCGATCGAGGACACGATGGCCTGCCTGATGGAACTGCGTGAGCAAGGTAAAATCCGCGAGATCGGCGTCTCGAACTGCACGCCGGCGCAGATGGATGAGTACCGCGCGGCCGGAGTGCTCGTATCCAACCAGCCGCGTTACAGCATGCTCGACCGCACCATCGAGAACGACCTGCTGCCGTACTGCATCGAACACGACATCGCCATCTTGGCCTACTCACCGTTGGAGCAGGGCCTGCTCACCGGCAAGGTCGGGATGGACACGGTCTTCCCGCCGGAGTATTTTCGCAACAAGCTCTCCTGGTTCGCGTCGGAGCGCCGACGCCGCGTACTGGATCTGCTGGCGGGCTGGAAGCCGCTCACCGAAAAATACGGGTGCACGGTGGCCCAACTCGTGATCGCGTGGACCGTCGCACAGCCCGGCATTACGATCGCATTGTGCGGTGCGCGCAAAACCGCCAACGCAATTGAAAACGCCGGTGCGGGCGCAGTGACAATCGAACCGGACGATCTCGCGCGCATGCGCCGTGAAGTCGAGGCACTTGCCCCGCTCAACCCCTGACAAGGATGGAAGGATGAAGAGATTCTTGAAACCCTTTGGTGTGTCGTTCGCTCTTGCGGGAACCTTGGGTGTGGCAGACTTCTTCGCCAGTTCGCTTGTGCCTGAAGTTCATCATGGTTGCATGATGATCTGTGTGGCTGTATTTTTATGGACGATCACTCTCGCTGTCGCCGCCATACAGAAGCCCTTCGTGACACAATTCGGCACGGCGGCAGGATTCTCATGGGGGTATCTCGTCCTCCTTTCTGTAGCCATTTCCATCAACAATGGCCGTGTGTCGGTCAATTGGCCTACCATGCTGCCAGCGCTCATTGCCATCCCGCTTGTGGTTCAGTTGACTGCCCTGCCCGTGTACGCAGTGTCCAAGATGATTCAGAGAAAACAGATAGCAAAACCAGAGACCGAGGATCGTTGAATGGCAGCGTGACCGCAAGTGTATACTGCACGAGCGGCGCGGAACAAACGGAAACGATTTTTGAAGTGACTTTTCAGGCCACCATGCCTTTCGTTCTCAAACTGCGAGAAGCGGGTGGCTGAACGAGGTTGAAAATGAAGACTGAAGCAAAACTCGTATTGAAGCCTAGGTTCCTTGGCTGGATGTCTGTTTTTCCCATCGCAATCAATTCCGTGATTGGTGGCGTCGGCATGCTGGCATTCGGTTTCTTTGCGAATCGCATTACCAACGGCGGCATCCCAATACCCATCAAAATTGCCTTTGGTCTTGCCTTCATTCTGTTTGTCTTCGTTATCCCCTTCGTTGCTTATGTGTTAAAGAAAAACACATATTCCCAAACCGAGTATCGGCTCTTCGACGACCGGCTGGAATACGCTGAAGGGTTTCTTAATGTCGAAAACAAGAGCATTGGTTTCGACAACATCCAAGAAATCAGTATGACCAGAGGGATCATCCAGAAGAAATATGGGATCGGAACTATTGTTCTGAAAACAGCCGGACAAGGTCCCAATGCCGGGGTGTATGTCAGGGATATTGAGAATCCCGAGGACATCTACGAAACCTTAAAACAGATATTGTCACACAACAAATGATGAAAACGGGCTGCACAAGCGGCGCGAAACAAACGGAAACGATTTTGAAGTGACCTTTCAGGCCACCATGCCTTTCGCGCCTTCGCATGAAACAACCGGACAGTGCTTTTGCGGCCAGCACTGCTCCGCAGCCCCGCAAAAAAATGTAATCGGTTAGTGACAGGGGTATGCGAAGACAATGCGTTTCTGGTGAAAAGAGGATACGGTTTGGGGGCATGATCGTTATGCCGCCGCGCGCGGCGCGGTGGCACTGGGCAAGTGTCTGCTCGCGAAATCTGGAGTGCGGTGACAAGAGCCGCGCTGTGCGCGGGGCGCGGCACCGCTTTTGCGCACAGCCCTGCCGCCGTACTCATGCTTGAAAAGCGGCGTCGCGCGGAATACCGCTTGCCGCCGCACTCCAAATTTTTCGTCCGACTTGTAAGTGCAGAAATGGGTACAAACCACGCGCTCGACTCGCACCCCCCTGTCACTAACCGATTACCAAAAAAATCACGTTCCGCGTTGACATACGCACGCCGATTTGAGATAGTGACGGCTCTTTTGACGGGTAGGGTACCGAAGTGGCCAACCGGGGCAGACTGTAAATCTGCTGGCAGACGCCTTCCTTGGTTCGAATCCAAGCCCTACCACCATTTCTTTGACCCGAGGTCCGGCACAGGAGAGACAAGTGCTGAGACACGGGAGTGGTGAAAGGAGGTGACAAGCGTGATCCAACTCCGATTGAAGAAGGGCGAGTCTGTCGAGCGTGCTCTCAAGCGCCTGAAGAAGATTATGGATAAGGAAGGCCTGTTGAAGCAGCTTCGCAATAATCGTTATTACGAGAAACCGAGTGAGAAGGCTCGCCGTAAATCGGCACGCGCCCGCATCCGTAACAATTCTCGCAGAGCCATGCGCGAGATGTAAGCGGACAGGGTTGTCACCCAATGAGAAAGCGTTCCGGAAATTTCCGGAGCGCTTTTTTGTTTCATTACCCATTACCTATTACTTCTCTCTGAATCGTCTCAGCATCAATCGCGCCTTCGCGCAGAATCTCCAGCGTGCCATCCGGACAGACACGCACCACGCTGCTCGCCACGCCGCCCGGGCAGACCCCGCCGTCAATGACCATATCGGCTTCGAGCCCGACATCCCGCAATGCTTCGACAGCACTGACTGCGGGCATCGCACCGCTCAGGTTGGCGCTGGTCACCCTGAGCGTGCCACCGCAGGCCGCCAACAGACGACACGTCGCAACATGATCGGGCACGCGGAACCCCTCCTCGCGACCGTCATCACACGTCAACACCAGCGTCAGCGCACCCGGCCAAAAGCGCGTCGCCAGACGTCGTGCGGCGGGCGGCAATACCGCTCCGTAGGCAAGCACGGCGGCGAGATCGGCTGCGAGCAACGCGACCGGTTTGCCGGACGGGCGTCCTTTGATCGTACAAATACGCGCTACGGCACCGGCACACGCCGGGTGTGCCGCAATACCGTAAACGGTGTCTGTCGGGATAATCACCACACCGCCTGCCCGCAACAAATCCGCCGCGCGGTCATACAATGAGTCAGGATCGTCAGTCACGGTGTCACTTTTAGCACAGAGGAGGGGCTTCGACAACAGTCGGTGAAACGCTCAACGCTCAAGCGAGCGTTAATTCCCGCGCAGTATGCCGGCGGCAAGTTCGGCGCGATATTCGGCGACCGTTCTCTTCAGGCCGTCAGGCAGCGGAATTTCGGGACGCCAGCCCAGGCTACGGATGAGCGTGGTGTCGCACAGCTTGCGCGGCGGCCCGTCGGGCATGAAGGTGTCGAAGCGCAGGGCGCACTGTGAGCCGACTGCGGCCTGCACCTGTTCGGCTAACTCGCGGATGGTGAGGTCTTCGCCGGAGCCGACGTTGACCCAGTCCGGCGGGTCATCGAGCTGCAGCAGGAAGAGCAGGGCGCGCGCGAGGTCGTCCACATGCAGGAATTCGCGGCGCGGCTTGCCGCTGCCCCAGAGCGTGACTTCCTGTGCGCCGTTGGTGCGGGCATCCTCGAATTTACGGATCAACGCGGGAAGAACGTGCGAGTGCTCTGGGTGGTAGTTATCGCCGGTGCCGTAGAGATTGGTCGGCATGGCAGAGTGGTAGAGCACGCCGTGCTGCTTGCGGTAGTACTGGCAGAGCTTCAGCCCCGCGATCTTAGCCAGCGCATAGCCCTCGTTGGTGGGCTCCAGCGGACCGCTCAGTAGCGCGTCCTCCGGAATCGGCTGCGGCGCAAGACGCGGATAGATGCAGGTGCTGCCGAGGAAAAGCAGGCGCGGCACACCGGCCTTGAAAGCGCCGTGGATCACGTTTGCGGCGATCATCAGGTTCTCGTAAAGGAACGTACCAAGCGCTGAACGATTGGCCTCAATACCGCCCACGCGCGCGGCCGCCACGATCACGCAGTCTGGCCGATGGTGCGCCAGAAAGGCGTGCGTCGCGGCTTGGTCGATCAGATCCAGTTCCGCGTGCGTAGCGGTGAGGGGTGGACGCAGACCCAATCGGGCCATCTCCCGGACCACGGCAGCACCGACCATGCCGCGGTGGCCAGCGACGAAGATAAGGGAAGATGGTTTCAGGGTTTCGGGTTTCAGGGTTTCAGGTTTCATGGTTTCATTCAAATCGCTATCGGTATCGGGATCGGTATCGCCCATGGTGGACTTGGCGGACATCGTGGACTTTGTGGACGCCAGCCGCCAACCACTCGCCACTCCTTCCGCGCTGTACGCGGAAGGAGCAGCTTATTCCGCATTCGCCAGCACACCGCCGGCCTCTTTCACGGCGAGTTCTTGGCGCGCCACGCACATATCGGCTTCGACCATGATACGCACCAACTCTTTGAAGGTGACCTTGGGCTGCCAGCCCAGCACGCGGCGCGCTTTGGAGGCGTCGCCGAGCAGCAGGTCCACTTCGCTGGGGCGCTCGTAACGTGGATCGTGTTTGACAAATTCGCGCCAGTCGAGATCCAGCAACCCGAAGGCCTCCTCGCAGAACTCGCCCACGCTGTGCGTTTCGCCGGTGGCGAGCACGTAGTCGCCTGGCTCGTCGCACTGCGTGATGCGCCACATGCCTTCGACATAGTCGCCGGCGTATCCCCAGTCGCGCTTAGCATCAAGGTTGCCGAGGTAGAGCGCTTTTTGCAGGCCGTGCTTGATGCGAGCGGCGGCCATTGTGATCTTGCGCGTCACGAAGGTCGGGCCGCGCCGCGGCGACTCGTGGTTGAACA
>DAOTMQ010000019.1:0-25755 GCA_035450385.1 Kiritimatiellia bacterium | reverse complement strand
TGTCCAGAACGGCCAGAATCGCGCCTAAATCGCTCTGTGTCGCGTCCGTGGCTTCGGGCAAGGCGTTTGTGCGTCCGAAAGTAGGGAGCGCGTCAACGGCGTTCCTGACTGCGTCTAGGTCTTGGTGTAGATAATGGCGTGTCATAGCCGGGTTACTGTGACCGACAACGGCTTGAACCGCCGCAAGGGAAGATCCGGCGTTCGCTGACAAGCTAACGAAACTATGCCGCAAGCTGTGGAAACCAACGTCAACGCCCTTTCGTGAATAGCCCTTCACCTCGCAAGCGGTTTCAATTCCGCAATCCAAGAAAATCTGTCGGATGCGTTTAACAAGCAATGCGCCCTTGGTTTGTTTGTACCTGTAGAGTTCGCACAATTCCGGCATGATAAGCCCATTGCGTTCTTCCGCCGGGGTTTCGCATAGCATCCCAAACAGCGAAGGATGCAGGGGTATCTTTAGTGTCTTGCCGTTCGCCCGGCGTGAAGTCTTGCCCGGCGTGACAATCAAAATTTGCCGTACCAAGTCAACGTTACTCCAAGCGAGTTGAACCGCGTCACCCAACCGCAACCCGCAATAAATACCGATGGCAAACAAAACCCTCATTTCCCCTTGAACGTAAGAACATACCCGCGTCAACTCTTCAATGGTGAGCTCTCTTCTGGAGTGCGTCGCAAGCAGCTTGTTCTTGACCTTCTTCCACGGGTTGCACGTCAACCGAGCGTTGCCTGTTTCCTCCAGAACTTCCCACATGCGCCGGAACAGCACCATATACTTATTGAAGCTGTTCGGGGTCAGCGTCTGCCCCAGTTCCGTAGCAAACTCGAAAGCTGTATCTTGCGTGATCTGCCTTAACTCCGTAATCTCGGGATGCCGTTTTTTAAGCCAATCCGCAAAACGATTGTACTGTGATTCATAACCGGCGAGAGTGCGCGGGCCGCTATCGGGACTGTTTGGCGCGTCAACATACGCTTTCCATGCGGCCAAGATGCCTAAAGCCGGTTTTTCATCTTCAATGCGGGCAATCTCGCCTTGAACCGTTGCCAGCCGGGCCGTGATCGTTTCTAACGTCTTTTCCTCACTCCCCAACCTGAACGGTGCAACAAAATCTTTGAGAACCTTTTCCGCATCGCGCTTATTGGCCTGGCCGGTGGACTTCGTGTAAACCTTGCCGTCAACAACCCAACGGGCGTGCCATGTCCGGCCTCTCAATACCAGCGTCCCCGCTCCCTTGCTCCGTCCCCTTGCTTTTTTGGCCATATCCTGATACCTTTCCCTTGGTTCCCTTGACGCGCCTAAATTAGCACTAACATCGAATGAGATGCAAGAATAATAATCATAAAGTAATCAGATGTCACAAACGGCCTTATATCGTGAGATTAAGCGGACTGAAAATCCGCGTGTCACCGGTTCGATCCCGGTCCTTGCCACCATTTTTTTACACATTTCCCGTCCAACTCCCGTCAGAACGGCCCATGAGCAACGCACGGCAAAATGAGACCCGAGGGCTCACCGTGGCGGTGGGCATGAGCGGCGGAGTGGACTCCGCTATCGCAGTCTGGCTGCTCAAACAACAGGGGTGTGATGTCATCGGGCTGACAATGAGCATCTGGGATGCCAAACGGCCCTTCACCCCAACCAAGCACAACGCCTGCTACGGTCCGGACGAAGCCGCGAACATCGCGGCGGCGCGCGCAACGGCTGAACGCCTCGGCATCCCCCACCACACCATACCGCTGACCGACGAGTATGAACGTCATGTGCTCAGCGCCTTCCGCAACCAAAATCTGGCGGGGCTCACCCCGAACCCCTGCGCCCTCTGCAACCCTGTCATGAAGTTCGGGCTCCTGCCCGCCCGCGCCCGTGCGCTCGGTATCCGTTTCGATCGCTTTGCGACCGGCCACTACGCGCGCATCGTACGCGACGAAACCGCCGAACGTCTCCGTTTGTTGCGCGGTGCGGACCCAGACAAGGATCAATCCTATTTTCTCGCACGCCTCTCACAGGCGCAGTTGGCCGAGATCCTCTTTCCGCTCGGCGACAAGACCAAGCATGAGGTACGCGCGCTTGCGCACGAAGCCGGACTAAGCGACCTGACCATGAAACCCGAGAGCCAAGATTTCTTTGCGGGGGACGATATCTCGGTCCTCTTCGACGGCGCTGGCACCGTACCCGGCCCGATCGTGGATACTACCGGACGCATGCTTGGCCAGCACCGTGGCATCATTCACTACACAGTCGGCCAGCGCGACGGCCTCGGAATCGCGGTGGGACGCAAGGTCTACGTCAAAGAGATCCGTGCTGACTCCAACACGCTGGTCGTGGACGACCGCGAGGGCGTGCTGGCCGACACCTGCCGCGTGACCGACATGCAGTGGATCGCGGGAGCCCCGCCCGACGCGCCGCGCCCGGTCACCGCCCGGCTGCGCTACCGCCACAAGGGCACCGCCTGCCGCTACACGCTCCGTCCCGACGGTACGCTCGACCTGCGTTTCGACGAACCGCAGTTCGCCGTGACGCCGGGCCAGATGGCCGCGCTCTACGACGGCGACGAGGTCTTGGGCGGCGGCTGGATCGCCTCCGCGCCGTGCGCGGAGGCGAAGTGGAATTTAGGATTTAGGATTTAGGAGTTTTGTCCTTCGGTGTTGGTCGTTCTGCGTTCACACCACACATCAGGCCCTCAATGAAACTTGAAACCAGAAACCTGAAACTATCCTTCGCAGCGCTCGTGCTTTGTGGCTGTATGCTAAAAATGTCGGCATCGGCGGATGTGGAGGTGTCGACCACAGGCGCGGTGAACACGCCGCAGGCGGCGCTTGCCAAGGTAAAGGAGCTACGCGCTGCCGGGAAAATCCCCGCCGGACGCGCGGCAGTGGTGCGTTTCGCCGCAGGCGTTTACGAACTTACGGAAGAACTCGACGTCTCCGGCACGGATGCGCCGATATGCTTCAAAGGTGCTCCAGATGGCCAAACCGTTTTTTCCGGCGCGCGTAAACTGGGGCCGTTCACGGCAGGCGCGGACGGCATTTGGCGCTGTCCCGTGCCAGCGGGACTCGTCTTCGAACAGGTGTGGGTGAACGGCTCACGTGCGCAGATCGCGAAGAGTCCGAACACGTTCTACAACTACGTGCTTTCGTCCGAAGGCGAAGGAACCGATCCGATGACGGGCCAGGAAGCCGATTTAGGCAGGCGCATGTTGCGCACGGATCCGAAGGCGCTTGCATGCCTCGCCGCATTGCCGCCGGATGAACTGCGTGACGTGGCGATTCATGTGTGGTGGGCCTGGGACTCCGAATGGCAGAAGGTTGCGCGGGTGGACGCGGAAGACGGCGTGCTTTGGTTTCAGGGCCGTGTGAATCGCGACTTTTTCATGTGGCCGAAGTGGTGCCCGCGCTTCACGATCGAGAACTGCCGTACCGCATTGGACGCGCCGGGCGAGTGGTTTCTGGATCGGAAAAAGAGCGAGCTTCTCTACATCCCGCGCACGGGCGAAAGGCCCGAAACCTCATTCGCGGCAGTACCTGTCCTGAAGCGTATCGCATTCGTGCACGACACAAAGGACGTCACCTTCGACGGCATCACGTTTGCGCATAATTCTTGGACACTGCCGAGCCCCGGCTTTTACGCATATCAGTCGGCTTTCTATGCAGACGCAGCGCTTGAGGTTTCCAACGCCACGCAAGTCGCGTTCCTGAACTGCCGCGTGGAGCACACCGCGAATTACGGTCTCTGGTTCAATGCGGGCTCGCGTGATTCCTGCGTGCGCCACACATGGTTCGAGGATCTCGGCGCAGGCGGCGTGCGTCTTGGTGCGCGTACGTGGAGCACGAACGATGCGCCGGAAAAACTCGTTTCAGGCGTGGCGGTGGACGACAACGTGATCACCTCCGGCGGCCACGTCTTCCCCGCCGGGACTGGCGTATTCATCACCTATGCCAAAGATTGCCGTGTGACGCACAACGAAATCTGTGATCTCTACTACTCCGGCATCTGCTGCGGCTGGCGCTGGGGTTACGCGCCCGCACCGAACCGGAACAACGAACTTTCCTGGAACCACATCCACCACCTCGGCAAGGGGGTGCTGAGCGACATGGGCTTCATCTACACGCTCGGCGACAGTCGTGGCACGATCATCGCCGGCAACCACGGCCACGACATGTTCTCCTACGGCTACACGGGTTCGGGCGGCACCGGCCTCTACCCGGACGAAGGCAGCTACGGCATCCTCTGGACCTCGAACCTCATTCATCACACAAAGACATCCGCTCTAAGCCAGCACTACGGACGCGAAAATTTCTTCCACAACAATATCTTCGCATTCTCGACGAAACCAGAATCATCCGTGGCGGGCCGTTGGCGCGTGGAAAATGACCACTGCTCACTCATCTGTTCAAACAACGTGTTCGTGTGGGCCGGCACGGAAGGACGTTCGGCTTGGCGCGGCCCCGGCAAGGGACGTCCCGCGCCGGTGCACGACCTGGTCTTCGGCTCAAACCTCTGGTGGAGTCCCGATCCCGTGGCGACCAACGCATTCAACGGCGACACATGGGAAAAGTGGCATGCCGAAGTTGACAACGGCTCCATCCTTGCAGACCCGCTTTTCCGCGACAGGCAGAAAGGCGACTGGCGTCTGAAACCGGAGTCCCCCGCATTCACGATCGGTTTCAAGGAGTGGGACTACACGCTTGCGGGCGTACGTAAGGAAGACGCCGCTTGGCGTGCGCGGGTGGCTGCAATCCGTCCTGCGGCTTACGAGGTGGCGCCGGAGCCGCCCCTGAATCCCGGCAAGCGTTCGTTCAGGACTGGCTTCGAGACACGCCGTCCGGGGTCATTCCCAAGCGGAGCGTTCGGCGGCGCTTCGAGCCGCGAACGCGGCTATGTGATGGAGTCCACGCGCGCCTGCCGCACGGGCAAGCAGGCGCTTGAAATCCGCGACTTCGAGGGGCTGCAAACGCGTTACTGGCCGCACTTCTATCAGTCTTTCAAGATTGTCTCCGAAACGTTCGTTCTCAAGTTCTCGCTCAAATGCGATGCGCTCGCGAACCTGATATGCGAATGGCGCGAGTGGAATCCCGCCGCGAAAAACGGACAGTACGCAGACGGACCGTACGTCTTCGTACAAAACGGCGCATTCTATGTCCGTGCGCGGGAAGTACGGACAGACGGCAAGGCATACGGTTTCGATAGAAAGATTCCATCTTACGCGCCGGACACGTGGTGCGACCTTGAATTCACGCTGCACACGCCGAAGGACGGCACGCCCACATGGGACTTCGCTTTTGCCGGCGCAGATGGCATCCGACACGAGATGAAGGGGCTTCTCTACTACCATGAGGAGTGCGCCGTGCCGAACTGGATCGGGTTCCTCTCCAACGCAGACTGCGAAACCGTCTCCTTCATCGACGATTATTCTTACGACAACCTGTGAGCCTAGTCATTATCTGCCCTCCAGACCCGGATGTAGCGGCGGCGCACCTTGGCAATGAAACCCTCGGCGGCGTCCGGTTTCGCCTCCGGCGCGGGTGCGGCTTTTTTCTTCTGCTTTGGCTTCGGCGCGGCGACACGCGCATGCAGCTCTTTCAGGCTGTCGATTCGGAGTTCCGCGGCACAGATCGTGCCCTCGCGCATCCTCCTTAATTCCGGAAAGTCGTCGAGCGGATAGAGGAGCCCGTTGTTGAAGTGATAGATGGTCCGGTTGACAATCGGCAGAAGCCGCCGCTCCTTGATGCCCGGACCGAACCTGAACACGCGCACCTTCACCTTCGCGGCTTCGGGATGACGGTAACGCGCCTCTTCGGGCATCGCGGCGCCTTTCGCGACGAAGAGCGCGTTCATGCCCTTTTTAAGATAGTTGCGGTTGACGCACATCTTCCACGAGATTCCGAGCGAACCGCGCACTGTCACCAGCGCATACCTTTCATTCGCCTTCGGAATCTCCTTGTAGGCGACCACCCTGACGATACACGCGAGCGGCAGCGCCATCGGCACCGTCTCGCCCTCGCCGCGCCGCAGCTTGTCGAGGTACGCAATCGCGATAATATCTTCTGGCGTCTTCTCCGGCCTCTTCGGCCACTCCGGCTTCTCCGGTCTCTCGTTTTCTTTATTCATCTACTCCACCGCTATCAACCACAAGGCACTTAACAACGCACCAACACCCACGATGGTGCTCATTATGCGGGGGAGAGTGAAAACCGTCAACCCACAAAAATCCGCGCATCAGTTTTGTGGGCGGCGTTCACGGTGCCCTCTGCGATGAGAACGCCCAACATCGAACACAGAACGCAGAAGTGGAGAACATGAAACGCCCAGCGTCAGAATTGCGGAGCGTTGTTAAGGTGAGAGCGGCTTATTGGGGTCGTAGTTTGACGAGGCTCTTGCAAAACCCCTCGTGGCATGGGCGTCCCGCCCATGAAACACGGGCAAGATGCCCGTGCCACACTTGTAAATAAGGGGTTTCGCAAGACCCTCTGACATGAGACCTTTCGTGTTTCTAGCAGCCTTAATACGTGCGCCAAGGCTTGGCCGGTTCTCGTCCGCGCCGCCATCTCTTAGTGGTGCCTCAAGTGCCTTGCCATGACAACACATGACCACACCGCGAAAACGCTTCGCAACCTTGATTGTCTAATGTCAAACTACGACCCCTATTCCCCGCTATTCCCCGCAACCCCTATTCCCACGGCCTATTCCCATGCAGGCGGTTTCATCAGCCGTAGTAACAACGAACTGTGAGAAGTCAGCAGAAGCCATAGTAGGCGTGTAGAGATACCGAAGCCTGACGGCAGTAAGCGTAAACTCGGAATACCAACCGTAATGGACAGGGTAATCCAAGTCCGACATAGACGCGTAACTAAACGCCGCGCGTGGCGTGGTCGCGTCCTCGGCGGTATTCCGGAGCGTAGATCGCCGAATCGCGGACCACGCATCCGCCGCGTCCTACGACATCCTTCATGATTTGCGAACACATGGAGCAGGTGACGCAGCATTTGTCCGGGGTCATTTTCCCGTGCTCCAGAATGTCGCGCGGCGCATCGGGATAGGCGAACGCGGAGCGTCCGAAGCCGACCAGATCGCACCAGCCTTCACGGATCATTCCGGCCGCGACTTGCGGTGCCAAGTGCCGCAGCCAAGAGAGGGCGGCGGTGATGACCGGCGCACCGTGCGCTGCGTGGCGTACCGAGCGCACGGTCTCTTGAAAGCGCACGACTCCGCGCAGGGGGTCTTCGGGCGGCGGCGGACACCCGACAAGCGCGCGGTCATGCGGCCGGTTCAGGTGGGGTTGAAACCGGGGATATCCCATTGAAATGTTGTGGAGCGGCACGCCGCAGGCGGTGAGTTCGCTGATCAGCCGCAGAGGCTCCGTGAGATCCGCTTGCCAGGGGCCTTCGTGTTCCGCGACTCCCCAGCCGTACGGATAGGCGGAGGGTTCGAGGACGGTCAGGCGTGAGGCCACCCATGTGTTGGGATTGAGCGTCTGGCGCATGGCCGCTATGCATGCCTTCAGGAAGCGTGTGCGATTCTCATACGATCCACCGAAGCGTCCCTCACGTTGGCGCGCGCCGAGCAGTTCGGCCACGAGATAACCGTGTACGGCCTTCATGTCGACGCCGTCGAATCCGGCACGCTCGGCCAGTTGGGCGGTTGTTGTGAACGCATCAAGCAGCCGGTCGAGCGCGTCATCGCTGATCGGCTCGCAGACCGGCATTTCAGGCATGGCCTGTTCGAGAAGCGGATTCCGCTGCGCCACGACCGGCGCGGGCTTCCCTTGCGGTCGGCTGTAGCGGCCGCTGTGGGTCAACTGCAGGAGCAATGTTACCTCGCCGCAACCTGTTTCACGGGCCGCTTTACGTGTCTCCTCAACCAGTCGCTGCCAGACAGCGAGATTGCGCTCGGTAAGCATGAGTTGGCGCGGTCCGGAGCGTCCCTTCGGCACGACCGAGACCGATTCAAACCAGATCAGCGCGCTGCCGCCGGCCGCGTAACGGCGATAACGGCGGAAGGTCAGCTCTCCCGGTGTGCCATCGTCATCACAAGCGTCCACACCCTCCATCGGTTGCACCACAAAACGGTTCGCCAGTTTGCGGCCCGCGACTTCCAGCGGTGTCCCTAATGGCGACAGGTCATCGCTCCAAGGTAGCGCAGCGCCGATACGCGCCAGTTCCGTCTCCAGATCTTCCCGCGTCTTCAAATCGAATCGTTTCATGTGTCTACCTCCAACTTCTCATGGTGCCCACGTGAGAGCTAACTTCTTCCCGGAATGAGCGCACTCGCGCAAGTAGAGGTTGATCAAGTTCTGGTATGGCACTCCAGTTTCAAGGGCCATGGCCTTGAAATAGGTTATGACGTCTGTCCCTAAACGTATGGTCACTTGCTTTCGAAAGTGTTTCGCGTAGGGGTTGCGAACCGAGTCAGCGAAGTCATATTCTTTTCTCATAAGTAACTCCCGTATTGTTTGCGTTCGTTTGACGCTGCCTTGCGTGCCGAGATGATACGGATTACCTCGTCGTTTTCGCGGTAAGCATGGCATACGAGCAACAGCCGTAGCTTAGCGCTAAATCCGAGCAGGATGAATCGATCTTCTTCCAGAGAGTGATCAGGATCGTGCTTCAAACGCGCGTTCTCGTCCGCAAACACTGTCATGGCTTCCTCGAAGGCAACGCCGTGCTTGCGTTTGTTCTCCACAGCTTTCGCTTCATCCCACGTAAACCTTATCGCACTCATAATGCCAATATATTTCTTATCGCGTTATACCGCAAGAACATTTCTTTGTAATCGGTTAGTGACGGGGGGGGCTGCGAGTCGAGCGCGTGTTTTGTGCGTATGCAAAGGTGGCGTGGGCGTCCCGCCCGCTCTGCGAAAGGGCGCTCGTGATCCCGGCGCGCGGTTTGATGTCAAAAGGAAATACGCGCGTCAGCCTTTTGCAGGGCACGTTGTCGCGGGCGGGGACGCCCACGCTACCTTCTCACTGCTCCCACTTTCACCAGAAACGTACGACCTTTGCGCATTCCTGTCGTTGCTGATTGCTGCGGTCTGGCTTTATCGGCTTGGCTGTTGCCGACGCAACTGATATTTTCAACGCATGAAAAACAAAGGGATGGATAACAAGACAAGTTGCTCCGTGCTTGGAAGGCGCGGGTTCCTCAAATCAGCGCTCTCTTGCGGTGCGCTCGCCGCTGTTTCGCGTCTGCCTGCGTTGGCGGACGATCCGGCCATATTTCCGGATCGCGGGCGATTCGAGCGCCTTAGCATCGCCAAGGTCCATGTGGACGCTGGCGCGCGGTCGCCGTTTTCGGTGCTGCACATCTCTGACACCCATTTCACGGACGCTTATCCTCATGAGGACAAGTGGA
This sequence comes from Kiritimatiellia bacterium, assembly GCA_035450385.1. Taxonomy (GTDB): domain Bacteria; phylum Verrucomicrobiota; class Kiritimatiellia; order RFP12; family UBA1067; genus DUPH01. The sequence goes on along the minus strand of DAOTMQ010000019.1, from coordinate 16,410 downwards.
AGCAGCAGCTCAAGAAGGCGCGTACACAGACCTTCGGCGGACGCCAGGAAGAGGCGTTCCGCGACTCGATCGCGTGGGCGAAGGCCAATTGCGACTACCTGCTTCACACGGGGGATCTCATCGACTGGCTTTCGCAGAAGAATCTCGATCTGGTGAAGCAGTATTTCGGCGAAAATATGTTCGGTGCCGTCGGCAATCATGAGTATTCGCCCTATATGTGGCTTGACCGTGAGGCGAACGCCAACACCTCCCGTACGGATATCCGCGCCGAGCTTAAGAAATACTTTCCGTTCGACATCCCGTTTGCCTCGCAGGAGATCAACGGCGTCAACTTCGTGTCGATCGACGACTCGGACGCGCGCGTGACGCCGGAGCAGGTGGAACGGTTCAAGAAGGAGGTCGACAAAGGGCTCCCGATCGTCATCATCAAGCACATCCCCTTCTACACCGACTACATCTGGCGTCAGAACGCCAAGTTCTGGAAGTACGGTTCTAAGTTTCGTTCTGCGACTGCGCCCGACTTCACCGGTGACGCGCTGACGCAACGGAATGATCCGACCACGCGCGATTTCATTGCGTATCTCAAAACGGTCCCGCAACTTAAGGCGATTCTCGCGGGGCATCTGCATATTACGGTGCAGGATCGCTTCTCGCCCACGGCCATGGAATATGTGGTAGGCGGCAACTTCCTCTTCCACGGTCAGGAAGTCACGTTCTCTTAAGGAGAGTCATGGACATACCTGTCACCTCTGCCATCCGCGCGTTGCGCGCGGGGAATGCGGCGTTTACGCCTTGCGTGTACGACTACGTGGAGCACGGCGGCACCGACCGTGCCGCTCATGAACTCGGAATCGGCGAACACGAGACGGTCAAGACCATCGTGATGGAAACAGATGCCAAGAAACCGTTCATCGTATTGATGCACGGCGATCGGGAAATCTCGACGAAGCAGATGGCACGCTTGCTGGGCGTGAAATCGGTTGCGCCCTGTTCGTCTGAAAGTGCCACGCGGCACACGGGGTACCTGGTGGGCGGGATCAGTCCTTTCGGCACACGGAAGCAGTTGCCAGTCTACGCCGAGGAGTCGCTCTTCGACCTGCCGATCCTCTATATCAACGGCGGCCGGCGCGGTCTGCTTGTGAAAATCGCGCCGGACGTGTTGGACCGGTTGCTCCACCCGCAACGGGTTCAGGTGGCGGTCAGCAAGTGAAGGGTTAGAAAATCGGAATACTAAACCCGGTCGGGCACGACATAGGGTGCGCGGTAGTCGCGCGTCAGCAGTGCATTGGCCTCGACGTCGCCCGGGAAAGTCAGCGTCGCGGGATCAAAGGTCAGGGTGCGTCCCAACCGGTAGGCGATATTACCGAGATGAATCAAGGCACAGGAGTAAAATCCCTCTTGGATGCCGACGTTGAAAACTGCGGGATCGGGCTCACGAATTGCGTTGACGAAGTTCGCATAGTGGTTACCGATACCGGAACCACGTTCGCCCAGCTCGCGTTTCTCCCCCATGTAGGTTTGCCAAGACGCGACATCCTTGGCCATATAGCCCTTCGCACCAAAAAAGAGATTGCCGGTCACGTTGCCACGGCTGGTGGCCATGTAGGTGTTGCCCTGTCCGGCACCTTTCAGCCACATCCCGTCCTCGCCGTTCGTCACCCAGTGGCGCACTTCGAATTGTAGGATTTTCTTCTTATCCCCGCCCCCTTCGGGATTGGGAAACTCGAATATCGCCATCAGTACGTTCGGGGTCTCCTGCGCGTCGTCGAACATGACGTGTCCGCCCACGGCCGTGATCCGGGTCGGCAGCGTTACTCCCAATCCCCATCGGGCGATGTCCATCTCATGGACCCCTTGGTTGCCCATGTCGCCATTGCCGTATTCCCAATTCCAATGCCAGTTGTAGTGGAAACGGTTTTTGTTGAAGGGACGCTTGGGCGCGGGCCCCAGCCAGAGATCGTAGTCGACGCCCGCCGGCACCGGCTCATCGGGAAAACGCCCGATGGTGTTGCGCCATTTGTAGCAGATCCCCTTGGCCATGTAGACCTCACCCAGCCCGCCTCCGTGCAGAAAACGCGCCATGCTCTGCGCACATGGATTGCTGCGCTGTTCGGCACCATCCTGCACCAGCACCTTGTATTTTTGGGCGGCTTCGACCAGTTTGCGCCCCTCGTACACATTGTGGCAACAAGGCTTTTCGACCGAAACATGTTTGCCGGCCTGGATCGCCCAGATCGCGGCCAGTGCATGCCAGTGGTTGGGCGTCACGATCGAAACCGCGTCAATCTCCTTGTCCTCGAGCAGCTTGCGCAGGTCCGTATAGGTCTTGGGCGCCCTCAAGTTTTTATCGGTAAAGTGGCGCTTGATGACCGGCGCAAAGAGATCGGCATCGACATCGCACAACGCCGCGACCTCGACATTCGGCAAAGCCTGGTACGCCTTGATATGGCTTTGACCCATGCCGTGAATACCGATCACCGCCACGCGTACGCGGTCATTCGCAGCCGCCCACGCCCGGTGCGTTCCCCACAGCAGCGCGCTTCCTGTTGTCGCCATAAACTGTCTACGCGTCATATCCAGTCTCCTCAACGTTGTTAATTCACGCCTCCGCTCTCCCGCAGCACCGCACAAACGATCCTAGTAGGATTTCCGGATTCCATCCTACACGGTCCGGATCACTTCTGCAAGTACGAGAGGCAGAATACGACAATTCCCCCTTACCCGACGTGTAGAAAACTGCTAAACTACGCGAAGTGAAAAAGACGCCATTTGTTTTTTGTTGGGGGATCCTGTGCGTTTTTGGGGGAATGGCTTTGGCAGCGACGCCCGAGGGCTGGGAGACGCGGCTGGATGTCGCAGAGCGTAGCGCCTTGGCGGCCATGAACCTCAAACCGGAACGCGGCGCGCTGCGCGTGCATGTGTGCAATCCGGCTGACAATAGCCGGGTCGAGATATCGCTGCGTAGCGGCGAGACCGCATACCGGCTGACGCCCAAGGACATGATCCCGGGCGGTAAGAGTGGTCGCATCACCACCTGGCCGTGTCCGACGCTGGGTACCAACCTCTGTTGGTTCACCTTGAGGCGCATTGAGGACGCCTGGTATGCCTATGTCGACCAGCAGCCGGTGTTGCGCATGCCGGAACTCTGGCCGGGCATGTTGGAACTGCAACACGCGCCCGAGAACCAGCCCCCCGAAGTGGAGCTTGACGATTACACGCAACGGCTCGGCTCCTTCGCCTTCGAGGACAACTTCCTCGTGCCGGCCGGTTCCGAGTTCCCGCCGACGTGGGAGATCATGGGCGGCATCTGGAAGCTGCACTCGGTCACCGGTTCGATCAGCGGTTCGTCTGGCGGCTATCAACTCGCGCGTCAGCCGAAGCCCGAGAAGAGCCCGAACTTCTATACGCTGGAAGGCGGCGGCACCAACGCTGTGGTGCTGGCGGGCGAACCGTTCTACTGCCGCTATGTCTACCGAGCTGCAGTGCAGCATAACGTCGGTACCAACGGCATCGTCTTTCTAGCCGGTGAGTTCGGCGGATTTCTGGCTTTCACGGCGCGGACCGATCCCGCCACCGACCGCCTGATCCTCGAACTGTGGCAACAGCCAGCCGCAGCCGATGCGCCGGCTGTGGCGCTGGAGGCCGTCCAGACCGAACTCCCCGCCGGACAGTGGTTGCTGCTCGAAGTGCAGGTGATGGATGACCGCGTGATCTGCCGCGCCGACAACATCGACGTCATCCGCCGCAAAATGGCGTTGCCGCCGGGCGGCCGCTTCGGGCTCTTCGCCAACATGCCGGACGGCGAAACCACGCGTTTCGACGACGTGGCGGCCTGGTCGCATGAGGAGCAACGCTTCGACTCGCCTGAGGACGTAACGTTCGCCACGCGCTACCAGACCCCCGGTGTGCAGTCGCTCCTGCGCCACACCACCACCTGGCTCTACATGCCGTCCGCCAACGGTGCCACGAACACCTGGACCTACGGCAAACCCGCCGGCGGACCGCTGCGCCAAGAGTCGCTTTTCGTCGCCACTTCCGACGACTTTATCTGCGGCCTGACTGCCGGCGACGGCGAAGGCGGCACTCCGCTCTACCGCCTGACCTGCGTCCAAGCCGACGGCGCACGCACCTTCTCGCTCGAAGCCGTCACCCCGACCAACACCGTGCTGCTCGACAGCCACACCACCGCCTTCGTCAGCAACCGCGTGGTGCTTGCGCTGGACGCGCTACGCCCACACAAGCTGCGCGGCTATGCGGATGGACGCCTCGTCTGCTTCGACCGCCCCGTCCAACAGCCCGGCGGCGTGCAGGGGGTTTTCGCCAGCGCAAAATCAGACCTCTTTTTCACGGCGCCGCAGGTCTCCTCGAAGGACACCCGCATGAGCGAGCGCTTCGAAAAGAACCCGCTGTACGTCAACGATCCTTTCATGCGCCACTGGGCCTCGCCCGAAGGCCAGTGGATCACCTTCAAAGACGGCATGACCTGGTTCAAAGGCGATCTCACCGGACCAGTCAAGATCCGCCTGCCCATAGTCAACGGCATGGAACTGCATCTCGGCATCCGCGAAGACTCCTCCAACGGCACCTGCCGCGTGAGCGTTAAAGACGACCTCATCAGCGTCTTCACCCCTGAAAGCGGCACCAACGCCGCATTCACCGTAACGGCCGAACAAGTGCCGGAGATCGCCTTTGATAAAAATAAGATACGTCTCTTTACGCTGGGCATTGAGGACTACCTTGTCTGGTTGGGTGGCGACGATATCCTGCTCGCCCGCACCCACCTTGCTGCGCCGCTCTCAGGACGCAAGATGCGCATCGCCGGCATGACGCTTGAGAACCTCAGCCACACGCTGGTGAAGCGCGACAACGTCTTCGACACGCTCTTCACCGAATCGCTCTTTAACTGGACGCTGAACGGCGGCCGTTGGGAGGTCATCAACCGCTTTTATTGCGAGCCGACCTGGTCGCACATGAACGGCGAGAGTGCCGACTCCTTGGCCGCGCTTTGGTCCAAATATGTCTTCAGCGGCGACTTCAGCATCGAGTTCTACGCCGGCATGCGCATGGGCTGGTATGCGCGCCCCGGCGACCTCAACCTGACCGTCATGAGTCGCGAAAACTCCACCAGCGACGGTTACACAGCAATCGCCACGGGATGGGACCCCGACCATTCGCAACTCTATTCGCGCCTGCTGCGCAACGGCGAGGCAATGGCCATCTCCACCAAGTACCTCGTGCCGCGTTCACGCGCCGGCCTGGCGCGGCAAGGCTACCAGCCGTTGGTCGCCGCCGGCCGTGACATCCACGGCGCTTGGTACGGCATGCAACTCCGCCGCATCGGCAAGAACCTGCAATACATCTACGACAACGAAGAGGTCTTCAACGTCGATGATCCCGAACCGCTGCAGGAAGGCTCGCTCGGCATCTGGACCTACCGCAACTCGATGATGGTCGCGCGCATCAAGATCGCCGCCGAGTCGATCCGCCCGCGTCCCTTTGCCTTCCACACGATCCCCGCCGGCCAGCCGCCCGCACCGGAACCGCCGCCGCCCGCCGACTCCGGTGTGCGCGTCAACGGCCGCGTGGTCCAACCGCTCGCTCCGGATTTCTGGCATGCGTTCGACACCGTGAGCCACCCCAGCGTGCGCTTCCGCAATCTCGATACCGCCCATCCCGAAATGCATGTGACCTCAATCCTCGGCGGTGGCACTTTCCTAGTGCGGTGTGACCTGCCCCCGGCCCAGCCCGACAAACTGCTGGGCTGGCGTTTCGAAATCGCGCGCCACCCGCAGGCCCTGGTCAACTTCGAGTTCTCGACCGTCAAACCCGACGGCAAGGGCGGCTTCACCACGGTTCAAGAGTGGACCTATGTGCTTTCGGGGACCGACGAGACGCGCGGCCCGCGCCAGATCATCGGCAAGCTCGACGAACTGCCTCCGTCGGAGGGCACCAACCTTGTCTGGACACCGGTCGAGATCTGGGTCCCCTCCGAAGTCATCCGCGCCAATCAGGCGGTGCAACTCGAAGGCTTCGGCAACCTCCAGCCCAGCGACGTGCAAATGGGCCTCAAGGGCAATCCGCCCCATGCGTGGTACGCCGTGCGCGCCTTCCGCGAAATCCACCGCGGCACACCGGAACTCTCGGCCCCGCCCGAAAAGCGTAACGAAATCGCCGCGCTCGCAAAGATCGTCAACGGCCTGCGCCCCGGCGAGTTGCAGATGGTGGAGGTGCCCGCCGCGCTCGATCCCCGCAAGCCTGTGATCGAATGGGCGGTGCCGGAACTGGCGAACTTCGGCCTACGCGCCGAAGCCGACTCCGCCATCCCCGGCTCGATTCTGGTCACGCCGGTTCACCCCTGGCCCTCACCCATGCTACCGCCCAAACGCGCTCTGGCCGACGCCCAGCCCGCCCCCTTCGCGGCTGAAGGCAACTGTATCCGCGTGCTCGTGCCATTCGAAACGCTCCAGCCCAACCGCATGACGCTGGCGCTCGAACTCTCCGACGGCCGCATCTTCCGACAGGTCGTGCCAATGCGCACCACTGAAGGACTCAACCATCCGCCGGTCCTGCTGAGTCTCACCCTGCCCGAGGGCGGTATCGAGACCTTCGAAGCGCGCCCCGGCGACGCCACGCCCTACCAGACCAGGGCCATCGCCTCAATCGACAACACCGACCCCCAGCGCGGCGGTGTGCTCAAGTTCCAGAACGCCGGTGTCTACGGTCGCCGTCTGGACGGTCTGCTGGTCAAGTCGTTCAATCCGGTCGCCACGCCTCTCATCCAATTCCGCTACAAGGGCGACCCCATGGCGATCGTCTCACTGGCTTTCGGCTCCTCGGCCTTTACCTTCTCCGAAGTCTACAACACCCACGTGCGCTTCGGCGGCGGCGTGGCGGCTCCCATGGACGACACTTGGCGCGTGTGGACCGGCATCCCGACAGACAGCGGCGGCCAGCTTCCGCTCACGCAGCGCACCACGGTCCCGCCCGCGCCCCTGCGCTTCGCTTCGCGCGACGGTAGCGACCAGACCGGCCTGCACAGTACGCTCTACATTGACGACATCGCTTGCGGCCCAGCCGTCGGTCCCAACCGCCCCTTCGCCTTCAAGGCCGACTACGCCGATCCCGACACCGTCGCCGAAGTCGTCTATGCGATCATGCAGGGCCCCGTCGCCTTTGACAACCGCCCCGAAGAAGAGCGGGCGGCAGTCATTTGGCTGCCTGCCAAGAACGGCGAAGTGATCGAGCCCGACATCTCCAAAATCCCCGACGGCATCCACCACCTGCTGGTACGCGCGCGTGACGGAAAATCGCTCTGGTCGCACCCCGCAGACCTGCCCTTCATGCTCGACCGCGCGCAACCGCAGGTCACGCATGCGATCAACGCCGTCGAAAAATACAACGGCAGCAGCCTCACGCTCTCGCTGACCGATCCCGTCTCGCCGCCGGTGCCCAACACCATCCGCCTGACCTGCCTGGGAACGCCGCTTGATATCGCCACCGACAACGGTTTCTGCGCCATCGGGCACGGCACGCTTTCCTATGAATTTGACTGGATCTGGCTGTTGCGTAAGCAGCTCGCCAGCGCCAAGCACGGCGACGTCTTGCCGATCACCGTCGACGGCATCACCGACGCCGCCGGTAACGGCGCGCCGCCGCTGCGCATCGACATCAAGCTGGACTTGGAATCCGACAAGCGCCCGCCCACCGTGTTCCCCGCGCCGCCCACCAAAAACATCCTCTGGATGCAGCCGACACTCACCGCGCTGGAGCCCCTCTTCCCGGCTAACCGCAACCTCACCGCTGCTACCGTGGCCACGCCGGACGGCCATGTGCTCGAAATCGCGCCCAACGGCGAAAGAAACTCCTTTATCCAACACGCCTTCTCTCCGGCCTGGGATCCGGACAAACACCCGTGGATCGCTGTGTCGTTCCGGATGCTCGACATCCCGGAGGGGCTGCGCCCCTTCACGCTCTCCTTCAACACCGGCCCGCGCCGTCCGCGCGGCATCAAAGACGCCCACACACTCGACCTGACCAACACCAATCATCTCACCTACGTGATCGGTGCGACGTCCTGCACCACCGGCGTCTGGCACGATATCCTGATCAACGCGCGCGACTTCCTGCGCGACGAGACCGAAGAACACAAAGACACGCCGGACCTGACCTACCTTTCGCTCTTCTTCCCGCCCCGTGCCAAAGGCGGCAAGATCCAGATCCGCTCATTCGCCATTCTGGCTCCTTGGACCTCGGACCACCTGATCCCGCTCAAAGCCTACGACCTGAGCAGTATCAAGGGTCTCGTCTGGCAGGGCGGTGAAGCCGAGCAGACCGGCATTCGCCCCGCTAATCTCGAACGACCCCAAAACGATCCTCACTGGTTCCGCTTCCGGATCAGCGACCGGCGCGGCAATCTTACCGATACTTGGATGATCCCGATTCCACCGGGCTCCGAAAACACCAAACCCACACTCGCCGGTCTCGAACCGGTCAGTTATTAGTTGTTAGTTATTCACTATTAACTCTTAGTTATTAACTCCTATGACACGCATCATCATTCCCCAATTCGATGTCAACCTCGTCGATGTCACCGTCACCCACTGGCGCAAACAGCCGGGCGAACGTGTGGAAACCGGCGAGTGCCTGGCTGAACTCACGACCGACAAGGCCGTCTACGAACTCGAGTCCCCCGCCGCCGGTACCCTGCTCGCCGTCTACGCGACCGAGAAGAGCGTCGTGCCCACCGGCTTCATTGTCGGCCTGATCGGCGAGCCCGGCGAGGAAGACCCCGCAATCGCCGCCGACAACGAGGCTCTGATGACCGCCTACCGCGGTCCCGCCGCCGCACCGACCCCGGTGCGCGACCGTCCGGCGCGCGTACGCGCCACGCCGCGCGTGCGCCGCATCGCGCAGGAGAAGGGACTCGACCTCGCCGAGATCCAAGCCGCGACCGGCGCCGAGATCATCGACGAAACCGTTCTTGAAACCTACCTCGCTTCCCGCTCATAACACCATGCGCACCGCTCTCGTCACAGGTTCCGCCAAAGGCATCGGACGCGCCATCGCCCTCGCGCTGGCGCGCGACGGCTTCCGTGTGGCCGTTCACTACCGCTCATCGCAAGCCGACGCGCAGGCCACCGTCGCCGCCATCCGCGCGGATGGCGGCGAGGCCGAACTGTTCGCGGCCGATCTGGCAGATGCAGCGCAGGCCGCAGAACTTGTTAAGGCGGTTGAGCTACAATGCGGCCCGATTCACACGTTGGTTTGCAATGCAGGAATCATCAAAAGCCAGTTGCTGGCGTTCACGACCCATGAAGAGTGGCGTGAGGTCATGGCCGCCAACCTCGATGCCGCCTTCCTGCTCACCAAGGCAGTCGCGCGTCCGATGGCACGCCGCAAGGCCGGGCGCATCATCTACATCTCCTCCGCCGCCGGCCTGATGGGCGACCTGATGCGCGCCGCCTACAGCGCCTCCAAAGCCGGCCTGCTCGGACTCGCCAAAACCGCCGCGCGCGAACTGGCCGCCTCCAACGTCACGGTCAACGCCGTCGCGCCCGGCATCATCACCACCGACATGACCGCCGACATCCCCGAAACCCGCCGCGTCAAACAGCTTGATGCCATCCCGCTCGCCCGCTTCGGCACCCCCGAAGAGGTCGCCGATTGCGTCAGCTTCCTGGCTTCCGACGCCGCAGGCTGGATCACCGGCCAAACCCTCTGCGTCGACGGCGGTCTTTACATGAAAAATTAATCCCGCCCCAACTTTCTCACAAGCCACACAATCGGCAGAGCCGCCATCACGACACACAGCGCGAGGGCGAAGCAGACGCCCCGCAGAATGACCAGCCACGGCACGCTCAGCGAAACCGACAGACCGCCGAAGATGAACCAAGCGCGTGTCCAACCGGTGAAAGTCCAGCCGATACAAAAGCCTGAAAGCAGGCTCAGCACGATGCCGCACAGACCGACCAGCAGCGCCTCCCCGAGCAACATGCGCCCCAGTTGGCTGCGCGTCATGCCGACCGCGCGCATCACGGCGATCTCTTTGGCCGAGGCTTGAAAAGAGGCGATCAACAGCGTAATGAAACCGGTCGAGAGCACGAGCAACGACCAGAACGGCGCGCGCGCCATGTCGCCGATCAGTTGCGCGCCGTGCGCGATCGTGCCGTCTTCGATCTCATCGCGGTGATGCACGCAGACCGTGTTCGCTTCGTCGATCTCAAGCGCATTGCGGATATCCGCCTCCAGCAACTGGCTCCCCTGCAACGCCCCCATGCTGCGGTACTCCTTGCTGAGGTTGAGCCACAAAAAATACGTCGTGTCGGTGTTGCCGGTCAGGCGACGCGCATCGCGCTCGCTCACGAACACAGGCCCCATTGTCATGCCCGACATGCCGTTGCGCCCGCGAAGCCGGGCGCGCGCGGTGACCAAGTGCCAGTTCAGATCCGTCACGCCCACGATCTTAAAGGCTACCTCCTGAGCCGCTCCGTCCGACCCGCCCGTGTCACGCCCGCTCTGCGCCGGCGGACATTTGAGGGTCTTGCCCCCCCCCTTGCTTACAGGTGTGGCACGGGCATCTTGCCCGTGTTTCATGGGCGGGACGCCCATGCCACGAGGGGCTTTGCAAGAACCTCGCTTGACAATCGTCAGCGTATCCCCCGCATGCAGACCGGTTTCGCGTGAAAACATCTTCGTGATTACGCACACCCCGCCCTCCGCCATCGCCGCTGCCGCCGCCTGCCGGTCGCCCTCCACAAACCGGAACGGCGCCAGCGGACGCTCCCCGCCGAACGCCGCTTGCGGATCGGTGCCCATCAGCAGCACGTTGGGGCTCGCCGGCAACCGACCCGACACACGCACGACCTGCGCGGTCAAAGCCTCGGAGAGATCGAACTGCGCGGCTTCCAGCGCAAGACAGCGACCGTCCCCTACCCCCTTCAACCGTGATACGTCCTGAGCCGCTGAGACCGGTACGCCATTCGGCAGGATCGAAACAATCGCGTCCGGAAATTCATGACTGGGGATAAACGGTGCCATCATCGAACCGCCCCAGATATGGATCGACACAAAAGCACCCAGCCCGACCGCCAACGTGAGCACCATGCCTGCCGTCCGCGAGAAGTGCCGACTGATACGCCGCCGCAGCAAGTGCGGATCAAGTGCCAGCATCGCGCTCACCGCAGGCGCGGCCGCCCGTTCCATGAGAGAGACAAAACTCGGCAGCACTAACAACAGCCCGAGCACATGCAGCGGCAACCCGAGCGCGAGCAGCAGCACACTGCGCGTCATCGCCGTGATGGGCATCGGTAACACAAGCACCAGCATCGGAAAGAGCAGGACGAAACCGAGAAGCGACCGCCGCCACGAGATCGGCTTAGGCTCATCCTCCTGCTCGGCCAGCGCGTCCAACGGCTTGATGCGCATCGCATGTCGGCACGGCCAAATCAGACTGACCGCAGCCACCAGCGCCACACCGATCAACGACGAGACCGGCGTCACCCACCCCACGATCACGCCCGCCGGAAACGCATCCGGCGTCTGGGCGACAAACGCCGCGAGGATCATCCATCCCGCCGCAAGTCCGACAGCCCACCCTGCGAACGCAACAACCGCGCCCTCCAGCATCACCACCTGCGACACCTGTTTCGCCGTCATACCGGCCGCGCGCAGCAAGGCCAATACACGCCGCTTCTGCTCGACGCCGATGGTCAAGGCATTGACCAGCATACAGAGCGCCGTCAAGATCGAGAGCGTGAGCAGCAGCGGTGCCTGTCGTTTGAAATTCTGCAGCTTGTCACTGGAATACCCCGCCTCCACATCTTTCCGCTCCAGCACCTTATATACCGGCTCCGCCACCGCCTTCACACCCTTGGTATCCGCTCCGTCGCGTAGCTTGCAGAGCAGCAGATCGGGCGCCGGATCGTATGTGCCGCCGGACGCCTGCCGCAGCGCACCCAGCGTCACGAAGGATGTCGGGAACCCCGGCAACGCTTCCTTGAAATCAACGTACGCCGTGATCTTGACCTCCACCGTGCCGGACGGCGTGATCAGCGTCAGCATCGAACCCAACGGCGGCGGCGTCAGACGGCGCGGCGTAAACACCGCCGTGCAGACCGCCGCCTCCGACGCTTCGCTGGCCGGATCAGGCCAACGCCCCGTGACGGTGGCCTCGGCATACGGACACCCCGATGTTGCGGCCAGCGTCAGCACCGACACCAGCGGCGGCCCCTGCAGGATGCGTCCGCCGGGACGGTAGTCCAGCACCGTGCGGATCGTCTTGTAGGGGATCGCCACTTCGACCTCCGGCAACGCCTGAACGGCCGACACCAGCTCCGGCGGCAACGGCTGCGCGACCGACGACCGTCCCACCTGCCGCATCATCGTTTTGCGATCCGGCCGGACGCCCACATTGCCGACCGACACCCAGCAGGTGTAGGGGGCCGTCATGCGCCGCACCCGCTCCCGGCTCTGTCCCGCCGAGGTCACGACAAGCCCCAGCGACCAGACAAAGAGCCCCGTCGCCGCCGCCACGCCGAGCGCGGCGGTGCCCAACCGTATCTTCTCGTACCGCAGGCTCTTGAGCACCAGTTTGAGAATCATGGGCGCATCGTCTCCAGATAGCGGTCAGAAACACGCGCCGCATCATGTCCCGTTTCAAAGGTGTCGACAAAGCGTCCGTCCTTCAACAGATGGACGCGCTTCGCCGCCGCCGCCACCACCGGATCATGGCTCACCATCAAGATGGTACACCCCACCTCGTCATTCATCTCGCGCAGCAACTCGCAGAACGCCCGACCCGCCGGCGAATCCAGATTGCCGGTCGGCTCGTCGGCCAAAACGATGTCCGGCTTCATCACCAGCGCACGCGCGATCGCCACGCGCTGCCGTTCGCCGCCGCTTAGTTTCGACGGGATGTGTGCGCGGCGCTGCGTCAAGCCGAATCGCGCGAGCAGCGCATCGATATGCGCGGCATCCGGACGTTGACGGTCGAGCAGCAGCGGCAGGGCGATATTCTCCTCGGCGGTCAGCGTCGGAATCAGATTAAAGTCCTGGAACACGAGGCCGATGCGGCGGCGGCGAAAACAGGTCACATCGTGATCACTCATCGTGCTGATCGACACCCCGCCCACGCGGATATCGCCGTCATCCGCCGCGATCAATCCCGCCAGCAGATGCAGCAGCGTACTCTTCCCCGAGCCGCTGGGCCCCATCACAGCGTCAAACGCCCCGCGCGCCAGCGTCAGGTCCACCTCACTGAGCACCTGCACCCGATTGGCGCCGTCGCCAAAACTCTTGCAAAGCCCCTTGACTTGGAGCGCCGCTTCCTGTCCATCCGCCATCACACCCACCTGCCGTTTTCAGTCCCGCGAGCCCCGGCTCGCACTTGCGTATAGTGTAAACGCTCCAGCGACGCGCCGGGTTCAGAGTGATCCTCACACAAAGGCACAAAGTCCACAAAGGTTTTTTGGGGGGGAGCGGTGCTCGGTTTTTTATCCACAGATGGGCACAGATGACGCAGATTTTTGGGGGAAGGCAGTGCTGACCGCGAGTCGCAAGTCGCGGGTCGCGAGTCAACCTCTCTTATTGCGATCACCCAGTGGCTCGCAATGATGAGAGTAAAAGCACTGCCCGGCTGTTTCACGCGAAGGCGCGAAGACGCGAAGATTGGAGGGCGAGTGTCCCCACGAGCCGCTTTCCGCGCTGTGCGCGGAGTTGGTATTTAGGAGTTAGGATTTAGGAGTTTTTTTACTTGAGCGTTGGAAGTTGAGCGTTTTGGGAGTTTTTAGACATGATTTCCCGCTGCGCGGGCGCATAATCGGATCGCGACATTGGGGGGCGAGTGTCCCCACGAGCCGCCTTCCGCCATGCGGAAGGATGGCTTCAGGTTTCATTGCGGAGCACCGGGAGGGACAAGTGTCACTTGTCCGGGCGGCGGCCGCGCCGCCACCTCTGGCGTGAGTAGAGAGTGAATCGTACATAAAACCCAAGGAGATGCTGCTGTGAAAAACGCTGAACGCCGAACAGGCGGAACAGCCGCAGCTAGTGCCTCTCGATTCAAAAGACGGGTGCTTGACCATCGCCGTCCGAGCGGCTAACATGGCCACGTAACTAGGGGCTTCTTGTCCTCGTGGGGCAGGTTTATAGCCCGTTGGACGCAAAGGGACTCGGAACGGCACTCGTAGAATGCTACAGTGTGGCTTGATGATGATGAACGATATATCCATGTCAAGAAACTTGGTTTATGAGCGTAGCCGACACGCAGCAGTGCGTACTACCAACTTCGTCTTTAACCAGTTGATCCCATACATCGGAAACAAGCGTAAGTTGCTAGACCTTATCATACGGGCACTGAAGCACACCACGAAGTCCGGGGCTCCGACTTTCCTGGACATCTTCGCGGGCAGTGGTGTCGTCTCACGTCTTGCCAAAACCTTGGGGTACCGTGTCATAGCAAACGACTGGGAGCCCTATGCTAAAGTGATAAACGGCTGCTACATCAGAAACAACACTGTCCCCGCTTTCAAGGCATTGGGGGGATACGAGAAGGCTCTGGCTCTCCTTAATAGCTTACCTCCCCGTGTTGACTGGATCACCGATCACCTCTGCCCGCGAGATGATGAAAACTACGACATCAAGGTTGATCGCATGTTTTACATGCGCAAGAACGGTATGCGGATTGATGCGATCCGCCATCAGATTCTTGAATGGCACAATTCCGGTGCCATCGACGATAGGGAACAGGATTGCCTGCTCGCCCCCTTGCTTTATCAGGCATGCTACACGAGTAACACCAGTGGGGTATTCAAGGGCTTCCACAACGGGTGGGGTGGTCAGACAAAGACAGCACTTTACCGCATAGCGGGCGACCTGTGCCTGACTCCAGCCGTGTTCTTCGACAATGGCTACGACAACCAAGTGCTTTGCGACGACGCACAACGTATTGCTGAAAACATGCGTTCCGACGAGCTTGATGTCGTGTATCTTGATCCGCCGTACAACCAACATCCCTACGGCAGCAACTACCATGTGTTAAATACCGTTGCGCTGTGGGACAAACCTGAACTGAGCAAGACGGTCACACCCGGCACAAAGTCAGCAATACGATTGGACTGGAGAACCGAACGGCGCAGCGCGTACAACTACGTTGACGAGGCGGCAAAAGCCTATGCGAAGCTTATGCAGACGCTCAACGCACGCTTCATTCTGACCAGCTACAGCACGGATGGCTTCATTCCTCTGGAGAAATTATTAGAAGCCAACATCAACCGCGGACACGTCCGTATTGAGATGAAGGGTTACAAGCGATATCGCGTAAGTTCGCAACGATTCTCCAATAAGCCGATGAACGTCGAGTTTGTGGTGGTGTTGGACACACACAGAGCATCCGATGTCTCGGTTGATGCACTCCATCACTCAATCACAGCGAAGGAAAAATCAGTACTGTGCGGGCACAGGGAATATGCGATCTACAAGCAGGAACAACTTAACCTCTTTGAAGGGGTAAGGGAGGAATATGTCGCGCAAACATCAACTCAGAACTGATCGAGCGAGCAAGTCGCCTGTCATCAACGTAACCTCCAAGCGACAGGAAAAGGAAATCGTGAGCGCTCTTACCCGCTTGATTCAACACCTTCAGAACAAATACGGGAAGCAAATAGACTTCGTCCACTCGTGGGAATGGAAACTCAAGGACATCACGAGGGAACTGAGAGAGTCCTATCCCGACGTTGACTTTCATCACCACTTCGATTCTTCGTCAATGGCTCCCGACGGCGGGATTCTTTGTTTAAAGGGAAAGCCTGAGGACAAGTTTATCTATCCGATTGTTATATCGGAGGTTAAGAATCAGGGTACAAATGACCTACGGCTCAAAGAAGGCAAGAAGAAGCAGGCCAAGGGTAACGCCATTGAAAGACTCGGCAAAAACGTCATCGGCTTTCGTACCGCCCTCATGCGAGAGAGTATTTTCCCGTTCGTATGCTTCGGTTATGGCTGCGACTTTGCCCCTGACTCATCGATACTTGATCGCGTTACGACAATCGCAATGTTTGGGAAACTGAATAAGACATACCTTTACAACGAAGGGCAGGGGAAGTTTAATCGCGGTAGTTTCTATTTCCGCGAGGATAAGTGGTCTGTTGACGAAATGTTCGAGATCATGAAAGACATCGCCGAACGCTCTATTCTCTACTATTTCTCAAAATACACAGAAGCGCACTTCGTAAAACCCGACTAATCCTCCATCATCTGCAGCACTCGGATGCGCGAGAGAGACTCGATAACAAACACTTCAAAAAGGAGCAAGGCCATGCCAGCCTATGGAACATTCAGAGTGACGGACAAGAAGTGTGCGACGTGCAACTACTACCAAGGTGCGCGGCGGTTCGGGATGCAGGCCAACAAGCCGTA